>DXGR01000114.1 GCA_019113825.1 Candidatus Stackebrandtia excrementipullorum | reverse complement strand
CCAGCGCCGATGATACTGCTCTCGACAGGGAGTGGGAAAGTAGGTCACCGCCGGACTATAACCCATAGTAGAGGGAGGCACGGAGCGGAACGTTGTTGGGACGTAACGCCACCACCTCCCTCTACTCATATTTTTGTATGCAATAGCCGCCATTCTTTCGGGGATGGCGGCTATTGCATTGTGGTGTTTTCCCGGGAAAGATGGCGGAATGCCGAATCTTCTCCGGACGGAGGCCGCAGACCGCCACGCTCTTGTGACGGTTGACGGTTATGACGTCGATCTTGATTTGACCGTCGGTTCCACTCACTTTGAATCGATGGTCTCCATTCGGTTCGGGTGTTCGCAACCGGGAGCCGAAACGTTTGTGGAGATCGTTCCCGCTGTGCTGCATCGGGCGACACTGAACGGTGTAGACCTTCCGGTGTCCGGGTTGGGAGCGGATGGACGTCTTGTGCTGCCCGACTTGGCTGCGGAGAACGTTCTGACCGTGTCGGCGACGATGGAGTATTCCCGCTCAGGAGAAGGCCTGCATCGCTTCACCGATCCCGAGGACGGCCTCGACTACGTCTATCAGATGTCGTTTCTCGACATGGCGAGTCGTGTGTTCGCGTGCTTTGAACAACCGGACCTGAAGGCTCGTTACCGGCTGTCGGTCACCGCTCCCGAGGACTGGACCGTGGTGAGTAATGAAGCGGGCACTCAGGTCGAGCCGGGTCGTTGGGAGTTCGTCGAAACCGAACCGATCCCGACCTACTGCATGACGTTGGTCGCCGGGCATTACCACTCTGTTTATCGTGAGCATGCCGGTGTCCGTTTCGGAATGCATGCCCGGCGCAGTTATCGCGAAGCGTTGGAAACCGACCTCGACGAGTTGTTCGATGTCACGTTCGGTTGCTGGGATCGGCTGCACGAACTGTACGGTGTGCCGTACGCGTTCGGCACGACCTACGATCAGTGTTTTGTTCCCGAGTTCAACGCCGGCGCAATGGAGAACCCCGGTTGTGTCACGTTCCGGGACGAGGCTTTCATGTTTCGGTCGGCGGTGACGGACTCGCGGCGCGAGGCTCGGGCGACCACGATTGCTCACGAGATGGCCCACATGTGGTTTGGCGATCTGGTCACCATGACGTGGTGGGACGACCTGTGGCTCAACGAGTCCTTCGCCGACTGTATGGGGGTTCGAGCGGCGACGGAGGGAACCCGATTCGTCGGTTCCTACGCCGGTGACGCGATGGCTGCCATGGGCGGGTATAAAGCGGATGAAAGGCCTTCCACACATCCTGTGGCCGACGAGGTCCTCGCCAGTGACGATGCGTTGAACAACTTCGACGGAATCTCCTATGCAAAGGGAGGCGCCGTCTTGAACCAGCTGGCCACCTGGGTGGGGGAGCAGGCCTTTTACGACGGTCTGCGGCTTTACTTCGACCGCTATCGGTTCGGGAACGCGAGGTTGGCCGACCTGATGGCGTGCCTGGCCGAGACCAGTGGCCGGGACTTGGACGACTGGTCACGTCGTTGGTTGCGGACGACGGGGCCCAACACCATCACCGCCGACGTCACCGTCAAAGACGGTGCCTATTCGCGGGCGTGCCTGGTACAGACGGCATCGCCGGACCACCCGACGTTGCGCCCGCATCGGCTGAGGCTTGGCCTGTACCGGTACGAGGACGACGAGGTGGTCCGATACGCCGAAGTAATGCAGGACGTCGACGGGGAGCGTACGGAGGTACCCGGTCTGGTCGGTCTCCCCGCCGCCGACCTGCTCATGGTCAACGACGGCAACCTGACCTACGCGAAGATCCGGCTGGACGACCGCAGCTTCGCATCGTTGCCGCGCATTTTGTCGGCCATGAACGATCCGGTGACACGGGCGTTGCTGTGGAACCTGCTGTACGACATGGTCCGCGACGGAGACCTGTCCGTGCGGCGGTATCTGGAGATACTGTCCGTGGCGCTGCCGGGCGAGTCGTCGGTCGCGGCCGTGGAGGCACAACTCAACCGCGTTCGAACGCTCGTCGACGTTTACGCGGACCCCTCGGAACGCGACGAGCTTGTGACTTTGCGGCGGCTTCTGGCGAATGGTCTGCGGGAATCGGCGGAGCCGGGCGCAGGCATCCAACTTTCAGCTCTCCGTCACGAGATAACAGCGGTGGTCGACGCCGTCGGCGTCGTATGGCTGCGTGACCTCCTGGCGGGTCGGCGGGTACCACCAGGCGTGACCGTGGACGCCGACCTGAGGTGGGCGGTGATGACGCGCCTGGCCGTGCTGGGGGAGGCCGGCGAGTCCGACATCGATGCCGAACTGGCACGTGATCCCAGCTCGGCCGGCCACCGCCATGCGGCGACCTGCCGTGCTTCGCTACCCACACGCGCAGCCAAGGAGATGGCGTGGCACGCCGTTCAGTATGGCGACAAGCTCTCCAACCACGAACTGCGCGCGACGGCCGACGGATTCTGGTGGCCGGAGCAGGCCGAGGTCACACGTGAGTACGTCGTGCGCTTCTTTACCGAATCGGGTGGCGGCATCGGTAAGCGCATGCCTTGGGAAGCGCGGCACCTGGGGCATTTGCTGTACCCGATCTATGCGGTTTCGGACGAGACGGTTGTGGCGGCCGACGCCATGTTGGCCGACGAGGAAAACCCGCACCTGCGTCGCATCGTGGCAGATCAAACCGACGAGGTGGCCCGGGCGCTGCGGTCGCGGCGCCGGACGACCGACGGCACCCGGCGGTTACGATCACGCCTATGACCGAGATGAGCTCGCCCACGGTGGCTACGCGGGCTGTCACCCGTCGTGTCGGGATCATGGGCGGCACCTTCGACCCGATTCACCACGGGCATTTGGCGGCAGCGTCGGAGGCGGCGTCCCATTGCGGTCTCGATCACGTGATCTTTGTACCGACAGGTGACCCCTGGCAAAAGTCGGAGCAGACGGTGACTTCGGCGGAGCATCGGTACGCCATGACCGTACTGGCCACCGCGGGGCGAAGCGATTTCTCGGTCAGTCGTGTCGACGTGGACCGAAGCGGCCCCACGTACAGCGTCGACACCCTCCGGGACCTGCGACGGCTCCATCCGGAAGACGACCTGTTCTTTATCACCGGTGCCGATACGTTGGCAAAAGTCATGACCTGGAAGGCGGTTGAGGAGGTGTTCTCGCTCGCGGAGTTCATCACGGTGAACCGGCCCGGCTACGTCGTCGACGACGCCGATCTTCCCCCGCATGCGACTGTGACACAGGTGGAGATGCCGGACCTGGACATCTCCTCGACGGACTGCCGACGCCGTGCCTCCGAGGGGGAACCCATCTGGTTCCTGGTACCCGACGGGGTCGTCCGGTACGTGGACAAGCATCGGTTGTACGGATGAACTCGACGTGACAACGTCACGTGCGGGAATAACGGCGGGTGCGTTGTTGGTCGGACATGAGAAACTGAATGAGTATTGCTCTCGACGTAAGGAACCAAGTGGTAGCGACAGACACCGCCCGCGCGATCGCGTTGACCGCGGCCCAAGCGGCAGCCGACAAGCTTGCTCGTGACATTGTGTTGCTGGACGTCAGCGACGAGGTGGTCATTACCGACATCTTCATGGTCGCCTCCGCTCCGAACGAGCGGCAGGTCCAGGCCATCGTGGACGAGGTGGAAGAGCAGCTGCGCAAGACTCACGACGTGAAGCCGACTCGGAGAGAAGGCGTCCGCGGGAGTGGTTGGATTCTGCTGGACTACTCGGACGTCGTCGTGCATGTGCAGCACACCGAGGAGCGTGAATACTACGCTCTCGACAGCCTGTGGAAGGACTGTCCGGCGATCGAGTTCGTGGATCGGACGGCCCCGCACGGTGCTGATCGGGACGCTGCATGAAACGGATGATTCTGCTGCGACACGGGCAGACGGAATGGAACAACGCCGGACGATTTCAGGGTACGACCGACATCGATCTTGACGATGTCGGTCGTCAACAGGCCGACCGTGCGGCGAAACAGCTGGCTCTTCTATCCCCGGACGTGGTGTATTCGAGCGACCTTCGGCGCGCGATCGACACTGCTGCACCGTTGGTCGATCTCACCGGCGCGCCGATCGAGGTCGACCTGCGGTTGCGGGAACGCTCCTTTGGGCCTTGGGAAGGTCTGACGCGTTCGGAGATCAGTGCCGAGTACGGCGAGTCCTTCGCCGACTGGCAAGCCGGTCGGCCCTTCCACCTGGAGGGTTTGGAAACCAAACAGGCGGTGGCAGAGCGTGGCGGTAAGGCGTTGTTCGCGGTGGTCGACCGATTGCCGACCGACGGCACGGCGGTGCTCGTCAGCCACGGAGGCCTCATCCGGCAGGCGCTGGCCGCTTTCCTCGGTTGGACGGCCTCCCAAGCCGAGACCATTGCGGGGCTGAATAACTGCTGCTGGGCGGACCTGCGGGAAGGCCACAACGGGTGGCGTATGCACGGGCTCAACATCTCGGCTCCATGAGCCGGATGGAACCGTTGGACCAACGGGCGCGTCACAGGGGCATGAAGATCACGATGAAACGCTTCGCGATCGCGATCGCCGGACTTGCCCTGGCGGCAGGTTTGACCGCTTGCGATGAGCAGGACACCCCGCAAAGCCAGGAAACCGCCTCCACATCCGTGGAGGAGAACCAGGCTGACGACGGAAAGGACACTCCGTCTCTGGACCCCTCCAGCGGGATAGACGACGAGAAAGGCACTGAAGGCATGACACTCACCGGAACCGTATCCAGCGGTGTGGAGATGGGGTGTGTGCTGCTGGAGTTCGAGGGTACGACCTACAACCTTGTCGGTGGTGACGCGTCAGTGCTGTCACCCGGTACCGAAGTCGAGGTGACGGGGACCGTGAACGAGGGTCTTATGACCACATGCCAGCAGGGTGTCCCGTTTGAGGTTCAATCCGCGGCCGCGAAATAACCCCGCACTGTCCAACCTCCCCCAAACGCCCCAGTCCACCGGACACACGTTTAAGTTAACGTTTCGGTCATGCCTGTGGCCGTCGTGACAGACTCAACAGCCTGCCTGCCACCGGGTATCGCATCGCGGTACCCGGTGACAGTTGTTCCCATGCCGGTGACGGTCAACGGCATCGACGGTCGAGAAGGCATCGACGTCACCTCGGAAGACGTCCAGGCCGCATTGGGTGAGCGACGTGTCGACGTGTCGACGTCGCGGCCCGCGCCGACCGAGCTTGCACAACTGTACGGTCGGCTCCTGGACGAGGGGGCCGCCGCGGTGGTGTCCATACACCTGTCGGGTGAATTGTCGGGTACCTGTGATGCCGCCCGCGCCGCGGCTGCGGAGTACGGCGATCGGGTGATCGTCGTTGATTCACGGAACACCGGTATGGGTACCGGGTTCGCGGTGTTGGCTGCGGCGAAGGCTGCGCGCCGGGGGAGGGGACGCGGCGAGGTGGCCGAACTGGCCAGGCGAACGGCGGACCGCACGAACACGTTTTTTTATGTCGACACGCTGGAATTTCTGCGCCGTGGTGGACGTATCGGTGCGGCTCAGGCGCTGTTGGGAACCGCTCTCTCGGTGAAGCCGTTGCTGCACATCAGGGACGGTCGAGTCGAGGTGCGTGAGAAGGTGCGTACCAGTGGCCGTGCACTGGCGCGGTTGGAGGACCTGGCGCTGAAGGCGTCGGGGGACGGTGTCGTCGACATAGGGGTCCATCACCTTGGCTCGCCGACGCCCGCTCAGGCATTGGTCGAACGACTGTCGGATCGTTTCGGTTCACGCCTGCGGGACACCTACATCACCGAGGTCGGTGCGGTGCTGGCCGCTCATTGTGGTCCCGGATTGTTGGGCGTGGTGGTGCTGCCGGTGTAACGAATCTCCTTGCCATTGTGGATTTTCCACAGCTGGGTTCGTTCTCCACAGGCTGATGACGTCGATCGAGGCGTCCGAATTGTCGGCTCGTTGGATCGGGCATGAGTCTTTCAATAAAAACCCGTGTACCCGTTCAACAGGCGCGACAGGGGCGGCACCGTTTCGAGCATGCTGCTTCGTCAAACGACAGTGGCGTGTCCGAAAGCAGGTGCGATGAACGTGTCGACCTGCTTGCACACCGGCCCGGTCGCCGAACCGACCGCTGGAATCGGTTCGTGGCATCGGTGATGTCCAAAATTCGCATCGATCAAAGGACACGCAGCATCGTGGCCGTACTTCTGGTGGTCGTCGGTGTTTCCGCTTTGCTGGCGGCGTGGTTTGCGTGGCCACGCGCCGAGCCGGCTTCGCTGGCCGTGGCGGTCTCGCAGACCAGCGAAGCCGATCCCGTCACAGCCCCGATCACGGTAACCGTCGCCGGAGATGTGGCCGCACCGGGACTTGTCGAGCTACCGGCCGGGTCTCGAGTCGCCGACGCCGTAGAAGCGGCCGGGGGAGTCCTCCCGGAATCTGCTTCGGCCGGTTACCTGAACCTGGCGCGCAAACTCGGCGACGGCGAACTTATCGTGGTCGACGCACAAAATGAGGATGACGGTGAGGATTCCTCTGGGGATGAAGAGCCCACCGATGCCGATTCCGACGCCGCAGACCAACCCGGCGGCGGGGAAGGCCCGATCAACCTAAACCAGGCCACAGTTGACCATTTGACGACCCTGCCCGGTGTGGGACCGGTGACGGCGCAAAACATTCTGGACCACCGCGAAACCACTGGAGGATTCGATTCGATCGATCAGTTGCAGGAGGTCAACGGCATAGGCCCGGCCACATTCGCGAAACTCGCCGATCTCGTCACCGTGTAGTTCGAGCCGATGGTGCCGTCAGGCTCGTTCCTAGGATCGGATGACGGCACCGTCATACGGTATGACTTCCGACTGGCCACGATCGCCGCCGGTATTTGGGGCGGGACATGGCTTGCCGCGCGAATACCCGCGACCGCCACATGGGTTGTGCTCGGCATCGGTGTCGCCGTGTGCTGTGCCGTCTGGCGTCGCCCGTCGACCGCGGTTCCGGTGGCCCTGGTCATGGGGTTCGCCGCAGGGCTTGCTGTGACCGTGCCTCACGTCTTGGTGGCGGAAGAGGTGAAGAGCCTGCCGCCGGTGGAGGAAGGCCGCATCGCCGATATCGATGTGACGGTAGAGAACGATCCGAAGCTGTTGCAGGGGATGAGGGAACCGACATATCTGATGCCGGTACGGGTTCACCGTATTCGTGCCGGTGACACCGCATGGGTGGTCGACACCGCGGGGGTCTTGTTCGCTGTGGAATCCAACGGCGGGAACGGCGACGGGTCGTCCACTGCCGCGACATCACCGGAACCGACAGAATGGGCTGGTTTGCTGCCCGGGCAGCGCATGACCGTGACCGGCAGGATGGCCGCGGTCAAGGACCGGCCCGGAGACCTCGCTGCGATCACCGTGTGGAGTCGGCATGCCGCCGTCGCCGAGGCGTCGCCACCGTGGTGGCAGGACGTTGCCGGTGCCATGCGAGAGGCGTTCCGGTCGGCTTGCGCCGGACTGCCGCCAGGGCCCGCAGGTCTGCTGCCGGGGTTGGTCGTGGGGGATGTGTCGAATACTCCGCAGGAGATCACCGAGGATTTCCGGGCTACGGGCATGAGCCACCTGGTGGCGGTGTCCGGGTCGAACGTCGCCGTCGTAGTGGGGGCGGTTCTGTTGTTGGCGGGTGGTCTGGGGGTGGGCCCGCGCGGTCGAACCGTGGTGGGGTGCGCGACGATCGTCGCGTTTGCCGTCTTGGCTCGCCCGGAACCGAGCGTTCTGCGTGCTTCCGTGATGGCGGCGGTCGGATTGATCGCGATCGGGTGGGGGCGCCGCGGAGCGGCTGTTCCATCGGTGGCGGCCGCCGTGGTGGTTTTGCTGCCGTTCGCTCCGGAGTTGGCTTCCGACCTTGGGTTTGCACTGTCGGTGGCGGCGACGCTCGGGTTGGTTCTGTTGGCGGGCCGGTGGACTGCTGCATGGCGCGCCCGCGGCTGGCCGAGTTGGTTGGCCATGGCCGTTGCAGTGCCCTTGGCGGCGCAGTTGGCCGTGACACCGCTGCTGGCGGCTTGGGAGGGGCGGATCAGTCTCGTCGCCGTTGTGGCCAACGCGTTGGCGGCGCCGGCGGTACCGATCGCGACGATTCTGGGATTGTTGTGTTGCATGATCGCGGCCTGGTGGCTTGACGCCGCACAGGTTTTGGCCTGGTTGGCCTCATGGCCGACACGTTGGTTGATCGTGGTCGCCGATCACGGTGCGGCGGTGCCGGTGGGACAGGTTTCGTGGCCACGGGGGTGGTTGGCGGCCCTGGTTTTGGCGGCGCTGTTGTTGGCCGGCATGTGGTTGGCTCGGCGTCGATGGGGCCGGTTCGTCGTCGTTGCGGTACTGGTTTTGGCGTTGGTGGCGAGCACTTCACCGGTTCGCACGATGTTCAGAGGCTGGCCGCCGACGGGGTGGCTGATGGTGGCCTGCGATGTCGGGCAGGGGGACGCATTGGTTCTGTCGACCGGGGAACCGGGGACGGCGATCGTTGTGGACACGGGCATGGACCCCGAACCGATCGACGCGTGCCTCACGGAATTGGGGGTGACACGGATTCCACTGTTGATCATCAGTCATTTCCACGCCGACCATGTGGCGGGCGTTGCCGGCGTCATGAGAAACCGGGATGTCGGCCAACTGGTAGCTCCACACGGGAGCGCTCCGATGGGCGGCGTCCGTATCCTCACCGAGGCGATCGGGGTCGACGATGCACCGACGACGGCGGTCGGCACGATATACACCGTGGGTGCCGTTACCGTAACGGTGTTGTTGGCCGGCGGTCGGTTCAGCGGGACACGGTCCGATCCGAACAACGACTCGATCGTGGTGCTCGCCGAACAGGCGGGTGTACGTACCCTGCTGACCGGTGATATCGAAGAAGACGGCCAGCGGTACCTGGTGGACTCCGGTATGGACATATCGGCGGACATTTTGAAGGTGCCGCATCACGGTTCGGGATATTTCGAGCCGGACTTTTTCGCCGAGGTTGCTCCCACGGTCGCGGTCGTGTCGGTGGGGGCCGATAACGACTATGGGCATCCACATCGTCGCGTGTTGTCGGAGCTGATCCGGTTGGAAGCCGTGGTTGTGCGCACCGACAAGGACGGGACCGTCGCATTGGTCGGCGCGGAGGACGGTCTGCGGATTTCGCGTCGGTGAGCTCGCATCGGAATGGGGGTGGGACGAAACCTCGGAGAATGTGATCGATGGTGACGAGGATGTTTCCGGCGATCACGCATCTGGGTGTTTTCGGTACACCGGGTGCGCGGTTGTGCCGGTCACATGGCGACCGCGTGGCCGTAGGCGCGTGTGGGCGCACCTGCACAATCTCCGCGGTGGAGACCCTCACCCCCGCCTTGTTGCTCATGCTGTTTTCCGTCGCCTTGATCGCGGGCAGTATCGATGCCGTAGCGGGGGGAGGAGGCCTCTTGACGTTGCCTGCGCTTCTTTTGGCGCAGGTTCCTCCGGTCAATGCGTTGGCGACGAACAAGTTGCAGAGTGGTTTCGGCACGTTCACATCGGCGTTTTCCATGTACCGCAACGGTTTGACGGGGCAGGTCAGGCTCACGGTTCCGTTTGTGTGCGCATTGCTTGGGTCTGCGGCCGGGACGACCATGGTGCAGTTTGTCGACGCCTCGGCCTTGACCGTCATCGTCCCCGTCGTCTTGGCGACGATCGCGGTCTATTTCATCGTTATGCCGCGCCGCGAGGACGCCGAACGGCCCGCCACCGTGGGTACAGGTGTCTACCATGGAGCAATTATTCCGAGCATCGGTTTTTACGACGGAGCCATCGGAGGTGGCACCGGCTCGTTCTTCACCGCCGCCGCGGTGTCGCTGCGAGGTCAGCGGCTCGTGGCCGCCACGGCTCAGGCTCGGGCGCTGAACTTCGCCACCAACGCCGCTTCTCTGGTGATATTCGGGTTCGGTGGAAAAATGTTGTGGATTGTCGGCGGGGTCATGGCCGTTGGGCAGGTTATCGGGGCTTATGCCGGTGCGTGTGTGGTGTCGCGTGGCGGTGCGCGGTTCATTCGCCCGGTGGTGGTGACGGTTTGTTTGGCGATGCTTGCCCAGTATCTGTGGAGTCAGGGCTGGCTGTTCCGGCCGTGACATACCAGCGTGCAAGGATTGACGGTATGTCGATCCCCGTACGCCTGGTGTCGGGCGATGAAGAGCTGCTGGCGGAACGCGCGGCGAACGAGGTTGTCGAGGTCGCGCGTCGTGACGACCCCGGTATTCAGGTTCACCGGGGTTCGGCCGGAGATATGACACCGGGGGATTTTGTCTCGATGACCAGCCCGACCCTGTTCGGTGGTGGGAGTGTCGTCGTGGTCGAGAACGGCCAAGACGCCAAGAAAGACCTCTCCGCGGCCATCCTGGCCTACGTCAAGGCACCGGATCCGAGCACTCGGTTGGTTGTGGTGCACGCCGGAGGGGCCAAAGGAAAGGCGTTGGCGGACGGCTTGCGTAAGGCCGGTGCCGAGGTGGTCACTGCGGCGAAGGTTAAACGGGCGGGGGACCGCCTGTCTTTCGTGAAGGAGGAGCTACGGCGTCTGGGGGCCAAGCCCGGCGCCGGTGCCGCCGAGGCGCTGATCACCGCTGTCGGTCACGACCTGAGGGAACTGGCGAATGCGTGCGCGCAACTCGTTGCCGACACCGGGGGAAGGATCACCGTCGAGGAGGTCAACAGATACTACCGGGGACGTGCCGAGGTGACGGGTTTCGCTGTGGCCGATGCAGCGGTCACCGGTGACGTGGCGGCCGCACTGGGCGGGTTGCGTTGGGCCGTCTCGATCGGGTTGGACCCGGTGCCGTTGGCGGACGCGTTGGCTACAGGTGTCCGCAACGTCGCCAAAGTGGCGGGTGCTCGAGGTAGCGGTTACCAGTTGGCCAACAGCCTGGGGATGGCGCCGTGGCAGGTCGACAAGGCTATGCAGCAGGCTCGGGGATGGACGCCGAACGGCTTGGTGACCGCCATGCGGGTCACGGCCGAACTCAATGCCGCCGTCAAAGGGGGAGCGGACGACCGCCTGTATGCATTGGAACGCGCGATCCTGGACATAGCCGACGCCCGTGGTTAGCGTCGCATCCCTTGCAGTCTGATGAGACAACGAGTGCGATGGACCGCAAGAGGCGTCGTGTGTCGGGGCGGGGCCACGCCCTTGGCGTGAGCACACCAAACCCCATGAGAAAGACCGCCGAGGTTCCACGGATTCCCGTGGACCGTCGGCGGTCTGACACGTTCATGTCGCGTATCGACAGGTCTGTGGACCTGCGTTCACGGCCTAGCTCGCGAGCGTGTTCAGCTTCTTCGAGATGGCCGATTTACGGTTTGCGGCCTGGTTCTTGTGGACGACGCCTTTGCTGGCCGCTTTGTCGAGGGCGCGGCTGGCGTTACGCAGTTCGACGCCGGCGGTGTCGAGGTCGCCGGAGTCGGCCGCGGTGTGGAACTTCCGGATCGCGGTCCTCAGCGACGATTTGACGGCTTTATTGCGCAGCCGGGCCTTTTCGTTCTGCCGGTTCCGCTTGATCTGGGATTTGATGTTCGCCACGCCTGTAGCCTCGGACTTTCTGTGATACTTGACTGTGGGATTTTCAGCTGTTGTGCACGCTGAATGACCAGTCATAGCGCGCGACGACCAAGGTTACCAGCCTCGTCGCTGCGACAACCAGTCGAGGGTCGCCAAACCGTTCCATCGTTGATGCTGACGGAGATAGGGGGAAACCCGGTCGATCAACGGTCGGCTTCCGTTGGACAGGTAGTAACCGGCGACACCCGCCAGGACGGCGTCGAGCTGGTGGGATGAGACGTCACGGGATGTCGTGTGCTCCCAGAAAAGCCTTTCGGCGTCGTGTCCGTCACCGTGGGCGGTGATCAGTAGAGACACGGTGTCGAACCAGGGGGCGCCGATGCACGAGAAGTTCCAGTCGCATATCCATGCCCGGTCCTCGCCGAGGATCACGTTGTCGGGCCGAAGGTCTCCGTGAACCACCGCGTCACCGTGCAACGCGAGAGGGACATCCTTTTCGAGCTCCGCCAGTTCCTCCAGGCGACCGTGTATGTCGACGGGCATCCACGTTGGTTCGACGTCACCGGCGGCGGCCGCGGCGAAGTGGGTGAACCGGGGGCCCGCGTCCAGGGCGAAATCTCGCACCCCCAGGTCGACGAGGTTGAGTGGAGCCGGCGTGAGAGCGGCGGCGGCCTGTTCCCATGCGGTCAGCATGAGGTTTAGCTCGTGGGAGGTGAAGGGTAGGCGGGGAGCCTTTCCTGCCACCGGTTCCATGCCCAACACGACCCAGTCGTTGATTTGGGCCGAATAACGTAGGCGGGGGGCGGGAACGTCCGCGGGTAGGGCCGGGTTGAAGTGGGCTTCTCGGGTGTAGGCGTCGACGACGAACGGTGTTTGAGGTCCGGCGGCCTTCACAAACATGTGGTTGCCGTCGGCTGTGGTCAGGACGCCGGCGAATCCTCCGGTGAATCCTCCGCCGGCGGCGTTCACGGACACCGGTTCGCCACCGAGTCTCGCGGCGATGTCGGCGCGAACGACGGCGGGTAGTTCCTCGTATCGGGGCCGAATCGCGGTCTTGTCGTACGGAACCGGCTTGCCGAACCTGGTATCCATGGTCACGATGGTGACCGATGCCGAATTCTCGACTGTCACCACGTCCTGTTTCGGCGGGAATCACCACGTCGCCTTCTGGCGGTCGACGGCAGACGGCGACGTGGGATCATGGGGACCGAGTACGAACCAAGCCACGATATGAACGGACGGCCAGTGAACCTCGCTCCAGGCGCGACCGACCCGCAGCGGATTCGCAACTTCTGCATCATCGCGCACATCGACCACGGC
>DXGR01000113.1 GCA_019113825.1 Candidatus Stackebrandtia excrementipullorum | reverse complement strand
GTTGAACGATCGGCCACACGAACAGTGCCGCGCCCATGACGACTTTCTGTCCCGAGAGGTCTGTGGCCACGATCCCGTCCTTGGAGATCGTTCGTCGGCCTCTTCTCCCCGTCACGATGAAGGCCTGGTCCGGCCCGGCCACTTTGACACGGGACCAGGCCAATCCCGCGATCGCGGCGATCACCATCACGGCTGATCCGGCGATGAGTTCCAGGGACACGGTTGCTCCAAACGACATCGGGAGATCGCGGCACACGATACGGACGGTGTGGGAGCACAACGTGAGGTGTGGGATTCAGCCGTTCCGATACGTGCTGCCGTTCAGCGTAACGCCTGCAACCCACCCTGAAAACCCGTCACGGTGCGTTGCGCGGTGTCGGGTCCCCGTGTGAGTGAAGGCCCGGTAGACGGGGGTGCCGTATACCGGACCTTCTCGTGTTCACGTGGCCTTGCGCGAGCGTTTTAGGCGGGATTCCAGGCGCCGCAGCCGTTGGTGCCGAAGGCGACGTCGGATTCCTCGACGGTCACCACGACCTCGTCGCCGGCTTCGGCCAAACCGTTGGTGATGATGTCGTCGAAGTCACCCGAGGTGCCCGACAAGCGTTCCCAGTAACACAGATAGGACTCACGCGGGACGGTCGCCCGGTATTCGCCGGGTGCGATGTCCTTCCCGACGAGGTATGTGCCGTCGCCGTTCATGGCGTTGCCTTCGGAATCGCCGTTGTCGTCCTCGCCGGTGTCTCCGCCGTTGTCCCCGGGGGTGTCCTCCGTCTGCGTCGGTTCGCCCGCCGTGGTGCCGGATTCATCGTCGCCACCCACGATGAAGATGAGGCCGACTCCGAGGAGCACGATGACGGCGAGAGCGCCGCCGGCGATCCCAAGGATGGCTCCTGTGGACATTCCGTTTTTGGGTGGAGGCTGCGGCGGATACCCCTGGGGGGGAAAGCCGCCGGGTTGTTGGCCGTAACCGGGCGCGGGTTGCATCGGTGGATAGTGCTGTTCCTGGCCGTACCCGTGTTGTGCACCGTAACCGGACTGGTCACCGTAGGTCGGTCCCTCGTAACCGGGCTGGTCGCCGTAACCGGGTGGTGCACCGTAGCCTGGTTGTCCGCCGTAGCCGGACGGATCCCCGTAACCGGGTTGCGTGCCGTAGCCGTGCTGGCCACCGTATCCGGGGTCGGGAAACGGTTGCCCGGAGGAGGGTTGGTTCGACTGTGGCGGGGTCGGGTTTCCGGAGCCGTATGGGTCACCCGGCGGAGGTTGTCCGGCTGGCGGCTGCCACGGACCGTCGCTCGGCGGATAGGTCATGGTGCCATGGTGCCGCCTCGAGTGCGCCGATAGTGCGAAACACGCTAACAATTCAATAAGATTTACCCCCTGGGGGTATGATCCGAATCATGTCAACGCGCGTCGATGTCGTGCTACGGTCGTCTCATACCCCCCTAGGGTATCGAGAAATGAGGCGGAAATGAACAACCACGACACCGTCACGACCGTCTACGACGTCACCGGGATGACCTGTGGCCACTGCGAGGGGGCGGTCACCGCGGAAATCGAGACCATCGAGGGCGTCACCGAGGTGGTGGCCGACGCCTCGACCGGAAGAGTCACAGTCACCAGCCACGGCCGCGTCGACCCGAAAGCGGTCCATGCCGCCGTGGACGAGGCGGGGTACGCCCTCGCCTGACCCCGCCGTTACCAGTAAAGGCGTACTCGCCGCGCACACATCAGAGGTGGACATGCACACCGACACCATCATCGAACTCGATATAGGCGGCATGACCTGCACGGCGTGCGCCAACCGGGTCGAAAAGAAACTCAACCGCATGGACGGCGTCACCGCGACGGTCAACTACGCCACGGAACGGGCCACCGCCACAGTCGAGGGCGGCGTCACTCCGGACGAGCTGATAGCAACGGTCGAAAAAACCGGATACACCGCGACTGTGCCTCGCGTTGCCGAACCCGAAGACGGTGACACCGAAGACTTCGAGACACGATCCCTGAAACACCGGGTCATCTGGTCGCTCGGATTGTCGGCGCCGGTCATCGCCGTGGCCATGGTGCCCGCCTTCCAGTTCACCTATTGGCAGTGGTTCTCGCTCGTGCTGGCCGCGCCCGTCGTCGTCTACGGCGGATGGCCCTTTCACCGGGCCGCTTTCATCAACCTCCGTCACCGTGCCGCGACAATGGACACGCTGGTGTCCCTCGGGACGCTCGCGGCATTCGGTTGGTCGGTATGGGCGCTGTTCTTCGGGACCGCGGGAATGCCGGGAATGGTCCACGGGTTCGAGTTCAACCTGACCCGCGGCGACGGTGCCGCCAACATCTACCTTGAAGCGGCCGCCGGAGTGACCGCGTTCGTCCTGTTGGGCCGATACCTGGAGGACCGAGCGAAACGTCGCGCCGGCAGTGCCCTACGGGCACTGATGGACATGGGAGCCAAAGACGTCACGGTCCTGCGCGGCACCACCGAGATCACCGTACCGATATCCGAACTCGCGGTCGACGACGTATTCGTGGTCCGTCCCGGTGAGAAGATCGCCACCGACGGTGTTGTCCTCGAAGGCGGTTCGGCGGTTGACGAGAGCATGCTGACCGGTGAAGCCGTACCCGTCGAGGTCACCGAGGACGACACCGTCACCGGCGCCACCGTCAACGTCGGTGGGCGTCTCGTCGTGAAGGCCACTCGCGTGGGGTCCGATACACAACTGGCTCAAATGGCCCGCCTCGTCGAGGAGGCACAAACCGGTAAAGCCGAAGTGCAGCGCCTGGCCGACCGGATCTCGGGCGTGTTCGTGCCGGTGGTGATCGCTCTGGCGGTCGCCACCCTGGGTTTTTGGCTCATCATCGGTGCCGGAGCGGTCGCCGCGTTCACCGCGTCCGTGGCCGTCCTCATCATCGCGTGTCCGTGTGCTCTCGGCCTCGCGACCCCCACCGCGCTCATGGTGGGCACGGGAAGAGGCGCCCAGCTCGGCATCCTCGTGGGAGGACCTCAGGTTCTCGAATCGACCCGGCGCGTCGACACCGTCGTCCTGGACAAAACCGGCACCGTCACCAGCGGATCGATGGCGGTCGAGGAACTCGTACCCGCCGACGGTGTCGATGAGGACACGCTGCTGCGCATCGCCGCCGCAGCCGAATCCGGTTCCGAACACCCGCTCGCACAGGCGGTCGTCGACCTGGGGCGGGAACGGCTTGGTGAACTTCCACCGCTTTCGCAGTTCCGCAACCTGCCGGGCCTGGGGATTTCGGCGGTGGTCGACGGTCACACCGTGCTCGTCGGGCGGTCTCGACACCTCGCCGACTGGACACTGGACCTTGACGATGCCCTTGCCGAAGCCCGCGATCGGGCCGAAAAACGTGGCAAGACCGTCGTGGCCGTCAGCTGGGACGGCGAGGTCAAGGGACTGTTGGTGATCGCCGACCAGATCAAGCCCACCAGCGCCGAGGCGATCCGCCGGTTGCGCGACCTGGGCCTGCGGCCGGTCCTGCTCACCGGCGACAACAGGGCCGTCGCCCAAACGGTCGCCGAAGAAGTCGGTATCGACGAGGTTCACGCCGAAGTGATGCCCGCCGACAAGGTCGCCGTCGTCCGTCGTCTACAGGACGAGGGCGGTGTGGTGGCCATGGTCGGGGACGGAGTCAACGACGCGGCAGCTCTGGCGCAGGCGGATCTCGGCATCGCGATGGGAACCGGGACCGATGTCGCCATGGAGGCCGGCGACCTGACGCTGGTTCGCGGTGACCTTCTCGTGGCCGCGGACGCGATCAGACTGTCCCGCAAAACCCTGCGGGTCATCAAGGGGAACCTGTTCTGGGCGTTCGCCTACAACGTGGCCGCGATACCGCTGGCCGCCGCAGGGCTCCTGGCCCCGATGATCGCCGGGGCTGCGATGGCGTTTTCCTCGGTGTTCGTCGTCGGTAACAGTCTTCGTCTGCGTCGTTTCACGTGACGCACGCCGAACCGGGTTCTCGGCAGCGGCTCGTGGAGTTCACCCGGTGTGGGCTACGGCGTACAACGGAAAAGGTCCTGCATACGTGTGGTATGCAGGACCTTCGGTAAAGTCGCGAGACCTCGCACGAACATCGCGCAACAGGACAGCGGTGTAACGACAGCTCTCAGACCGTCCAGTTACGACGTCCCAGATTGTGCCGTGTGACGAAGTCCCCCGGGTCGTATTCGTCCTCGGTGTTCTTCTGACGTCCAAGCACCGGGGCGACGGTTCCGGACACGTCGTACCACTCGTTGTCGAACACATCGCCCGGCGGCGTCGGTGTGGATTCGTCGGTGCGTTTCCTCGCCTTGCCGGTGCGCCCGATGATCGGACGGTTCACGTCGTTTCCACCATGGTGGATCTTCGGAGTGCGTACGCCGCGTGGAATGCTCTGGGGGGTGGGCGTGCGCACGGTACGGCCACGGACCGGCCCGGTTTGCACTCGTGCCGCAGGCTTGGCGCGTGTTCCGCCGGAAGGTCCGAAACCTTGTCGTGGAACGGGTGTGCCGCCTTTGGAAGGCACGGCGCGTCCGGGCGTCTGGGTGCGTCCGCTCGGAGGCGGGGTCGCTCCGCGTCCGGTCATGGCTCCGCGTCCGCCGGGAGGTATGGCTCCGCGTCCGGTCATGGCTCCGCGTCCACCGGGAGGTATCGCTCCGCGTCCGGTCATCGCTCCGCGTCCACCGGGAGGCATGGCTCCGCGTCCGGTCATCGCTCCGCGTCCACCCGGAGGTATCGCTCCGCGTCCGGTCATACCACCTGGTCGAGCGCCGATGACGGGACGTGTCAGGCCGTTTCGCGGTGGCGTCAACGCCGGACGTGGCGCCATGCCACCCGGTCGGGCCCCGATGACCGGTGGGGTAACCGGTCGAACGGGAACGAACACACCCGG
>DXGR01000112.1 GCA_019113825.1 Candidatus Stackebrandtia excrementipullorum | reverse complement strand
ACGGGGGGTTGTCTGACCCCACGCACCATGCACGCTCTCCAGCAGGCCCAAATCAGCGGTTTTCAGCGATACGTCGCCTGTTATCGAGGTGGGACCTTCGGTGAACACCCACTAGGACGGGCGTGCGACTTCTCGGTCCAGAGCAGCCGCGGGTTCGGCGGCGTGGCCACCGGCGAAGAAAAGGCCTACGGGGACAACCTTGCAGCCTGGTTCGTCGAAAACGCCGGCGCACTGGGCGTCATGTATGTCATTTGGTACAACCAGTACTGGGATCCGGCCCAGGGATGGATCGCATACAACGGTGGGGGCGGCGATCCTTCCAGCGACCACACAAATCACATCCACTTGTCGATGCGGTGACGAAACACGCGAACTACAAGTCAATATCAGCCGAACAGGCTGTCGTCTGCGGTACGTTCGGTCTAGAGACCACCAGGTCAACGAGTGATATCCGGCATTCCGCGAGGTGAAACCGGCGACTGTGGGGCGACAACCCGTGCGCGGAGTGTGTACCGTTGCTTCCCATGGAAAGCTGGACGTTTCGCCGTGTCCTGACGGTGGTCGGAGTCGGTATCCTCGCCGCCACGGCCGCCGGGTGCGGAAGCGAAGCCCGATTTGTCAACGGCCCCGGTAGCGAGGAACCCCCCGAGTCACTCGCTTCAATCACCATCACGCCCGAAGAAGGAACCGAAGACGCCCCCGTCAGCACCGAACTCGAAATCGACGTCACCGACGGTGAACTCTCCGATCTCGTGCTCCAATCGGACGACGGCGAGACCGTCGAAGGCGAAATGCGACCCGACGGCTCGAGCTGGGTTCCGGCTTCGCCGTTGTCGTATGAGACCACATATACGGTGACCGCTACCGCATTGGACGAATTCGAGATTGCGACCACCGCGGAAACCGAGTTCACGACCATGTCAAGCCCACCCAACCGGGTGTGGGCCTCCCTGTGGAACGGGTCGGAATACCACTACGGGCAGGCAATCCCCATCATGGTGGACTTCAACCGAGACTTCTCGGTGCCCGAAGAGGAGCGCGCGAACGTCGAAAAGCGCCTCTTCGTCAAGAGTGACCCCCCGCAACCGGGCGCTTGGCATTGGTTCAGCGGCAACCATCTCGAGTACCGTCCCAAGGATTTCTGGGAACCCGGCACCGTCATCGACGTCCGTATCGGGCTTGGGGGCCTACCCCTGGGCAACGGTCTCTACGGCGAACAGGACATCACCGGCACCATCCACATCGATTCAGAGACTCGCGTGGTAGAGGTCGATAACGAATCGAAGAGCATGACGGCCAAGAAAAACGGCGAAGTGGTCAAGACCATGCCCGTCAGCCTGGGTAAAGCCAGCACCCCGTCCTACTCCGGAACGATGATCGTGATGGAGAAAGAGGCCGAAACCGTGTTCGACACCACCAACGAACCCGGCTGCGACGGCGAAGAGGACGGAGAAGACTGCTACATCACCGACATCGACTGGGCACAGCGATTGACGTGGAGTGGTCAGTACATTCACTCGGCACCGTGGTCGATCGGGGATCAGGGAGTGCGCAACGTGTCACACGGCTGCGTCAACGCCTCTCCGGAGGACTCCGAGTGGATCTTCAACTTCACGAAGCTCGGTGATCCCGTGATCGTCACCGGTACCGAACAACGGTTGCCCTACGGCGACGGGTTCACCGCATTCGACCTGAGCTGGGAGGAGTTCCTCGAAGGAAGCTACCTGCCGCCGCCGGACGAAAGTGACAGCGACTCGGACACCGACGATTCGGCCGAATCCGACGTCAACTGACAACGCGGGGATGTCCGCTCAGCCGATGCGGGCATCCCCGAACGTCCAAACGATCCGGGCGCCGCCCAGATCACTGCGTCCGATGGACAGCTGCCCGTTCCCCGCCTTGGCCACGCGCGCCACGATGTCCAAACCCAGACCCGACGAACCTCCTCCGCTGTTTCCACGAGTCAATGCGGCCGTCGGATTGTCGATGCCGGGCCCACCATCCTCGACGACGAGGCAGTCCGCACGATGGTCCAGGTGCACGCGAAACGGAGCGTCTTGGGGGGTATGGGCAAAGACGTTCCCGATCAACACATCGATACACGAGACGACGTCTTCGTGCGGAACCTTGATCCACACCGGATGGTCAAGGCCCGACATCTCGTACCGTCGACCGTGATCGGCCGCCAGTTCGCCCCACATCGACATGCGAGCCGCCACCGTCTCCCCCACGTCACTCAAGCGCGTCGAACGGTCGGTGACCGACTGACGCGCTCCGGCGATCACCGCGTCGACCTCGGTTTCCAGGGCCTCCACCGACGCCCGTATGCGACGCGAATCCGGTCGATCGGGTAGAGCCTCCGAATCCAATCGCAGGGCCGTCAAGGGGGTACGCAGACGGTGCGACAGGTCGGCGGACAGCTCTCGTTCCGCATCAACCAGACTCACCAGGCGATCGGCCATCGTGTTGAACGCCTCCCCGGCGTCTTTCAGTTCCTCGGGCCCCGCAGGCTCGACCCGAACCGACAGATCACCCGCCCCCAACCGAGTCGAGGCGTTCGCCAACGATCGACTCGCCCGAACAACCTTCGCCGCCAGACGGTCGGCCATCACGACGCTGATACCCACCAACAGGGTCGCGATGCCCGCCAACGTCAACCACGACGTCGTCACGCCCGCGGTCAACATCTCGTTGGGCAGGTACACCTCGATGACGGCTACACGGTCGGTGGGGAGTAGAACCGCCCGCAGGTAGATAAGGCCCTCCTCCATCGGCACCGTGGTGGTTTCCGCCTCGGCGGCCGCCCATTGCACATCTTCCGAATCGGCGTGGCTGTTGCCGATCACCGGCGCATCCGGGAGGTGTACCGCGAGGCGCCCCGTCGCCCCGGTGTGATCGGCCGCCACGGCACGCCCCACAGCCATCGGATCATCCGTTGCGGCCAATACGGTGACCATCGACCCCGCCGATTCCTTGGCCTCCATCATCGCGCGATCCTCTGCTACCTGCCGGGTGACCAGCGCCAGAGGAATGCAGAATGCCAAAGCCACCATCGACGTCGTGGCGATGGCGACCTTGGCCAATGCCCATCTCATTTTTACGCCGATCCGTTCGCTTCGTCGTTACCGGGAGGATTCGGCCTCGTCGGAGAGGTACTCGTCCGACAGCATGATGCCGACGCCGCGGACCGTCCGTAGCAGGCGCGGCGCAGCGGCGGTCTCCCCCAGTTTTCGGCGAAGCCACGACACGTGCACGTCCACGGTCGCTTCAGCGCCGATATAGGGTTGCTTCCACACCTGCTCCACCAACTCCTGCTTCGAGACGACACGTCCCGCATGCCGGGCCAGGTACGACAACAGCGCGAACTCGCGTCGGGTAAGTTCCAAGACCGTGTCGTCCAATGTCGCCGTATGGCGCGGCTGATCGATCGTCAACGGCCCCACCGCTATCACCGCATCGAGTGTGTCGGAGGATTCACGCCGCCGCAGGACCGCCGTTATCCGGGCCTGAAGGTGCGCTGCCGAAAACGGTTTGGTGACATAGTCGTCGGCGCCGGCGTTGAGCAGCTGGATGATGTCGGTCTCGGTGCGGCGGGCACTGGCGACGATGACGGGAACGTTCGAGATTCCTCGAAGCATCCGCAGCGCGTCCACACCATCCACATCAGGCAAGCCGAGGTCGAGGATTACCACATCGGGGGTGGCGGCCGTAACCTGGCGGAGGCCGCTCAAAGCGGCGCTTTCCGCCTGCACGAGATGACCGGCCTTGGTCAGGGCGCGCGACAAAGCGGCACGTACGTTCACATCGTCTTCGATAAGGAGCACCCTCGCCACGGCGGCACTCTACCGCCGGTGGCGACGTTCTGACAAGATGACCACCATGCTCCACCGTTCAGCCTGGCTTCGGCGGTTGGCAGGCGTGGTCGCGTGGACGGCGGTGACCTCGGTGGCCGCTGTGGGGACGTGGTTGAGCCTTGCCGTCGTCCTCCCGGTGGGAGCCGACCGCATCGACGCCGACACCGTCGTCTCCTCGACAAGCGACAACCCGTCGACCGTCCCATCACCGTCACCGGCGACGTCACCCAAGCCGGAAGAGGCACCACCCGAAACGGAGACCGAAACCGAACGGACACCGTCCCCCACCGAGGAAAGTCCCCCACCGCAGAAACACGACGGTTGGGAATGGGTCGCGGGTGACACGTACGAAGGTCGTTTCACCACGGAAGGCGGAACCGCCGTCATACAGGTCGATCCGTCGGACGCAGTTCTGGTTTCGGCCAGTCCGGTGGACGGTTTTACCGCCGACGTGGAACAAGTGGGAGCCAACCGACTCGTCATCGATTTCTACGACGACAACACTCAGGTGACGATCGACGCGATGTGGTGGGACGGGCCCTACGCCGAAATCAGCACCCTGTCGTAATCGGTCAGGCCTGACCGGGCTCTGCCGTCGCGGGTGCTTCCGACTCGCCGGAGGGCTTGGCCTCGGCCAGGATCGTTCGCGTGACCCATCGCTCCACAAAAATCGAGGCGACCGGGACCGTCCCGCCGAGCAGCAAACCCACCATGCGTGGCCACAACGGCCAGTCCGCCCGGCGGGCGAGGTCGAATCCCAATGCGAGGTAAATCATGTAACCCAACCCGTGCACGGGCGAGATCACCGCCGACAGTTGCGGATAGCCGGCCAAGTGGTTGAGAGGCACCGCCACGAACATGAGCACGATCAAGCACACGCTGACGACGTAGGCGATGATCTGATAGCGGCGCAGCGCTGATTTCATATCGGGGTCGATGTCCACTGTCACTCCTACGGGGTGTTACCGGGATATTCGTTCGGCCGGTGCTCGGGGTCGGCCGCCAACCACGCCAGATAGTGGTTGTAGGCGTCCTGCGCGTCATCGGGTTCGTCTGTGGTCTGCGCCGACGATACGGCTACGGTTTCCAACGGCGGGGGTGCACCGCGGTCGAACGGAGAAACCAACGGCGGTTCCTCGGAGTCGACGGACTCGCCACGTAGCGCCTTGAGCTCGGTACGTACTTCACGCACCCACAACGCAAGTGCCGCGAACCCGAACAGCGGCCATTGAAACGAATAGCCCCAGCTGAGAAGGCTGCCGTCAAGGGCTCGTGTCCACTGCCAATACGCCATGCCGAAACAGCCGGTGGTGACAACGAACACCAGCACATGCCTCAACACCCAACCCGGCGTAAAAAACCGCGACACACCTTCAGGGTAGGCGTGATCAACCTCGGGGCCACGGGCAGGTCCACGTGAACGTGCCTCACGTGACAGACGATAGATTCGGTCTTCACCGGGAAGGCAAACGAATGCGCGCTGACGATGTGGGTAATCGGCTCGGTATTGCCGATGCGGACCTCGACTGGATCGACCGTTGGGAGCGCCTCGGCCCGGCCGCCGAACCGCTTGTTCTGCCAACCTCAGCAGAAGCGGAGAGGCTCCTCGTCACACGCCTGGGCGCCGACGCGGTCGATGCCGTCGCTGTTGCAGCCGCTCGTCCCGATCCGCACCGTGACCCCGAACTGTGGTGGCTACTGGAACGTTGCCATCACCAGTTGCTGGCCGACATGGGCGGGACCGGGATGCTGATTTGGCCGAAACTGTCGCCGGATCTGGGCGCGGTCGGACGGTTCGTATATCTGTGGGCGCTCTTGTCGGTGCTGCCGCACACATTGCGATATCACCGCGACCGGGGCGTCCCGGAAGACGTCAGCTGGGCGACACTGTCCAACATCGGTGAAAAGCTTCGCCTCAACCGTGAACGTTTCGACGAGCCCGGCCTGGCCGTTGCCTTCTGGTTCACGCTGCATTTTCGAGGGACCATCTACCGACTGGGCAGGCTCGAATTCGCTATCGAGCGATTGGGACCGGAACACCCCTTCACCGGGCACGCGGTGGGAGAGGTCACGCTCGGCATTCACATCCCCGCGGAAGGCGGGCCCCTTCTCCTTCAGGAATGCGACGAGGCGGTTGCCCGGGCACGGCGGTTCTTCCACGCCCTTTTTCACGACCTGGTGCCGCAAGACGCCCTGTACACCTGCACGTCCTGGCTTCTGGATCCTCAGCTGGCCGAGCATCTTCCCGCCGGTTCGAACATCGTGAATTTCGCGAACCGTTTCCAGCTGGCGCCACCCGCACCGGACGCCGCCACCCGCGGGGAAAAAGACGTTCTTCTTTTCGTCTTCAACCACATCGGCCCGTACGATGCTTCCCGTCTGCCTCGCGATTCGCGGCTACGCACGACGTTGGCCGACGGCTTCACCGACGGCATCGCCTGGCAGGTCCGGTCCGGCGTGTGGCGGGACTGAATCGGCACGGCTCACACACGGTCGTGCAGGCTTACCAGGGCCTGCACGACGGCGGGGCCGTGTACCAACGACGCATCGTTGTGGTCGGCGTCGACATCGACGACCGAGACCTCGACGCCGGCCTCGGCCGCGGCGTCGGCGACATCGCGGCTCTGCTGTGGCGGGATGGTCGAATCTCTCGTACCGACGATCACCGTAAGCGGTACCGCCGCCGCCACAACGTTGTCCACAACCGGGTATCGGTCCGCCAGCAACGCGCGCACCGGCAGAAACGGGTACGCGCTTTGACCTGCGGCGGCCAGATCGGTGAACGGTGAACGAAGAAGCATGCCCGTCGGCGGGTCGACGGTCGCCAAAGCACTCACCACACCACCGCCGAGGCTTTCTCCGAAATAAACGATCCGATCGAACCCGGCCTCATGACGCAGGTAGCGGGATGCCGCGGCCGCGTCCTGCACCAATCCGGCCTCATCGGGAGTGCCGGGGTTACCCCCGTACCCGCGGTACTCCACGAGGAGCACCGTGAACCCTTCGGTCGCAAGGTTTCGAGCCAAGGGTAGGCGCGACGCCCGATTTCCCGCATTGCCGGGTGCGACGAGCACCGCCGTATCGCGGTCGTTCTTCTGCGGCGGCACCAACCACGCTGCCAATTCCAGCCCGTCGCCGGTGTGCAGCGCGATCTCGGAGACGTCGCCGAATACCTCGGGTGACTCCGTTGAGGGCAGATAGATCAGCTGTCGCTGGAACAGCCACGCCAGTCCAACCACAAGTGCATACACCACAACAAGGACCACGACGACCTTGATCGTCGGTTTAAACCACATACCCGACGATTATCCGCACGGGTCAAGACCCGTGCACGTTCGACGATTCACGTCCGAACGGCAACATGTCCAACAAGAACCTTGTGGTCGGCGCACGGTCCACCGCATTGCTGTGAAATAGCCAGCGCATCAGCCCAATAATCCCCGACGATACGGTTCTCTCGTACAAAGATCATGTCGATCTTCTTTTCGGGTTGACAGGCGCCCGGAGGATCCCCCACCCCCACAGTGGGTTCACCGTATCCGGGGCAATGATCAACATCGTCGTCGTCGAGTTCACGGTAGTGACCGACGTTGTCGGAGTTGTGTGGTGTGTCCACACTCGGTGAATACCATCCGTTCATTCGACCGTAGTCGGGTTGCGCGTTGAAATCTCCGGCGATGATGACGGTATCGCCGTCACGGTGATGGCCCTCAAGCAACTCGTACGCGGCGTCCAACTGCCGCTGGTTTGCCTTGACACCGTCGACGACCTCGTTACTTGTGGTGATGTGTGTCGTACAGAACCGTACGGTCGGTCGGTTTTCCTGCGGGACACAGAGAACATGATGGTCCGCGGACGTACCGTCGTCGGGGAGAACAAACCGAGCTGATCCGCCCAACGGCTCCCGGGAGAACACCGCGTTGCCGAAGGCCTGCCCGTTGCATACACCCGAGCCGGATTCACCGAACCGGGCGAAGTTCGTCGGATCCGCGGGCCATCCGGCTGTACGCAACGACGCGATAACGGCGTTGTACTGCTGACGACACATCTCGTTGAACGCGACAAGGTCGGCATCACGATTGACGATGGAGGAGGTAACCGCTTCGATCACTCCGTTGTCGGTTGATCCGCGATGCAGCTTCCATCCGGCGATGTTCTGCAGCCACACGGTGTACTCCGCACTCGCTGTGGTCGGCTCCGCCGCAGCGTCACGAGCGGACGTGGCGACGACCAGTGTGGCCACCATCGCCATCACGCATGAGCACAACGACAGGAGATACCGCAACGAGCGCCGGGACACCTGTTTCCCGGGAGGGGGGTTCGCCATGGCGACAATGCTGCAACACAAGGGCATAAGCCGTCCATACGAGGGTGCTCCATACGCCGATGACCGCGCCGAGGTGACCGGTGCCGACAGCCACCGGTGCTGAACCTGCACAATAGCGGCATGGAGTTGATTCATCCGGTCCCTGAAGCCGCTGTTCTCGACGATGCCGCGCTCATCGAGCGTTATGCGCCACCGGCGAACGTGTCCAGGTGGTTGCGTGTCAACTTTGTCTCCAGTGCGGACGGTGCCGTGGAGGTCGACGGACACTCCCACGCATTGTCCGGAGAACAGGACATGCGGGCGTTTCGTTTCCTGAGAATGCGATGCGACGTTCTCATCACCGGAGCGGGAACCGTTCGCACCGACGGATATCAGGCGCTGAAGATGTCGCCGGACCGCATCGCGTGGCGGCGTGATCAAGGGCTTCCCGATCATCCGGTCATGGCAGTGATCTCGCGCAGCGCCGACCTGGACCTTTCCATGCCGCTGTTCACCGAGGCACCGGTCAAACCGATCGTCATCACCTGTGAGTCGTCGCTGCCGGGTCGCCGCAAGGAAATCCAGAAAGTCGCCGACGTGATAGTCGCCGGAGACGACGGCGTCGACTTCCCCACCGCGTTGAATATTCTGGACAAACGCGGCCTACGACAGCAGTTGTGCGAAGGCGGCCCTCACATTCTCGGCGAACTCACCGCGGCAGACCTCGTCGACGAGCTCTGTCTGACGGTTTCGCCGTTCCTTGCCGGCGCGGGTTCGGGGCGTATCACCGCCGGACCCTCGTCACCGCTTCGCCGCATGCGGCTTGCCCATGCCCTGCACGCCGATGACAACCTGCTGCTGCGTTACATCCGGCTGCGATGATGGTCGGCATGGCCGAAGATGTGGTGGGCAGGGTGCTGGGCACCGAGGACGCGACTCCGTTGACGTATTGGGTCGCCATCGCGCCCGACGCGTATCTGCAGTTGGACGACGTAGTGGTCACGCGACGGCAGGTCGCCGGACGTGACCCCGTAACCGTTTCGGGTGTCGTCACTGCGGTCCGTTCACGCCACGAGGGCGCGCAGTTCGACTCCGACGTGTTTGCGATCTCCGACGGACATCTTCCGGCGCAGGTACAGGAGGCCGCCGAGGTGACGGTCACCCGTGTCGATCCGGAGGTGTTCGTGCCGCCCCGGCCCGGCGACGCGGTGATCCGAGCCGCCGGCGAAGCTCGAGATGCGGCCCTGTATTTCGACCAGATGACACGGCAGGTGCCGTTGGGTTTCTCCCGTGACGGTGAACCCGTGTTCCTGAACGCCGACTTCCTCGACGGGACTCGCGGCGCACACGTTTCCATATCGGGCATATCGGGTGTCGCGACGAAAACCAGTTTCGCCACCTGGTTGTTGTATTCGTTGCTTCACTCATCGGCCATCGGCCCCGAGGCGGTCAACACCAAAGCCCTGATCTTCAACGTCAAGGGCGAAGACCTGCTCCTGTTGGACCACGAGAACACACGACTCGACTCCTCCATGCGGGATGCGTATCAACGGTTGGGTTTGAGCGCCAAGGCATTCACCTCCGTTACGGTCATGGCCCCACCTCGAGCCGGCGACCGCAACGGTGTACCGGACGTAGCGTGCCGGTCTACCGGTGTCGAGTCGTTCTATTGGACCATCGCCCAGTTCTGCGCTGATCGGCTTCTCCCCTTCGTGTTCGCCGACGCCGACGACGAACGTCAGCAGTACACCATGGTGGTGCACCAGGTCACCGCCAAGTTGGCGCGAGAGGCGAAACCCAAGGAGGACGGCGGCGCCGTGATCGACGGCCAACTGGTGTCGACGTATTCCGACCTTGTGGACCTGCTGTGTGACCGTCTGTCCGACGACGAGACTCGAGGGGTCTGGGCGGGTACCGCAGTCGGTCTTGGAACCGTCAACGCGTTCATTCGTCGTTTGATCTCGTCCACTCGTGACATCGGTCGGTTGGTCCGCGGTGATCTGCCTCCGCGGCGGGTACACGGTGTGGGGACCGACCACGATGCACAGGTCACCGTCGTCGACCTGCACAATCTTCCCGACCGTGCGCAACGCTTCGTCGTCGGTGTCACGCTACGCGGCGAGTTCGAACGCAAGGAGAAGGCCGGGACGGCACGACCCCTGCAGTTCGTTGTGCTGGACGAATTGAACAAGTACGCCCCCAAGGACGGGACCAGTCCGATCAAGGAGATTCTGCTCGACATAGCCGAGCGTGGTCGTTCCTTGGGCGTCATCTTGATCGGGGCGCAGCAAACCGCCAGCGAGGTGGAGCGACGCATCGCCGCCAATAGCGCCATCCGGGTGGTGGGACGACTCGATCCCGCCGAGGCCAATCGACCCGAATACGGTTTCCTTGCCACGGGACAGCGTCAGCGAGCGCTCATGGCCAAGCCGGGCACCATGTTCGTCGCTCAGCCGGAACTTCCGGTGCCGTTGGTCGTGAACTTCCCGTTCCCCGCATGGGCGACACGACCACAAGAGGCCGGTGCCCCTCCGTCGTCGGCACTGCGGTCGGTCACTCAAACGGTCGATCCGTTCGCGTTGGCCGAAGACGACGATGACATTCCATTCTGAGCCGTACGCGTGGTCCTCGGCCGGTTGCGATGCGGTGTCGGCGGTCATACAACGGTGACGTCGTACCCGGTCTTTACAGTCACACCCACACACCGTCGGTCAGCCGCCAGCTAGGAGACGAACCTTGCGAATCCTGCACACGTCCGATTGGCACATCGGGGCAACCTTGAAGGGCCAGTCTCGGATGAGCGAGCAGTACGCCGTTTTCGGTGAGCTCGTCGATGTGGCGCGCCGAGAGAAACCCGATCTGGTCATCGTGGCGGGTGACCTGTTCGAAACCGCGGCGCCTTCGGCCGCCGCCCAGAAACTTCTGGTCAAGACCTTGTCCGACCTGCGTGCCACCGGCGCCGACGTCATAGCCATAGCGGGCAATCACGATCACGGGGCCGCTTTGGACGCGCTTCGCGGCTGGGCCGACGCCGCCGAGATCACGCTACGCGGGACAATCCGAAGTGCAGCGGACCATCTCATCGCCGGGCGCACCGCCGACGGCGAGCCGTGGCAATGCGCAGCGTTGCCTTTCGTGTCACAACGGTATGCGGTGCGGGCGACCGAACTGTTCGAGCTCACCGCCGCCGAGACCGGACAGTCCTACACCGACCATCTGCGTCGTCTGGTTGCGGCGTTGTCGGTGTCGTTCACCGGGGAGACGATCAATCTGGTGACCGGGCACCTCACGGTGGTGGGCGGGAAGCTTGGTGGCGGTGAACGTGAGGCCCACACCGTCGCCGATTACGCCGTTCCGTCCACGATCTTTCCGCCTACGACGCATTACGTCGCCCTGGGGCATCTCCACCGACGACAGAAGATCACCGCGGGCTGCCCGGTTCACTACAGCGGCGCGCCCATCGCGGTGGACTTCGGGGAAGAGTCCTACACACCGGGTGCTCTTCTGGTCGATGTCGGCGTCGACACGCCCGCAGAAGTCACGCATGTTCCGTTGTCGGAGGCCGTGGCGTTGCAGACTCTTCGTGGCGACCTCGACGAACTTCGCAAGGCCGATGTCATGCCGGGAGCGTGGCTTCGCGTTTACATCAAGGAGAAGTCACGGGCAGGACTACGTGACGAGGTGAAGGAGCTTTTCCCCCGAGCGTTGTCCATTCAGATCGATCCGTCGGTTGCCGATGCGCAGAATCGTCCCCGCCGTCCCAGTCGCGCGGGCAAGACGCCTCGTCAGCTGTTCTCCGACTATCTGGAGGAAAAAGGTGTGGACGATCCGGCGGTGACCGCGTTGTTCGACAAACTGTACGACAAGGTGTCGACTGTGGAAGATGATTCGGAGGAGGTCGTCTGATGCGCCCGTTGCGTCTGGAGATGGAGGGCTTCGGCACCTTCTCGCAACGCACCACCGTCGATTTCGGTGGGGCCGACTTCTTCGCCCTCGTGGGCCCCACCGGCGCCGGCAAGTCGACGGTCATGGATGCGATCTGTTTCGCCCTATACGGCCGAGCACCCCGGTGGGGACAGGGCATCGAATACGCATTGGCACCCTCGGCGACGACGGGCAAGGTCCAACTGGTCTTCGCCGCCGCCGACCGCGTCTACGTCGCGACTCGTGTCGTGCGCCGAGGCGCGAAGGGAAGGGTCACCACGGCCAGTGCGGCGTTGGAGAGGCTGGCGTCGGACGTTGACGCCTCGACCTTGACCGACGTGACCGGCCTGATCGGCACGTCGTTGGCCGGTTCCGCCAAGGCTGTGACCGAACAGGTCGAACACATCGTGGGTCTACCGTTCGAACAGTTCACGAAATGTGTGCTGCTTCCACAGGGAGCGTTCGCGGACTTTCTGCACGCAGGCGCGGCCGAACGACGCAAGATCCTCGAAAACCTGTTGGGTCACACAATCTACGGGGATATTCAATCGGCAGCCGGAGAGGAGCGGCGTAACGCCGAGGCCGTGTTGAGCCACATCGAATCGCAGCTGGCTCAGTTGACTCCGGTTGGCGATGAGGACCTGGAGGCGGCTTCCCGTCGGATCACGCAGTTGGCCGAACTCGATACATCGGTTCGCCGAACGGTGCCACGACTGGAGGAACTGGCACGAGCGTCCGAAGAGGCCGCAGCGACCCTGAAGGTCGTCGACGAGGAGCACTCGCTGCTGACCTACATCCGCAAACCCTCCGATGCCGACTCTCTCACCGACGAGTTGGCGGAGGCGTCGCAGGCGGTGACACAGGCCAAGCAGGCGGTTACGGCACGGGAGGAGACCGAGGAACAGCTGCGGACTCAAATCGGCGATACCGACCTCGGTTTGATCGAGCAGCTTCTGGCAGATCACGCCAGCGCCACCAAGCTCAACGAGAGCCTGGCCAAGGGTCGCCCGTTGACCGTCGAAGCCCAACAACGCCGCGACGAAGCCCAAAGCGAACGCGACGCCGCAGCGGCCGCCTTGGTGGCGGCTCAAGAAGCCGTACACGCGGCCAAGGAGAACGACGTGGCCGCATCGTTGCGGCACGGTTTGGTTCCCGGAGACGCCTGCCCGGTGTGCCGACAGTCGATCCCCGAAAACGTGGTCACGGACCACGATGCCGGTGTGGCCGAAGCACAGAAGCTCGAAGCGACAGCACGACGTGCCATGGCCGACGCCGAGAAACGTCTCTCGCAAGCCCAGGAGGCGCTGGCCCGCTACCGGGCACGGCTGGACGAGGTCACCGCCATGCAAGAGGAGGTGTCGCAACGGCTGAAGGACGCCCCGCCGGAGGAGGAACTGCACCGGCGACGTGCCGAAGCCGAGCACCGCAAGGCACGGCTGTCGGAGGCATCGACGGCGGTACGGACGGCACGTGAAGATTTGCGTCGCGCCGAGAAGTCTCACCAAAACGTCCAGGATCGGCTGCGGTCGGAGTGGCAACGGTTCGACCACCATCGTGACCGGGTGGCTCGCCTGGCTCCGCCTCCGGCCGATCGTGGGGATCTGAAGACCGCGTGGCACGATCTGGCGCAGTGGGCCGCCCGCGAGCTTAAGGTGCGGAAGACCCGGCGGGCCGAACAGTTGCAGGTCCGCGACGAGTTGGACGACAAGACGCGCGCCGTTCGTCATGAGCTCACCGCGTTGCTGGCGGAGGCCGGCGTGCCCCTGGTCACCGGCGACGCGACCAGTGACTTTGCAGAAACCGTCGCGGCCGCCCGCCACGAGGCAAAGTCTGAAAGGGATCGCCTGAAGCAGGCGCGGGCGCAACACATCGAACTGTCGAGACAACGATCGGTGCAGGCCGAACGCACCGAAGTCGCCAAACACCTTCACCAACATCTCGGCGCACGACGATTCATCAACTGGCTCCTGTCGGAGGCGATCGATGAACTCGTCGAGGGGGCGTCGGCCATCCTGTCCAAACTCACCGACGGCCAGTACGACCTGATCTCTCACGACGACGAGTTTTACGTCGTCGACCATCACGACGCGGACTTGACGCGTCCGGTCAAAACGTTGTCGGGTGGCGAGACTTTCGCCGCAGCGCTGTCACTGGCTTTGGCCATGTCGGATCAACTGGCCGGAATGTCCTCCCAGGGCGCCTGCCTGGAGGCGATCCTGTTGGACGAGGGATTCGGCACTCTTGACGCGGCCACACTCGACCAGGTCGCGGCGAATCTGGAAAACCTGGCCACGTCGGGAACCCGCATGGTCGGTGTCGTGACGCATGTGGCGGGTCTGGCCGAGCGCATCCCGGTCCGGTACGAGGTGTCGAAAAACGCATCGGGTTCTCATGTGGAGCGGGTGAACGTTTGATGAAGGTCACCGTCAGCGCATGGGACCCGGGATACTCCGAGAGCTCGGACCGAATCACCGACCCGAATAAAACCCGTCTGAACCTCGATGTCGAAGTCGACTCCGGAGAATGGCGGCCAATGAAAGCGACGGTCCCGCCGCCTTCTCGCGTCTTGTTGGTGGACGGGGTCCGGCGGCTTGACGCGCGAGTCGACATCGACGTCGACGGGCAACCGTCGCCTGGACTGTGCGCCTCCTATGCCGCCGGGGTCGTCGTATGCGATCTCGCGGCGCACTCCCGCAGTGCCGCCATCGCCGCCAGCCGCGTCGAGCGGGGCCTGTTCAGTGCAGCCGCGCAACAGGATCTGTCCGCCGGTTTGACCGTCTCGTATCGGGCTCGACGTGTGCACACCACCGAACCGAACGACCTGGTCAACGCGGTACAGGAACGTCTCACACGGTTGGAGATCGACGTCGCCGGCGAAGCCGATCCGACAGAGGACGACCTGCTCGTCATCGACGGTGCGCTACGGCATCGCGCGCATCTTCCGCGTGCGGTGGGTTTCGTCAAGTCACATCACCGCCGTTATCTCAGCGGTCTCCAAGCCGATGTGGTCCACCGTTTGGAGCCGGGACAACGTACTCCGGTGTTTGAAATCGGCACTAACTGGCGCCGCCACAGCTGGTATCTCCGTCTGCCCGGTGGTTCGGGTGCCTGGGGCGGGGTAGCACGGTTGGAGGCTCCGTCAACCGAGGACCTTGCCATCGACGAGGTTGTGCGTCTGGCCGACACCTCGACTGTGGTCCTGCCCGGGTTGGCCTCGTCGGCGCACAAGGACCCTCGCGCGCCCCAGAACCTCACACCCATCGCGGGACTTGAGCGCATGTTGCGGGCGAAGTTGGGTGATCCACGTCTTCTACTACGTAATCTGCGCAGCAGATGAGATCTTCACGTCGGTCCGCCCGACGTGAGATCGACTCGGCGCCTCAACCCATCGAGTCGGCGCTGGCAACACCGAGCACGGGAAGATACATCCGTTCACCATCCGCAGTGAAGGCGTCGTAGACGATGTCGAAAAGGTCATCGATTCCGTAGGCGCGCAAGGCGTCTACCATCATTCGCGCCGCCAACGACGTCGATTCGCGGCCACCGTCGTCGAAGAGACGTGCCCAGTTGGGGACACGGCCGTTGGGCTTCTGGTAGCCCAGGCCGGCGAGGTAGGAGAGACCGTCGCGGTGTACTCCCTTCACCGCGTTGGAGGCTTCCACGCGCACGCCACCGTCTACGGCGGCAAGGACATAACGAGCCGACCAGTCGCTGGTCCTCAGAATGACGGTGCCTTCGGTGTCGAGCACCGGTACGTCGCCGGCGAGGTCCATCAAGACACCGGACAAACGTGCCGTGAACTCACCGACGTCGCTGACCGCAGGCTCCAAAGGAAGGTCGGGACGCTTCGAGTACGCGGTCCAACCGGAGACGTCACCACGACGTATTGCGCTGGCCTCCATCTGTTCGATCGCCTCGGTGGCGAGAAGGCGAAGGCTCACACCACCGTGAAAGCGTCGTAGATGCAGTTCCACCGTCAGAACCGGATCACGCCACCGTGCCCAGGGACCGCCGTCGCCGCCGCGCACGTCGGGCGGACCGAATTCGTTGAGCATGATCCGCAGGACTTCACGGAAGACGATGGTTCGGTGGTTCTCCCCCGCCTCGCCGCGGACCGCCGATCGGAGCACCATGAGTTCGATCGCGTAGAACTCGGCGCCACTGGCGATGTTCGCGTGCGGTGGAATTCGGTCGATAATGGCAGCGCCGGTCTCATAACCGGTATCGGCTCTCCACATGCCGACGTCGATCTCACCGTGCTGCAGTTCCCACTGCAACGCGCCGATGGCGCGAGTAATATCCCCTTTGCCCCATTTGCCGAATTCGACACGCTGGAGTCGACGCAACAGTTCGGTCAGCTGTTGCTCCGTCAACCGTTTCGTACCCAGCATCTAGCGCATACTGCCATCCCGGCCCGGCGGGCGAAAGGCGGGCCGCTTGTTGTCCGCCTCGGCAACCTAGCAGCCCCGCCGGGACCGATCCACACCAACCGGCACGTTAGGCTTCCCTAAGCATCTCACCAGCCAAGGAGTCGACCCAGGATGAACCGATGATGGTGCGCGACGAAGGTCGGCCTGAATCGCTGACCAGTTTGTTGGGTGGCAAAAAGGGAGCCCTTGACGCCACCTTGCCCCCGGTCGCGTTCGGCCTCGGTTGGTGGCTCTCAAGCAGTTCGGTGGGCGTCGGCGTGATCGTGGCCGTCGTCGTCAGCGTGCTGCTCGCCGTCTGGAGACTGCGACGCGGCGACAAACCTCGCTCGGTGCTTATCGGTCTGGCCGGTGTCTGCATTGCAGGCCTCATCGCGTTGTACACCGGTCGCGGTGAAGACTTCTTCCTTCTCCAACTGTTGAGCAACGGCGCCAGTGCACTCGCCTGGATCATCAGTATCGCCGTCGGCTGGCCGCTGTTGGGCGTGGTCGTCGGCACGGTCTTGGGCCAGAAGACCCGTTGGCGCAAAGACCGGGCGCTGGTCCGCGCCTACAGCCGCGCCAGCTGGGTGTGGGTCTGTCAATATCTACTACGCCTGGCCGTTTTTCTACCGCTGTGGATGGTCGGCGCAGTCGGTGCTCTCACCGCGGCGCGAGTCGCCATGACGTGGCCACTGATCGCCGCCTGTCTGGCGGTCAGTTGGTGGGTCTTTCAACGTCAGCTGCCGCACGGCCACCCGGGAATAAGACATCCCCGGACCGATCAGCCTTCGACGGAGGTGTTGGAGTAGTCCTCGTCGGTGACCGGCGGCCTCCGCCACAACCGGTAGGTGTCCCACGTGTTGCGGATGACGCACAGCTTCTCGTCGAATCGTGGATCGGCGCCCAACATCACTCCGCTGTAGGGCACTCCCAGCCGCCAATGGCGTCCGGACTTCAAGTAGACCACCGGCACCGTTCGAGACGCTCGTCGTTCGGCACGTACATCGGTGATCAGATGCCACGACACCTGATGGCGTCGGGCTGCTCTGCGCAGCGGACGTATACCGCTCTCGTCGACGCGTATGCCGCCTCGTCGGACAAAAGGCCATGTCAGAAGCGTGGCACCGACGAAAACCACCGGAGGCAGTGCCATCGCCGACCACACCTCGAAGGCGACCACGATGACCGCGGCCACGGGCAAAGTCACCGCGGCTGCGATCAAGCCGACGCGTAGCGCCGCGGTCAGAGTTTGACGCCGCGTGAGGTAATAGGTAATGGGCAACGCGCCGGGCATCTCCCACCTCCGCTGCGTCGGAACCGGCGTCATCGGCAACGTCTCACGCGATCATCGTCGCACATTCAACACGTGATGATGACCACATTGGTCTTTTCCGTGCCGTCGCCGTTCGTCGTTTCACCCGGCGCGGCGGCCGTCGATACTCTCGAGCTACGGTTGGGGCGTGACCGACCAATGGCGTGACAAACTCACCGACGCCGAGTACAAGGTGCTCAGGCAGGGAGGCACCGAGCCCGCGTTCACCGGCGAATACACCGATACCGAGACCGTGGGCGTCTACTGCTGCCGTGCCTGCGGGGGTGAACTCTTCACCAGCGACACCAAATACCACTCCGGCTGCGGCTGGCCGTCGTTCGCCGACGCCAAAGACGCCGCGGTGACCCTCCACGATGATCGTTCGCTCGGCATGGTCCGCACCGAAGTGCGATGCGCCACCTGTGAATCCCACCTGGGACATCTGTTCCGCGGAGAGGGCTTGGCGCCCAAGGACCTTCCCGACGAGCGCTACTGCATCAACTCGATCAGCTTGACGTTGCGTCCGGCATAAGCACCTTTTCTCGAGCACGAACAAAAGCGGCTGTGCTGAAATGTTCGTTATGAACACGCTTTTCGCACAACGGTTCGACGAGCTGGACACGGCCACCTTGTACGCGCTGCTGAAACTACGCGTCGACGTGTTCGTCGTCGAACAGAACTGCCCGTACCCGGAGCTGGACGATCTGGACCAAAATCCGCGTACGTGGCACGTGTGGACCGGTCAAGGGGACGACATCACCGGTTACCTGCGTGTACTGGACCACCCGACGAACGTTCGCATCGGACGTGTCTGCACTGTGGTACAGGTACGTGGGCAAGGGGTCGGTGACCGGCTGATGCGCCACGCCGTGTCGATGATCGGCGATCGGCCGACGACATTGAACTCGCAGGTCCACGTCGTCGGGTTCTATCGACGGTTCGGCTTCGAACCGTTCGGGGCGCAGTTCTTGGAGGACGGGATCCCCCACGTGGCCATGCGTCGGTCCTCCTCCGGAATCATGACGGCGGACCCGACCTCACCGGGCTCCTCCGACCACGCCGGTGGTGCCCGAAATAGGTGAGCACCCATAGAAGAACACCGACGACCAGCAGCACACCGGCGATCCGATACTCCTCGGGGTCCCGTCCCGACCACGGCCCGACCAGAAACGCGCTGACCCCGACACCGAGTATCGGTACGATCGTCGGCGCTCGAAAATGTTCATGCCGAACCGGTTTACGGCGAAGGACGAGAACCGCGACGTTGACAACTGTGAAAACGGCCAACAACAGAAGCGAAGTCGTTCCGCCCAACAGCGCGACGTTGGCGTAGCTGGTCAAACAAATCGCGATGGCGGAAGTGAAGACTATCGCGACCCAGGGTGTGCGACGCAACGGGTGAACACGTCCGAAAACTCCTGGGATCACGTTTTCACGGGCCATCCCATAGGTCAGACGTGAGGCCATCAACATGTTGATCAACGCGGAGTTCGACACGGCGAAAACCCCGATGACGGAGAACAGCCACAGTGGAAAACCGGGGGAGGCGATTTCAAGCACCCGTAGCAGCGCCCCCGCGCCGGGGGCGTCGGGATCATCGCCCAACAGGACATCGACCGGCGCCAGCCACGAGGACAGGACCGCCACGATCACGTAGATGGACGCCGCTATCCCCATCCCCGTCAGCATCGCTTTGGGGAAGATACGCGGGTTTGTTGTCTCCTCCGCCATGTTCACGCTGTCCTCGAAACCGACCATCGCGAAAAAGGCCAGCGAGGTTCCGGCCACCACGGCGAAAAACGCGGACTGGCCCGGCTCCGTGTCCACGGACATGACCCGTGACGGGTCGCCCTGTCCCCCCATCACCGCCATGACGGAGACAACGATGATGATGAACAGACCGCCAAGTTCGATGAGAGTGAAAACTACGTTGACCCAAACAGATTCACTGACGCCACGCAGGTTGATGACGGTGAAGACGACGAGCATGGCGGCGGCGACGATGATCGTCGCCGTCTCGGTGTCGGGAAGCCACGTGAAAACCTCGGGCAGGTAATCGGTGGCCGCGGCTCGGGCGGCCGACCCCGCCGACGTCAACCCCGACGACATGACGGCGAAGGCGACCATGAACGTCAGAAAATGAATCCCGAACGCCTTTTGGGTGTAGAGCGCGGCCCCAGCAGCCCGAGGGTACTTGCCCACCAATTCCAGGTAGCTGAAGGCGGTCAGAAACGCCGCTGCGAAAGCAACGGCGAACGGTATCCACAGCGCGCCACCGACTTTGCCCGCAACCTGGCCGGTGAGGGCGTAGATACCGGTGCCGAGGACGTCTCCGACAACGAACAGCAGCAACAGTCCCGGACCGATGGCACGTTTAAGTTCTGTGGGGCGTTGCTGCCCGTCTTCGTATGTGGTGACCGGGGGCTGATCAGGTGGCGAGGCGCTCATCGTCACCCATTACCCCACAGTCCGTCGTTGAACCGGCGTCACGACACGCGCCGCCGACGCCGGTGTGCTCGACTCGTTAAGGCAGGTTCTTGATGATGTCGGCTACCGGCCGACGTCGCCCGGTGTAGAACGGGATTTCCTCGCGTACGTGACGTCGGGCTCCCGACGCACGCAGATCCCGCATCAAGTCAAGGATTCGGTGAAGTTCGTCGGCTTCGAACGCCAGCATCCACTCGTAGTCACCCAATGCGAACGAGGCCACCGTGTTGGCGCGAACGTCGGGGTACCCACGCGCCAGTTTTCCGTGTTCGGCAAGCATGGCGCGGCGCTCCTCATCGGGCAGGAGATACCACTCGTAGGAACGCACAAACGGGTAGACACAGATGTAATCACGCGGCTCCTCCTGCGCGAGGAAGGCCGGGATGTGGCTCTTGTTGAACTCGGCGGGCCGGTGAAGCGCCATCTGTGACCACACCGGTTCCAGGTGCCGCCCCAATGAGGTGCGACGGAACTGGCTGTACGCGGCTTGAAGCTGGTCACTGTCTTCCGCGTGCCACCAGACCATCAGGTCCGCATCGGCACGCAGACCGGCGACGTCATATGTTCCTCGCACGGTGACATCGTGCTCGGCCAACCTCGTGTACAACGCCTCGACGTCGTGTGCGACGTCGTCTCTCAGGCCGGGCAGAGGGGTGCTGACCTTGAAGACCGACCACATGGTGTAGCGGATCGTGTCGTTGAGTTCCTTAATGCGTGCCGCGTTGGGATTACCACCTGTTGACATGCCCAGATATTGCCTGACGGCGCATCCCGCAACCGATCCGGCCCCGACTGTTGTTACCGGGACATCTCCGCCAGCACCCGCTCGGCAGCCGTCTGTCCCGATGCCACACACGCCGGTATCCCCACACCGTCGAACGCCGCTCCGGCCAACGCAACGCGCCGGTCGGCTATACGAAGGCGTGCCCGCTCAACCCGTTCAAGGTGGCCGGGGCGGTATTGCGGCAACGCACCGCCCCACCGACGCACGGCCGTGGCCGTCGGCTGAGGCAGTCTGCGCCCCAGGACCGTCGACAGGTCGGACACGGTCATGGCGATCAGGTCCGTGTCGGAGTGACGCAACATGTCGGTCTGTCCGTAACGACCGATGGAGGCACGCAGAACGACGGTGTCGTCAACGGCCAGATGCGGCCACTTTCGGGTAAAGAATGTCGCGGCCTTGATGGTGAGCCCTTCACCAACGGGCACCAGGAAACCCGAACGTTCGGGCAACGTGACACCGGTAAACGCCAGTGTCACCAACGCCAGGCTGGCGTAATCCAGTTCGTTCACAAGGTCGGCGCATTCGGTGTCGACATCACCCAGCAACCGCGATGCCGGGCGGCTCGGGAGAGCCAGGATCACCGCGTCCGCCGACAACCGGTACGGGTCCCTGGTGGCACCGACGGTGGCGCTCCAACCGGCGGACGTGCGTTCCAGCCGCCGGACGGGCAGCCCCAAACGGACGGTCGCCTGCGCAGCCGTGGCCATCGCCTCGATCAACCGGGAAAGGCCCCCGTCAATGGTGCCGAACAACGGTGCCGTGGAGGGTGGGCCTGTGGGCAGGAGCCCCCGTACCGCATCGGTCAGCCTGGAGTGTTTGCGTGCCGAAGCCGCCAATGCCGGCATCGTCACCGCCAACGACAGATCGTCGGCATGGCCCGCGTACACACCGCCCAACAACGGGTCGACGAGCCGGTCGACCGGCTCGTCTCCGAGCTGTCGACGTACCAGTTCACCGACCGCAATGTCCTCCTCGGGACCGAGCAACGGGGCGGCCCCGGTCGGTTCACGTTCGAAACGGGAATGCCCGTTCGGGGTCACAATGCCCTCAAGCGTCTTCGCGTCGGCGGGAACTCCCATAATCGTCCGACGGGGTATATCGACGATGTCACCACCGACGACGAGCCCGGCTCCAACCGCTGCGGGATGTCGAATGTGCTGCGACAGCCCGAGCCGCGCGGCCAGATCGACGACTTCCGGGCGTCGAACGAGAAACGCCTCGGCACCCGATTCGATGGGGCGCCCGGCGAATTCTTCGGTGACGAGTTTGCCTCCCAGGCGGGAGGACTGTTCGACGATGACCACGTCGACCGCGTCACCGGCGACTTCCCTCAAACGCAGTGCCGCCGACAATCCCGCGATGCCGCCCCCGACGATGAGCACTCGGCGTGGGCGGCTCGAGGGCAGGGTCACGTCGCCCGCCGGGCGCTGTGTTCGTGAACCAGTTCGACCGTACGAGTGAGCGCACCGGGATCGGTTTCAGGCAGCACGCCGTGGCCGAGATTGAAAATATGTCCGCCGGACGCGGACGCCCCGTCGGTCAAGACCCGGCGCACCTCTTCCGCCAACACCACCTCGGGCGCCAGGAGCGCGCAAGGGTCGAGGTTGCCCTGAACCGGCCGGCCGCCGACAAGATCTGCCGCTCTGCTCAACGGGGTGCGCCAGTCGACGCCGACCACGTCGGCCCCAGCCTCGGCCATCGCGCCCAACAGGTGTGCGGTTCCCACACCGAAGTGGATACGAGGAACCCCCTTGTCCTGCACCGACGACAACACGGCAGCAGAATGAGGAGCGACAAACCTCTCATAGTCGGCCAACGACAGTGCTCCCGCCCACGAATCGAATAGTTGGACGGCGGCGACACCGGCCTCGATCTGGACGTTCAAAAACTGCGATGTGATCGTTGCCAGACGCGAGCACAACGCGTGCCAGACGTCGGGGGCTCCGTACATCAGAGCCTTCGTCCGTGCGTGGTTCTTCGAGGGCCCGCCTTCGACGAGATAACTCGCGAGTGTGAACGGTGCTCCGGCGAAGCCGATCAACGGCGTACCGCCCAGCTCGGCAAGCAACAACCGAATCGCCTCGGCGACGTAATCGACGTCGTCGTACGTCAGATCCCGCAGTTGTTCAACCTGGGCTGCTGTACGAATAGGCTCGGCGACCACCGGGCCGGTGCCGGGGACGATGTCGACACCGACCCCGACGGCTGCCAAGGGCACCACGATGTCGGAGAAGAAGATCGCCGCGTCGACACCATGACGTCGAACCGGCTGCAATGTGATCTCGCAGACCAGATCCGGTGTCCGGCACGCTTCGAGCATGGCCGTGCCTTCGCGCAGCTTGCGATACTCGGGCAGGGACCGACCGGCCTGCCGCATGAACCACACCGGAGTGTGGGGTACGTCCTCCCCTCGACACGCACGCAAGAACACCGACTCGTTTACCACACCGTTGCTAGTCATCGGGTGCATCATCACATGTGCCGGTAAACGCCTCTCACACCACCGCATCTTTCGCAGGGGCTGTCACAATCGCACCTCGCGCAGACACCACCCGGAGCCGCGGCAACGGCTTGCGGGAGGTACTTCGCGCTCTCGGCGGAAGCGACGAGAACGTCGACACGACGAGCCAGAAAGACCATTGTGGATTAATATTCAGGCCATGATGGATCGGCTTCGGCGTGCCGCATTCACATCGGTTGTCTCGGCACCGTAAAGTCTGGCACGTGGCAGCGGCGACCGCACTTGACGATCAGACACCCCGCACTTTCCGTGATGCAGTGGCGTCACTACGATCATGGCGACCCGATGAACATGTCGTCATCTCCGAAATCACGGCACCGGCGAACATCGCACCGCACTCTTTCGCCTTGTCGGCGGTCGCGAAACGTCCCGGTCAATCGGAAGCCACCGGCAAACTCGTTCTTCTTCACGACCCGCAGCCGCAGACTTCATGGCGAGGAAACCTGCGGCTGGTGAGTTTCCTTCGTGTCAACACCGACCACAGCACCGACGCAGACCAAACGCTCGCCGTGATCGCTTGGTCCTGGCTCGAGGACGGCCTGAAACTAGCGTCCGCGCCACACCTCGCCCTCGGCGGAACGGTAACCTGCACCGCGGACACCAGGTTCGGTGAACTGCGGGACCCTGCGGACGGAAACGTGCACGCCACCGACGTCGGCTTGGAAGTCCGGGCCTCGTGGACCGCTCCGACCACCGAACTCACCACTCACCTGTGGGCGTGGTGTCTTCAGCTGGCCGCCGCCGTCCAGCTCTCTCCTGAAGCGGTCGGCGAACCGGGTTGACGGATACGCGGGGCCTCCCACAACCGATCATCGACCGTGCTGTGGGAGGCATCTGCACGTCTGGCGTCTACAGGTACGGGCCACACAAAATGCCGAACTCTTCCCAAAGATCGTCGAGCTTCGATTCCGATGCGTCGTCTTCCACCGCCTCGAAATAGGCACTCAGACTGTCGAGGCACGCCTGAAGGTCTTGAGCGGCGGCCGCGTCGCCTTGCGCAACGGCAAGCTCGTCCTCCAAGCGGGATACGGTGTCGTTGAGTTCGGCCACCTGGTCGTCCAGGTCGGAGATGGCCACCTCCTGATCGCTCACCGTGGAGCTGCTTTCTCTGAGGCTCTCGGCCGTGTCGTCGAGTTCGTTGCCCTGCACGATCCACAAAACCGCGAACACGATCGACACCACCAGCAGGACTGCGCATCCTGCCGCCAACAACGGCACCAGCGGGCCTTTACGCGTCTGCGGCGCCGGTGCCATCGGTCCAGCAGGCGGTGGCGATCCCATGGGACCGGCGTGAGGCGGCCCCATCACCGGAGGTGCCGATGTCGGCGGCTGCCCGGGCGGCGGCATGGGCGCGCCCATGCCGGCGGGCCCCGAAACTGGTGGCGAGACGGGATGTTGTGGCGAATGCCCTCCCAGCGGCGGCTGCCATCCGGGCGGCGGTTGGTCGCCGGAACCCCCGGATGGGAAACCTCCCGGGTTCTGGCCCTCGGGGCCGGGCTGTTGGGGTCCTGTGTTGTACATGAATGCCCTCCGCGAAGGGTAGGAATGGCGGGCTCACGTCGATGTGCAAATGAACTGTAAACGATTGGCGCCAGCCCTCCGGAGGCGGCGCAAACAAGAAAATCCACTCGTAAGTGTGATGAACCGCGAGATACCGGTGGGCCATTTACCACTTGTTGGTCGCACCCCCGTACCGTTAAGACGTGTCCGATGATCACGAAAGCCCCTCAGGCCCTTCCCCGGTGCTGTTGACCGAGCCACGAGGTGGGGTTCCGGCTGTCGTGGAGGACCAGCCGGAACTGGATCGCGTCCTGGATGCTCTCGGCGACGGCATCGGTCCGGTGGCCATCGACGCCGAACGCGCGTCGGGCTTCCGTTACCTACCGCGCGCATATCTGATTCAGCTTCGGCGAAACGGCTCCGGCACGTTCATGATCGATCCAATCCGGTTCGATGACCTCAAAAGCGTCAACAATCGGCTCGGCGATGCCGAATGGATTCTTCACGCGGCCAGTCAAGATCTCCCCTGCCTCGCCGAAGTCGGCATGAAACCCGCCCGGTTGTTCGACACCGAATTGGCGGCTCGTCTCTGTGGAATGGAGCGCGTCGGTTTGGCCGCGCTGACCGAGAATCTTCTGGGGTACAGCCTCGAGAAGCACCACTCGGCGGCCGACTGGAGCACCCGCCCACTACCGTACGACTGGCTCAAGTACGCGGCGTTGGACGTCGAACTGTTGATCGACCTTCGGGATCGGCTGGCCGACGAACTTCACGAACAGGGAAAACAACAATGGGCCCTGGAGGAGTTCGAGGCGTTGGCCACCAGCCCTCCGCCCGCTCCCCGGAAAGATCCGTGGCGTCGAACGTCGGGAATCCACCGTGTTCGGGGGGCGCGCGCTCTTGCACGTGTCCGCGAACTGTGGCTGGCACGCGACGAGTTGGCTCGCACGATGGACAAAGCACCGTCCAAGATCGTTCCCGACCTGGCGATCAGTGATGCCGCTATCGCCGACGTGTCCAACGTCGGGCAGCTTCTATCGATCCCGGGCTTTCAACGGCGCCACGGCCGAGCCAATACGCAGCGCTGGCTGGACGCGCTCGCGCGTGCTCGCCGCCTTCCCTCATCCGATCTACCCCATGTCGCCGCCCAACACGACGGGCCCCCGGCAACACACCGCTGGGCTTCGCGCGATCCGGAGGCGGCCGCTCGGCTCAAACAGGCTCGCCTGGCCGTCGCAGAGCTCGCCGAGCAATACCAGCTGCCGGCGGAGAACCTGATTGCGCCGGCGGCGGTGCGCGCCTTGACGTGGCAACCACCCCGTCCGGCCGATGAGGAGTCCGTGCGTCGCGCATTGCGCGATTCGGGCGCAAGAAACTGGCAAATCGACATCACCGCCGCCGCGCTGACGCAATCTTTGACAGACTGAACCCGGCGCCGACGTTCATCGGCCGCCGCCATGCCACAAAGCAAGGGTTCCCACCTGGCCAAACGTCCTCGGTTCCGCATCGTTCAACGCGGACGGGGCGTTCAGCGTGCTCTTGGGGGGCACCAAGCTCGACCAAATCGGTTACTTACGAGTAACATTCGCGGTGACCGTCCATCGCTAGGAGGCACAGCCGTGATTGACCGCACCGTCCCCTGCAACCCACGAGTGCTCAGGAGGTCCGTATGAGTCGCCAAGTTCGCGAGGTCGTCTTCGTCGACGGGGTCCGAACCCCGTTCGGAAAAGCCGGTGGAATGTACTCCGAAACCCGTGCCGACGACCTTGTCATCCGTTGCATTCGGCAACTGATGCGTCGGAACCCGTCGTTGCCGCCTGAGCGCGTCGAGGAGGTCGCCATCGCCGCGACCACGCAGATCGGTGATCAGGGCTTGACGATCGGGCGCACCGCCGCATTGCTCTCGGGGCTACCTCAGTCTGTACCCGGCTTCGCCATCGACCGGATGTGCGCAGGCGCCATGACCGCGGTTACCAGTGTCGCCTCCGGGATCGGTTTTGGAGCCTACGACGTCGCCATCGCCGGCGGAGTGGAACACATGGGACGTCACCCCATGGGCGAAGGCGTCGACCCGAACCCACGGATTTTGTCGGAGAAGCTGGTCGATCCATCGGCTCTGATCATGGGTTCGACCGCCGAAAACCTGCACGACCGGTTCCCCGAGATTTCCAAGGAGCGTGCCGACGCGTTCGGGTTGGCCAGCCAAGAGCGTTACGCGAAGCACCTCGACCAGATCGAACTCGACCTTGTTTCGATGAACACCCGGTCTGTTGAAGAGGGCTGGGGGTTGGCGACTCGGGACGAACCGCCTCGTCAAACGTCGATGGAGAAACTCGCCGGGTTGCGGACCCCGTTCCGCCCACACGGTCGTGTTACCGCCGGAAACTCCGCCGGTCTCAACGACGGGGCGACCGCGTGCATCATCGCCGCCGAGGATGTAGCCGAGGAACTTGGCCTGTCGGCCGCCATGCGGATGGTCTCCTACGGTTTCGTCGGGGTCGAACCCGAGGTCATGGGCGTTGGTCCCATTCCGTCAACGGAGAAGGCTCTCAGCAAGGCCGGACTGTCCATCGAGGACATCGGCCTGTTCGAACTGAACGAGGCGTTCGCCGTTCAGGTACTTGCCTTCCTCGATCATTTCGGGATCGCCGACGACGACCCCCGCGTCAACCCGTGGGGCGGCGCCATTGCAGTGGGGCACCCGCTGGCGTCGTCGGGCGTGCGTTTGATGACCCAGCTGGCGCGTCATTTCGCCGCCAACCCTCAGGTGCGGTACGGGCTGACCGCAATGTGCATCGGCATCGGCATGGGTGGAACCGTCGTCTGGGAGAACCCGGCATGGTCGGCCAACAACAGCGAGAAAGGGTAGCCAGATGAACGCGCTGAAGGAATTTCCCGACGAGGTCGTGACCCGCTCTCTGGTGAGGTTCGTGAACGTCCCGGGTCTCGACGGCCAGGCCGCGCTGATCACGTTGGACAACGGCCACGACCACAAGCGGCCGTCCTCGTTCGGACCGGGTGGACTGAAGTCGCTCAACACGGCGCTCGACGAGGTGTTCGCGCACACCCCGAAGGTCAAGTTCATCGCCGTCACCGGTAAGCCGTTTATTTTTCTCGTCGGCGCCGACATCACCGGAATGCCGCTGATCGAAACCCGCGAGGACGCCCACGCCATCGCCCGGTTCGGGCATGACGTCTTCGCGCGATTGAAGGATTCGGACATACCGACGTTCGCCTTCATCAACGGTGCGGTCATGGGAGGTGGGCTTGAGCTTGCCCTTCACTGCCACTACAGGACGCTTTCAAGTTCTACCGCCGCACTCGCGTTGCCGGAGTGCTTCATCGGCCTCGCACCGACCTGGGGAGGGACTCAACTTCTGCCCAACCTGATCGGTCCGGACAACGCCGTCAAGGTGATCATCGAAAACGCGCTCAACCAGAACAAGATGCTGCGTCCCGGTGAGGCCAACGAGATGGGAATCAGCGACGTCCTTCTCGAACCCGCCGACTTCATCGAGGAGTCGATGGCTTGGGCGGCCAAGGTCGTCCGCGGCGACATCGCCGTCGAACGGCCCGAAGTCGATCGTGGAGAGGGCTGGGACGCCGCGCTGCAGCGCGGCAGAGCAGTCGCCGACATGAAGGTGCACGGCGCCGCACCGGCACCGTACATTGCGCTTGACCTGATGCAAAAGGCCAAGACCGTGCCGTTCGAAGAGGGAACCGCGCTCGAGGACGACGCTTTGGCGACGCTTCTCACGTCCCCGGAGCTGAAAGCCAGCCTGTACGCGTTCGATCTGGTACAGAAGCGCGCCAAGCGTCCTGTCGGAGTGCCCGACAAGTCATTGGCTCGGCCGGTCAACAAAGTCGGCGTCATCGGTGCGGGCCTCATGGCCTCCCAGCTGGCGTGGCTTTTCCTTCGTCGCCTCGAAGTACCGGTGGTCCTCACCGACCTCGACGAAGAGCGTGTCCAAAAAGGTGTTGCCTATGTGCATAACGAGATCGACAAGCAGGTTGCCAAGGGCCGAATGGGGTCCGACAAGGCAACCCGCTACAAAAATCTGATATCGGGCTCGGTCGACAAGACGGTGTTCGCCGATGCCGACTTCGTCATCGAAGCCGTCTTCGAAGAACTGAACCTGAAGAAGCAGATTTTCGCCGAGCTCGAAAGCATCGTCACGCCCGAATGTGTTCTGGCGACCAACACGTCCTCTCTGTCGGTGACCGACATGGCCGCCGATCTGAAGAATCCCGAGCGAGTGGTCGGTTTCCACTTCTTCAACCCCGTAGCGGTGTTGCCGTTGCTGGAGGTTGTGCGGGCCAAGGAGACCGACGACGCCACGCTCGCCACTGCGTTCGCGGTGTGTAAGACGTTGAAGAAGAACGGGGTCCTGGTCGCGGATGCGCCCGCCTTCGTCGTCAACCGTCTGCTCACGAGATTCTTGGGTGAGATCTTCGCCTGCGTCGACGAAGGGACCGAGATCGAAGTCGCCGATCGCTCCGTCGACTCGCTCGGACTTCCCATGCCACCGTTCGTGCTTCTACAGCTCGTCGGGCCGGCCGTGGCGCGTCACGTTGCCGGCACCCTGCACCAGGCCTTTCCCGACAGGTTCGGCGTATCGGACAATCTCGACCGGTTGGTCGAGGCAGGAAAGTCGAGCGTTTATGTCTGGGATGCCCACGGTAAACCGTCGCTCGACCCCGACATTCCTTCGATCATGGAATTCGGAAGCAACCCCTCCAGTCCCGAAAACATTCGGGAACGTGCACTGGCCGCGGTTGCCGACGAGGCACGCCGAATGCTGGACGAAGGTGTCGTCGCCGCCCGCGAAGACATCGACCTGTGCATGATTCTGGGTGCCGGTTGGCCGTTCCACCTCGGCGGCATAACGCCGTACCTGGATCATTCGGGTATCGCCGAGAAGGTGACCGGACGCACTTTCGCCGAATAGACCGTCCCGGCGGATGGCACCGTTAAACGCCGGGTACCCGCTGATGCGGGTACCCGGCGTCGACGTCGTCAGGAAAGCACTCGGTTACCACCAACTGGTGGTGGTAACCCGCTCGTCGAAAACGTCGGCATATCGACCCGAGGTTACCGAGGTCAGAAACCCGTCGTCGAGTCCCCTGTTTTCCGCCCCCCGGGAAAGCAACCGGTCGAAAGCCCGATCGATCGTGTCGCGGTCGCAGTCGGTGCCCAATATCTGCGCCACCTGGGCGCACTTTTCCGGGTCTATTTCAATAGAACGCTGAATCATCGTTGCCGCTTTCGTGTTGGCGCACGGATGTCGTCTTCAACCGTAGTGCTCCGAGCCCTTCAACAATGCCGATCCGTGTATCCGGGCGGTGGCGAAGATCTCGGTCGTATGGTGTGGGACATGAGTCTGAAGGTCATCGACAATCCCGATCGCAGCCGTTTTGAAGCATATGTCGACGGTGAATTCGCCGGTTTCACCGAATACGACAAGCGTGAATCCTTCACCCTGATGCCCCATACCGAGGTCGGCGACGCCTACCAGGGGCAAGGAGTGGCCGGATCGTTGGTACGTACCGCGCTGGACGAACTTCGCGCCTCCGGCCAACCGGTCGACCCACAGTGCTCCTACGTGAGGTCCTGGATCGAAAGACATCCCGAATACGACGGTCTGGTTTACCGTCCCTAAAAGAGTCCACTCTCGTCACGCGGCACAGTCGTCGATCCGACATCGCACCCCACCCTCTTCGTGACCGACTGTGTCACCATGGTGTCGGAAGGCACCCCTTCACGTCGTAGAAGGCTTGTCTGGAACGGGTATCCGGTATCGGGCGTATCTGCGCTCAGATGGCCGTCGGACGATGTGTGGGGCTTTTCGACACCACCCCGACACGTCCCCGCGTGAACCCCTTGGAGTCTCTATGACCTGGACCGACCGGCTTCAGTCGATCGGCAGGACCGACCGCGGATACGACCCGGCCCAGGTTCGTGACATCGTTTGGCGTATCGACCAGGCGCTCTCGGGGCGGATACCGCACGCTGTCACCGCATCCGACGTCACCAGCACCGTTTTCGATGTTGTCGCCCACGGCCACAACATGACCGACGTCGACGATCTACTCGGCGATGCGATCCGCCATCTTCGTGCCCTTCGTCCGGTCTCCCAGGAGGCGCTGCCCGTCCCGCTGCCGACTCGGTCCCTGGACCGACGTGCACGGGTCGAGCTGCTGCGGCGATGCTGGGAACTTCGAGGTAAGCGCTTTAAACGCGCCCGTTTCGGACGTGGATATCGCGTCACCGAGGTCGATGATTTCACCGACCTGGTCGCCGGACGGTATGGCAACGGCATGTCTCCCGACGATGTCCGAAACGTGCTCTTCCACGAACGCTGGCGCGGATACGACGAAGCCGAGGTCGACGATTGGCTGGACGCCCTGGAACGTCTTTTGGCGGCGGAAGGTCGATAGAACCGGCGGGACGGGGATGCGCGTAACCCGCCCCGCCGGTAACACGAGGCGGCTTTTCCGATCCCACCGCCTGCGTGAGGATTAAAGTCGTTGTCGGCGTGACTAACGCGTCCAGGTGACCTTCAGGTTGTCTCGCTTACCGAACCGCTCCAGATGATCCGCCACGACGTACTCGACACGCCCCAGGAGTTCTTCGGTGTCCGCCGAGGCGTCGAAACGCAGCTCCGACGAGGTTGCCGTCATGCGGCACTCCCCGAACTCGAATACAGTGTGGCCGCTGGACTCGTCAAAAGTGGATTCGGCTTTGTCCCTGAAGTGGCTGCACAATTGTTTGATGTAGCGGCTTCCGCGTTCGGTGCCGACGTTTGCGGTCGATGAAAACATCCTGCTCCCAGATTTGAGACGTCCTCGGTCTTCTTCCGCGCCGTCGGAAACGACGCGCGGAGGCCCGTGGCCTTCGGTCCACTTGAGTGAACGGTCGACGGTTGACTTGCGCCCGAACGTATGCGGGTTGGCAAAGCCATCACTCCCACGCGTTCGATACAGACAACGCCTCGCCACCCCCTTAGGGTAGCCTCGCCTAATGCGCCATGGGGACGCCGGGTCGGGCCCAACCGAAACAGCGGACCGTCGCCGTGGCCGGCAAATCCGCCGAAACCTCCGATCGTTCGCTCGGTCCTGCCGAATATTTCAGACGTGGCAACGGAACCACACACTCGGGGCAACACACTCAAAGCGGTCATATCCAGCACGTTCTGGTTTATCGTGACCCCAGATGACAGCAGGGGGGCCGCCATGACTGACTCGATGAAACACGCGTCCGAGTTCGGCGTGAGGAGGATCTACGAACAACCCGATCCCGATGAAGGTCGGCGAGTACTAGTCGACCGCCTGTGGCCGCGGGGCATCGCCAAAAACGACGACGCCTTTGACGAATGGATCAAAGACGTGGCCCCAAGCTCACACTTGCGCGTCTGGTACGGCCATCGCCCGGAGCGTTACGGGGAGTTCGCCAAACGCTATCGCTACGAACTCCAGGACGGTGCCCATCACGAGGCCCTGGAACAGTTGCTGACGTGGCGCAGAGACGGCGCGGTGACGCTACTCACCGCCAGCCGAAACGTCGACGCCAGCCATGTACCCGTTCTCGTCCTGGTACTCAAGGAGTCCGCACGATATGAATAGGACTCCGAGCCACGAACAATGGGGACCAACGACGGCTACAAACGTTCCGCGGGTTGAGGACCCGCACTTTGCGGCTACACCCCAGGTCAACGCGCCGTTGCTTACCGGCCACCCACACCCCTCCCGCTTAGGTTAGGCTACCCTTGCCCACTTTCCGCGGGCGGCTGACAGGCGGACGCAACGACCCTTGTGGTCGACGCGCGCGTACTCCTCAATGTCGATCGGAAAAGTCCTGTAAGGATAGGATAACCGGAGGTTACGATGGCCGTCCCCCACGGCATCACCGCGGTCGTTACCGGGGCCGCGTCCGGCATCGGTCAAGCGGTCGCTCAAAGGCTTCGAGACGAAGGCAACCGAGTAGCCGCATGCGACGTCAACCCCCTCATCGGTGAGGACCCGGACGGTTTCGTCTTGGACGTCACCGACGGACCGGCGGTGACCAACACCATCGACCACATCGAGAAAACGATCGGAGAGATCTCGGTTCTGGTCAACGCCGCGGGCATTCTGCGAAGAGGAGACCTGACCACCATCACCGACGCCGACTGGCATGCATTGGTCGCCGTCAACACCACCGGTGTCCTGAACACCATGCGAGCCGTCGCCCAGGCCATGCTTCCGCGCCAACGCGGAAGCATTATCACGGTCTCATCCAACGCCGCAGGCGTACCGCGCCAAGGCATCGGCGGCTACGCCGCGACCAAAGCCGCGGCCACGCACCTCACCCGGTGCCTCGGGCTCGAACTGGCGCCACACGGAATCCGCTGCAACGTGGTCGCGCCCGGCTCAACCGATACCCCCATGCTTCGACAACTGTGGGGAGTCGAGCGGATCAACGACTCGGCCGTAGCAGCCGGTGACCCGTCCGCATTTCGGATCGGCATCCCCTTGGGTTTGGTCGCTCGCCCCGCAGACGTGGCCGCCAGCGTCTGTTTCCTCGCCTCCGACGACGCCTCGCACCTGACCATGCAGGAGCTGTACGTCGACGGTGGTGCGGCGCTGCGCTAAACCTCGTTCACATCCCCCTTTGGAGAGCTCATGCACCTGGTCGACGACTTCGACCCCCAGTCAGGATTCTTCTACGGAACCTCCACACGTTCACTGTTGGCCAACGGTTCAAGCATCGTCCTACCGGGCCGTGGACGCCTCGCTCCGCACCGCGCCGAAACCATCCTTTCCGCGCTGGGGCCGGGCCAGATCCTCGTGGGAGCCGTACCCTTCGACGATACGTCCCCGGCGCACCTGGTCATTCCCGAACGACATCAATGGGGCCCTGCGCTGCCGGGGTCGGACGAAACACTCGAACCACAGTCGGTGAAGTACGCTCACGAGCCGACGCGAGAGCACTATCTCGGCGCGGTCGCCTCCGCTATGGAACGCATTGAGCAAGGCCCCATGTCGAAGGTCGTCATAGCGCGGAGTATCCGCGTGGAGTTGCCGGAAAAAGTCGATATCCCGCGTCTGCTTCGCACATTGCGTCATCGACAAAACAGCGGGTTCGTCTTCGGCTGTTCCCTCCCCGGGGGAAAAACCCTTGTGGGCGGAAGCCCGGAACTACTCGTGTCTCGCAACGGAAACACCGTGACCGCGTACCCCCTCGCGGGCTCTCGTCCGCGTAGCCTGGACGAAACCGTCAACCGACGGCATCGTGACGATCTGCTCGGCTCGGACAAGGATCGCCGTGAACACGCGCTGGTCGTCGACCACATCGCGCGGGCGCTACAGCCCTACTGCTCCACATTGACCGCACCGTCCGCTCCCCATATCGTGACCACGGCCAACATGCTGCATCTGGGAACGCGCATCACCGGCACTCTCGACACCCCTCTGCCCTCGGCCTTGTCACTGGCTTCGGCTCTACACCCCACTCCCGCCGTGGGCGGCACGCCGACCGGCGACGCCACCCGCACCATCAAAAGCCTCGAAGGATTCTCGCGCGACTTCTACGCGGGAATGGTGGGCTGGTGCGACTCCTCCGGAGACGGCCAATGGGCCGTGACCATCCGCTGCACCGAACTGAGCGACGAATCGGCACGCCTGTTCGCCGGCGCCGGCGTCGTTCGGGGCTCTACTCCTGGGTCCGAATTGGCAGAAACCGACGCCAAGCTGGCCACCATGCTTTCGGCTTTGGGCTTCAAACTCGAAAAGGAGAACAGTGAACGTCACCTTCACACCGTGGCCCGATGAGATCGCACATCGGTACCGACAGGAAGGGCTGTGGACCGGCGAGAACATCGCCGAGGTGCTCGAACGGCATGCCGTCGAACGGCCGGAACATCCAGCCGTCATCGATCACAACGGCGGCATCGGCTACGCCGAACTGACGCACTCGGCAAAGGTCGCGGCCTCGTCTCTGCACGCACACGGCATACGTCGCGGAGACATCGTGGTGGTCCAGTCCGCCAATGACAGGTCGTACGTCATCGTTCTTTTCGCATTGTTTCGGCTCGGCGCGATCCCGGTATGCGCGCTGCCCGCTCAACGCGAGGCGGAAATCGGCTACTTCTGCCGTCACACCGGCGCGGCGGCGTACCTGCACTCCGATGAGGCCGTGCACACGCGAATCGCCCAGGCCGTGACCACCGATGTAGGGCTCACCCTGCCCTTGTCCCGGATTACCGGCGACAGCGACCACTCCCCGTACGACGAGACCGGTGCAGGAGGCGCCGAGCTCGCCCTGCTACAGCTGTCGGGTGGGTCGACCGGCGTTCCCAAGCTAATCCCTCGCACTCACGACGACTACCTCTACAGTGTCCGAATTGCCGCTCGGGTGTGCCGCGTGGACACCGACACGCGGTATCTGTGTGCGCTACCGGTTGCGCACAATTTTCCACTGTCCTCGCCGGGCGTCCTCGGCGTGCTGTACGGCGGTGGAACAGTGGTCATGGCCCCCGACCCGAGCCCGGACACGTGTTTTCGCCTCATCGACACCCACCGTGTGACCATGACCGCGCTGGTTCCGGCGCTGGCGAAGGTGTGGCTTTCGGCGGCGAAGCATCGCGCATGGAAACCGGCCTCGCTCCAAGTGCTGCAAGTGGGAGGCGCCCGTATCGACTCCGCCGACGCGAAGAAGGTGGAAGACGTCCTGGGTGTTCGTCTCCAGCAGGTTTTCGGTATGGCAGAGGGCCTGGTGTGTTACACACGCCATGACGACCCCGACGACATCGTGCACACCACCCAGGGGCTTCCCGCCTCGGCCTGGGATGAGATACGCATCGTCGATGACAACGACGTCGACCTTCCATCCGGCGTCGATGGTCACCTGCTCGCGCGGGGCCCTTACACGATTCGCGGCTACTACCGAGCCGACGAACACAATACGGTCGCGTTCACGACCGACGGCTACTACCGAACCGGCGACATGGCGCGGATAACGCCGTCCGGGCACATCGTGATCACAGGACGGGCCAAGGACCAGATCAATCGGGGCGGCGAGAAAATCGCCGCTGCGGAAGTGGAGGAACGTCTACGTACCCACCCCGCCGTTTCCGACGTCGCCGTCATAGCGGTACCGGACCCGGAACTCGGCGAACGTAGCTGTGCCGTATGCGTGGCCGACGGCCTTTCGGCCAAGGAGGTTCGCGCTCATCTCCGGAAACAGGGAGTCGCCGCCTACAAGATTCCCGACCTCGTGCGTTTTACCGACCGACTTCCCCAGACCGCCGTCGGCAAAGTCGACAAGATGCGGCTTCGGTCCGAATTTCTTCAATCCGATACGACTCGGCTCGCGGTACGCGAAGCCGCGATCCAGGAGGACCACAGGTGACCATCCCCGCTTTGTCGTCATATCCACTGCCGACGACCGATCTACCCGACAACCGCCTCGACTGGGATTTCGATCCCGACCGGGCCGCGCTTCTTATCCACGACGCTCAGAAATACTTCCTGAACTTCTTCACCGACGGGTTCGACGCGCTCATCGGAAACATCGCGCGAATCAGGCAACGGGGGCTGCCCACGGTGTATACGGCTCAGCCGCCTCGACAGTCCCCGTCTCAACGGGGTCTGTTGACCGACCGGTGGGGGCCGGGCCTGCAAGCCGACGAGGACATCGTCCCCGAGTTGACACCGGGCCCGTCGGATCGGGTTATCACCAAACACCGGTACAGCGCTTTCTTCGACACCGATCTTCACCACTGGTTGACCGAGTCGGGACGTGACCAGCTGATCATTACCGGCGTGTATGCCCACATCGGAATCACAGCGACGGCCTTGGACGCGTTCTCCTTGAACGTCAAGTCGTTCGTCGTCGCCGACGCGATCGCCGACTTCACCCCGGCTCGGCACAACGCCGCAATGGAACACATGGCGGCCACATGCGCCAAGATCACCACGGTGGACGCCCTGGAACCGGGGCTGTCTCTGGATCGGGTCCGCGCCCAGGTTCTCGCGCTGTTGGACGAACCGGCCGACGACCGGGAAAACCTCATCGACGCCGGCTTGGACTCCATCAGAGTCATGGGGTTGATCGAGCAGTGGCGTGGTGACGGTTACGAGGTGGATTTCGCCGACCTCGCCGCCGACCCCACGATCGCGGGCTTTCACGCCAGGCTGGTGCAGTCATGACCGCATCCCTTCCCACTCCGGCGTCCACCCGCTCGTCTCAGCACGGCCCCGCTGTGAAGGACCAGCGGCAACAGGTTAGCGACATCCTGTCCGGCAAGGACGATCGGCTGCTCGTCATCGCCGGTCCGTGTTCCGCCCACGACGACCGGTCGATCATCGACTACACGGCCGAGCTGGCGCGGATGGGCGCCGAACATTCCTCGGAGCTTTACGTGGTGGCACGTGTGTACACCGAAAAACCGCGCACCCGGCTGGGGTGGCCGGGTATGCTCCTCGACCCACATCTTGATTCCACCTACCGTGTAAGGCACGGCATCGAGATGGCTCGCGGCATGTTGGAGACGGTGGCCGACATCGGAGTGCCCATAGCCTGCGAGTTCGTTGAACCCCTGTTGGCGGACTTTCTTTCCGACCTGGTCTGTTGGGGCGCGATCGGCGCCCGCACCGTCGAGTCGCCGCCACACCGGCGCCTGGCGTCGGGCCTTCCCATGCCCGTCGGTTTCAAAAACCGTGCCGACGGCGCCGTCCGCCCCGCCGTCGACGCCGTCGTCGCCGCCGCCGCGGCTCAACCGATGATCTCGCTCAGCGACGACGGCACACCTCGATCGTGGATATCCGAGGGCAACCCGCGGGCTCATGTGGTTCTACGTGGGGGTGATCACGGCCCGAACCACTCGTGTGACGACGTCGGCAATGCCCTGGAGCTTTTGGCCGAAGTACAGCCCTCACCACGATTGATCGTCGACTGCTCGCACGGCAACAGCGGCAAAGACCATCGACGTCAGCCCCTCGTTGCCGCCGATGTCGCCGGACAGGTCTCTGCCGGTCAGACCGGCATCGCCGGTGTCATGCTCGAGTCCTTCATCCATGAGGGAAGCCAGCCTCATTCGGCCGACCCGCGACCGGGTCTGAGCATCACCGACTCCTGTCTCGGGCTGGCTCAAACCGGCGACGTCATGGCCGAGCTGGCAGAAGCGGTCCATAAACGACGTCAAACCGTTTCCGTCGATATGGGGGAGGCGTCGTGACATCGCTGCCCACTCATGCTGCTGCCGAGGGGATCTATCGAGGTCAGGCCCTGGACCCCGCCAATCCGGCTTTCTGGACCGCCGAGGTCTGTCGTATACAAGGCGACGTCGACTTCGATCGACTCTGCAACTCCATCATAGACACGGTCCTCGACGCCGACGCGCTACACACCCGTTTCACCGAGCAGGCGGAGAAGGTCACTCAGATCGTCACGCCGGATCGTTCCTGGCGTCCCGAAGTGGTGGAGCTCGCCGAATCGGCGACCTGGCCGCAGATACGGCAGGCCGCCGCAGAGCGGCTTCATACCGCCCCGGATCTTTCGGTCGGCGGGCTGTTCGCGGTAACGCTGTTCCGATCCTCGGACACCGTGTGGTGGCTCACGCGGGCACACCACATTGTGCTCGATGGATACGGCTACGGCTTGATCTATCGGCAGGTCTCACGGCGGTACCGTCGAAATCTACGACCCGGCGACCGGTTTGGACGTCTGGCCGATTTCGTTACCGCCGATGTGACGTCCCGGCGGGACGTCGAAACAGACCGTAGACATTGGGAACGACGACTGCGTGACGTGCCCATCAGGGGATTCAGCGATCACCTGGCGCTGCCGTCACATGAGACAGTGACGCATCGACACACGTTCGCCGATACACCGCTGGCCGGTGCCGGAGCCGCTTGGCCTCACCGTCTCATGGCCGCCACGGCCGCCGCATTGCACCGGCACACCGGCGAAACGGATGTCGTCCTCGGTGTTCCCGTAGCCGACCGGCTGGGAACTCCTGGAGCCAACATTCCGGCCATGGTCATGAACATCGCGGCCCTACCGGTTCGCGTTGAGCCACAGGACCGCTTGGATCATCTTCAGGACCGCGTCTCCACCGGTCTGCGCAACGACCGACGGCACCAGCGTTACCGCTACGAACGGCTACGACGGGATCTTGGGCTGGGCAACGGTCGGATCTTCGGCGCGGTCGTCAACGTTGTCCCGTTCGCCGATCCTCCCCGCCTCCCCGGCGCAGACGTCACGATGCACCACATCAGCGCCGGCCCCGTGGACGACCTGGTGATCACAGCACGCGACCCTTCGGCATTCACCGTCGAGGCGAACCCTCGGTCGTACAGCCTTGAGCGGATACGCCACATCGCCGACGACATCGCGGCGGTTCTCGACAGCGACCGCACGGTAGAGCGGTGGGAGTTGCTACCGGCTGAACCGGCGGTGTCACCGGTCGACTGGCGTGAGCGGCTGCGTGAACACGCAAGCAACTCTCCCACCGCGCTCGCCCTGACCGACGACGGTCGACATTGGAATTATCGACAGCTGTACGATGCGGTTCAGCACGCCGCATCCGTACTCGTCGACAAGGGCGTCGGTCCCGGCGATCTCGTCGCGGTGTGCCTGCCTCGGTCGGCCGAAGCGGTCATCGCGATCCTGGCGATCGGTTACGCGGCGGCGGGCTACCTCCCGTTGGATCCCGACGCCGGCCCCGAACGGAACGCGCGCATCCTCGCCGAAGCCAAGCCCACGTTGACAATCGACCACGAACTGTCGACGAGCATGCTGAGCGGCCCGGTCACCGAAACCGACGGACAACCGGCGAGGCGGCCACTACCCGACGACATCGCCTACATCATTTACACATCGGGGTCCACGGGCGCTCCCAAAGGAGTGCGTATTCCCCACAGGGCACTCGACCATTTCGTAGCGGCGGCGGGACATCTGTATCGGTTTGGACCGAACGACCGCGTACTGCAGTTCGCCCCGCTGCACTTCGATGCACACGTCGAAGAGTTGTTTCCCACCGTGGCCGCCGGAGCGACACTTGTGGTCCGGGACCGTTCGGCAACCGATTCGCTGCAGGCGTTCGTCGACTTCGTCGACGAACATCGTGTGACGGTACTCGACCTGCCCACCGCCTATTGGCACGAGATGGCCCTGGCCCTGCACAACCGACTCGTTCGCCTGCCGTCTTCGATCCGCACCGTCATCATCGGTGGCGAAGCGGCCGATGACACACGTGTCTCGCAATGGCATGAAAGTGTCGGGGGCGACGTCCGCCTGCTGAATACCTACGGCCCCACCGAAACAACCGTGGTCTGCCTGGCCGGACCACTGGTCCGGGGAAAACCCGTCGAGTTGGGCCGTCCTCTGGCGGGAGTGGACGCCGCCGTCGGCTCCGGTGGAGAACTGTTCATCGGCGGCCCGACTTTGACCACCGGATACGTGGGTGGAGTCGAAACAGACCGCCTCGTCGAACGGGACGGTACGGCGTGGTACAGAACCGGCGACGTGGTCGAGAAGGTCGGCGATACCCTGCGATTCGCAGGACGTACCGACGACGAAGTCAAGATCGACGGACATCGCATCCATCCGCGTGAGGTCGAGGCGGCGTTGATGGAATGCGACGGTGTTGACGAGGCTGCGGTCACCATGCCCGACGGGGGCGCACGGTTGACCGCCTACATCGCCGGGACCGCCGAGGCCACGGGTGTTCAAGCCGAAATCGCACGAAAACTGCCGCAGGCGGCGGTGCCGGGGACCATCCATGTTCTCGACCGCCTTTTCCGAACCAGGTCGGGAAAGATCGACCGCCAACGGCTCAGCGCTCTTCAACCTTCTCAATCGGCTGACACGCCCCGCGACAGGTGGGAGAAAGTCGTCCACGACGTATTCACGGAGGTGCTCGGGTCTACCCCGCCGACCCGCCACACCGACTTCTTCGGCATCGGGGGAACGTCGCTGTCAGCGGTGGCCGTGGCCAACAGACTGTCCACCGCGGTGGATGCGCCCGTCACCGCGGCGCAGGTGTTCGAACACCCGACGGTCATGAGCCTCGCAGCTGCGTTGACCGGGCGAACCTCGACGGAAAGTCGCTTTTCACACGATCGAGAATGGAAGCTCATCGGTGAGGCAGGTGCCACCTCAAACGACCGGATGATCCTCACCGGAGCCACCGGGTTCGTCGGTATACACGTCCTCTCCGCATTTCTTCGTGACACCGATGCCACCGTGACCTGCTTGAGTAGAGGCGGGATGGCGCGGCTGTATGCGACGGCCGACGCATACGGCCTGCCGCGTCCCTCTGCCGAGCGTGTACACGTCGTGGACTGCGATTTCACGCAGCCGGGTTTGGGGCTGACCTCCGCGGACCGCCGTCGTCTGACGGGTGCTCGAACGATCGTGCACTGTGCCGCACAGGTAAGTCTCAACCGTGGTTACGACAGTCTGCGTACCGTCAACGTGGTGGCCACCGGGGATCTGCTGCGCCTGGCCTACGACGGCGGCAGCCACTTTCACCATGTGTCGACGGTGGCGGTGGGCGGCCCACATCGGTTGCCGGAAGACTTCGTCGACGCCCATGATGGCCTGTCCGACGGCTATCAACAGTCGAAATGGCTTGCTGAGGACATGCTCCGTCACACGGAGGAACGTGGCTTGTCCGTGGCCTGTTACCGCCTGGGGAGGGTCACCGCGTCCACCGACACCGGCGCATTGAACCCCGGTGACTTCGTCAGTCAGCTCGTCGCCGCATCGGACCTGGTCGCAGCCCTGCCGAATCTGCCCGTCACCGAACCTCAGATGGCGGCCGACCTTACAGCCACTGCCATCACCGGGTTGGTGCAGGACGAATCACGGGGCGTGTGGAACCTCACACTGGGTCCACCGGTTGAGCTCACCGCGCTGTTGACCCGACTGCGGCCGGGGCTTTCCTTGATAAACCTCACCGATTGGCGAGAACGACTCTCGGAGTGCGACGACGAGCAGGCCCAAGCGGTGGCCACGTTCTTCGCGCTACGTGACTCCGCGCCGCCGGTAGCCGCCCCGCGCATAGACAACGAGCGATTCAGGTCGTGGTGGGATCGGCGAGGGTGATGTCGGTTTCGGTGTCGGGTGTCCACTCCGGTATCTCGACCCGGACCTCCAGCCCACCGTCCTCGGGCAGTGGGTTGGCGGTGATCGTGCCGCCATGAGCGTCGCAGGCGGCACGCACGATCGACAGTCCCAGACCGGCTCCTCGGCGCCCTACCCGGGCATTCCCGCCTCGGTTGAACGGTTCGAAAAGACGGGGTACCGCCGTCTTGTCGATGTGTCCACCGGTGTTTCCGACGACCAGCCAAGAAATACCGCTGTCACGGCCGGTCAATATCCATATACGACCATCGGTGATGTTGTGACGGATGGCGTTCTCCACCAGGTTCCCCACCACTCGCACCAACAACGCCGGATCTCCGAGAACGGGAGCCGCTGTCAACGCGTGCGCCACGGACAACCCGACCTCGTCGGCCAACCACGTCGCCGTCTCGGCGGCCTCCCGTGCGCATTCGGCCAGGTCGGTGGGGACGGGATCGGTCAACTGCGCACCCTCGGCTTCGGCACGCGCAAGCCACAACAGGGACTCGATGAGATCGTTGGCGCGGTCACACGCGTCGCGAACGACCGCTCCCATTTCGCGCAATTCGGCGACGTCGTCATCCGGATTGGACAGGGCGACGTCGATCTCGGTTCGCATGACGGTCAACGGTGTGCGCAGTTCGTGGCTCGCGTTGGCAACAAACCGCTTCTGGGACTCGAACGAGTCGGAGATACGATCCAGCATCGCGTTGAACGTGTCGGCCAGCTCACGCAGTTCCGGCCCCGGGCCGACGATGGTCATGCGCTCGTCGAGATTTCGCGTCGACAAACGACGCGCCGTAGCCGACACCTCCCGCAATGACCGTAGAGGCCGTCCGAGAACGAGGTAACCGACGAGTCCGGATACAACGGCGATGGCGATCAGGACCACGGGCAACATCGCAGACGGCCATACCACCGTGATCGCGGCCACGGCCACGCCCGACAAAACCGACGCGGCTGCGAACGACAACGCCATCCGCACCCGTAGCGTCGGTTGCCTGCCGTCAGGTCCGAGGCGCATGGTCTCGGTGCGCCGCATCATCGGCGGATGCCTGGCGGGGATCGATCCGATAGCCCGCCTTGGGGACGTTGTGAATCAGCGGCGGTTCGCCGAGTTTGCGTCGCAGGGTCCTGATGGTCACTCGGACCGTGGTCGTGAACGGGTCCGCGTTGGAGTCCCATACCCGGTCCAACAGTTCCTCGGTGGAGACCAAAGCACCGTTTGCCTTCATGAGCTCGTACAAAACCCCGAACTCCTTGTGAGTGAGTTCAAGGCTACGACCGGCTCGGGTTGCAGTATGTGTGGACGAGTCCAGTTCCACGTCGGCAACCTGAAGCACCGGAGGAGCCGCCGGCGTCGCGCGTCGCCCCAGGGCCTTTACCCTCGCCACCAGTTCGTCAAAGGCAAACGGCTTGGCCAGATAGTCGTCGGCTCCGATGCTGAGCCCACGGACCCGGTCGGCGATCGTGCTGGACGCGGTCAACATCATGACGCGGGTCAACACTTCGCGTCGCGCCAAATCGGCGCAGATCTGGTCTCCGTGCATGCCAGGGAGGTCGCGATCGAGCACGATGACGTCGTAACGGATCGTCGTGGCCTCCCGATGTCCCGCCACACCGTCGTAACACACGTCGACGGCCATGCCGTGCCGACGAAGCCCGCGGGCTATCGCGTCCGCGAGTTGTTGCTCGTCTTCAATGACCAAGACCCTCATAGGTGCTCCATACCGACCACAACCATCACATTAACCACCGTCACCAACTCGACCGCCGCAGGCGGCACCACTTTCCGGCCATACGCTCTCGGCCGTAAAGCAGCTCCTCAAACGAACAAACCCCATCGACAGAGACGCAAATCACATTTATCGTGTTACCGATCAGCCGATCAACCGTTCAGTCAGGACCGACACTACCGGCGGAGGACGACAAACCCGGCATGCCCGGGCGTCCGCCACAGGTGCATCGAAACGCCGGTATCCGGCATATCAGACAGGTGGGCCAGCAATGGAAACACCCACCACGAGCTGCTCCGCGCCCGCTTTACAGTGCTGTTCACCTGCGAATTCGACACCTATCGTGGCCGAATGCCAGAAACCCGAAAACCGGCGCGCTACAAAGCCGCCCATCGCAAACCGGCCTGGCTGCACAACAGCGCCCCGGCCACACACCTCATCAGAATCCTGAGACTGATTGCCGCCATCGCGCTCGCCGCGACCCGCAAGACACGTTCTATCCTCCACCATGGAGTACAGGGTCTGCGTCGGCACGGCCCCGTCTACGCCTCACGGACCCTGGAGTCGGCACAGCGTCACGCGACCACGGCATACCGGTCTGTAGCCACCCGAGTGGTGGATCTGACCACGCGGGTGCGTGATTCACGGCTCGGCGTCGGGGTCACGTCGACGGTGCAACGTATGGCCACCACAGTGCACGGCCACGTCGCCACCGCCCGTGACAGTGCCCTCGTTCACAACGTCGAGCGTCGCACTCGTCATTACGTCGACGTCACGAAAGACAGCCGTGTCGGACGTCTGACCCGTCAGGGAATCGCAACCGTTAAAACCACCGCGCGTCGGCACACACCCGACTGGGCCGTTGACCGCATCAGGAACGGACGGACCGCGTGGAACACTGCCGTCGCCGACAACCGGGCGCCGGCCTACCTTGGTCGAGCCATGGCCGGAGTAGCCGTCATCGCACTGGGCGCGGTCGTGCTGATGGGCTCCCCCACCACCACGGGTTCTCCGACACCCACCGCCGCGGGCGTTCCGACCGAACGCAACATCGAAGACGAAGCCAACCGGTCACAGGACCGTGACGACCCCGAGGCTCCGACTCCCGGTGATGCCGAGACCGCACAGCCGGCTCCCGAGACCGAAGAAGAGCCGGAACCACCGGCCGAGCCGGAACCGGTCGGCGGACTCAACGCCGACCAGATGGCCAACGCCGTCGAAATCGTCCGCATCGGCCAGGACATGGGGATCTCCGAACGCGGTCAAGCCGTGGCTCTGGTGACCGCCATGCAGGAAAGCCAGTTGTTGGTACTGGCCAACACCGGCATCCCTGAATCGCTGGACATCCCCAACCAGGGCAGCGGTCAAGACCACGACTCAGTGGGCCTGTTCCAGCAACGACCCAGTTCCGGTTGGGGATCGGTGGAAGAGTGCATGGACGTGGAGTACTCCACCACCGTGTTCTACAAGTCCCTGAAGCGAATCAAGGGTTGGGAAAAAATGGATCTGACCGTCGCCGCGCAATCGGTGCAGGTTTCCGCGTTCCCCGACCACTACGCGAAGTGGGAAGGCCTCGCGTGGGACATCATCGACGAGGTCAACGGCTGACAACCGTTCCACTCACTCCCGGCACACGTCGAGGGGCCTGGCATGCCAGGCCCCTCGACGACGTTTATGCACAGACGGCGCCGCTCGGTGTCAGCTTGCCGTCAAAGGCAGCTCCGGTTGCGGTGCGTCCGCCCCGTAACTCGCGTGGCCGATCCGCTCCAACAGCTCCATCGTGGTCTTACCGATGGCGTGCGGGGTCAAGGCAAGATCCTCCAACAGCTGCCCTCGGGTACCGTGCGGATGCCACCCGGGTGTCACCCCCATGTCACGCAACGGAGTCGTGATGCCTGCGTCACGGAGTTCCTTCGCGAGGGCGTCACCGAACCCGCCGGTCCGCACTCCGTCCTCCACCGTGACCACGGCCTTGTGCTCCGCGGCCATCGGCAACAACGCCCCTGGAACCGGAGCGACCCACTTCGGGTCGACGACGGTCACGCCGACGCCCTGCTCCTCCAAGAGCTCGGCAGCCGCCACAGCGGACTGCCCGAAGGCACCACACGCAACCATGAGAACATCCCGACCGGTTCCATGCCGCAACACGTCCACACCGTCGACGGTCTCGACCGCCGGCAGGTCCGGCCCCACCGCACCGGTGGGGAAACGAATGATCGTCGGCGCGTCGTTGACGTCCAGGCAGGCCCGGAACTCCTCCCGCAAGGTCGCCGCGTCCCGCGGCGCCGCTATGCGAATCCCCGGGACGACACGGAATACCGCCATGTCCCAGATGCCGTAGTGGCTGGGTCCGTCTGGCCCGGTGATTCCGGCGCGATCAAGGACGAACGTCACTCCGAGCCGATGCATCGCCACGTCTAGCAGCACCTGGTCGAATGCACGGTTGAGGAAGGTCGAGTAGATCGCCGCGACGGGGTGCAACCCGCCCATCGCCAATCCGGCCGCTGAGGTGGCGGCGTGCTGCTCGGCGATACCGACGTCGAAAACCCGGTCGGGGAAACGGTGCGCGAATTTGTCAATGCCTGTCGGGATGGCCATCGCCGCAGTGATACCGACGACGTCGTCACGTTCCTCGGCGACCTTGACCAGCTCGTCGGCAAATACGCCGGTCCACCTTGCGGTGCTTTTCGCGAGCGTCTTCCCCGTCTCGGGGTCGAACGCCGACGACGGCGAATGCAGGCAGTCGTCGACATCGTCCTCGGCGGGACGGTAACCGTGTCCCTTCTTTGTGATCGCGTGCACGATCACAGGGCCGTTGAAGTTCTTCGCCTTCTCGAGAGCATCCGCCAAGGCGTCGAAGTCGTGCCCGTCGACGGGGCCCACATACTTCAGCCCCAGATCTTCGAACATGACCTGCGGCGCGATCGCGTCCTTGACTCCACGCTTGACCGCGTGCATCGCTTCAAACAACGGTTGGCCGACCACCGGAGTTCTCCCCAGCGTCTCACGCACCGAGTCCAGCAGCTTCTCGTAGGAGGGATTAAGCCTCAAGCTGGCCAGATGACTGGCCAGTCCCCCAATCGTCGGAGCGTACGACCGGCCGTTGTCGTTGACAACGATGACCAACGGAAGGTCTTTGCGGGCGGCAATGTTGTTCAATGCCTCCCAACACATTCCGCCGGTGAGCGCTCCGTCGCCGACCACGGCGACCACGTGTCGTTTTTCACCGCGAACAACGTGTGCCTTCGCCAGGCCGTCGGCATAGGACAAGGCCGTGGAGGCGTGAGAATTCTCCACAAAGTCGTGTTCGCTCTCGGCCTGAGACGGATATCCCGTCAAGCCGTCGCGCTTGCGAAGTAGATCGAACCCGTCGGCTCGACCGGTAAGAACCTTGTGGACATATGATTGATGGCCGGTGTCGAAGATGACGCGGTCGGTGGGCGAGTCGAAAACTCGGTGAATGGCCATCGTCAGTTCGACCACTCCGAGATTCGGACCGATATGGCCCCCGGTTTGGGAGACCTTCCCCACCAAAAAGGCCCGGATCTGGTCGGCCAGATCCGGCATGGCCTCGACCGGCATGCGTTTGAAATCCGACAGATCCTTGATCTTGCCGATCAGGTCCGGCGTGGCGGTCGCATCAGCAGGCTTCATGGAAACGGAGTCTATCCGCAACAAATCCACACGGCCGCACAGCTACACCGGGAATGTTCCGGTCGCTTACCGATGGCTATCAAGCGGTGTGTCGCAACATCGGTGAATCCTTCGCAGGACGCGCCGCGCCGTTCAACCGGTTTTGATCCGCTTGGTGCCAAAATTCGGTAATGCACCCTATAGCCGACCTTCATCTACATCAGGAATGGTCGCCCAGGCTCGACCGCGCCCTGGCACGCCGCAATGGTTTCCCCCCATATGACTGGACAGCCTGGCGCGCGGAACTGGTTTCACAGGTTCCTCCGGGTATGGCACGACTTCAACGCCTGGGGCAGGCCGTCCCAGCCGCCACGGAGGCCGACACCGACGCCACATTCGTCGAACGGATCATCGACGCACTGTTCGAGTCGGCCGAGGCCGGTTCCCGTTACACCGAACTGCGGTTCGGTACCGATGCCGTGTTGCGTCCCGGTTTCATGCGCATGTTCCGGCAGGCCGAGGACTCGGTTCGACGCTCCTACCCGCGGTTTCGCGCCGAAGCGGTGATCAACGTGCTGCTGTGGTACGAACCACGGCGGCTCCACCGCATCATCGACGCCTGCGAAGCAGCCGCAGACGAAGGGCTGGCGGGGATCGATCTGCTGCACATTCCATACGCGGTTGAAGCGGACTGGCGACATGCACGCCACATCGTCGAGTCGGCCAGGGATGCCGGGCTGGGAGTGACCGTACACGCCGGCGAGTTCTCGACCGCAAACATCGAGGCGGTCGCCTCCATCGAAGGCGTCACACGTATCGGTCACGCCACGCGGGCCGCCGACGACCCTCGACTGCTGCGGGCTCTCGTCCACAACGACATCACCGTCGAGGTGTGCTTGTCTGCCAATTTGATCCTCGGTTCGGTCGCCGACCTGGCGAGTCACCCGCTCCCCCGATTTTTGGACGCAGGAGTAAAGGTCGCGTTGGGAACCGACAACCCGGTGCGGTTCGGCACAACGATCGCCGACGAATACAACCTCGCCGCACGGAGGGGATTGTCGACATCAGACCTACGACAGCTCACCGTACAGGCGATCGCCTCCGGTTTCACCACGACCGAACGTAAAGCCGATCTTTTGGCAGACGTCGACCGCGAAACGTCGTCACCGAGTCGGTCAACAGGTTCGAACAAGGCGATGGTCTCGAAGTGCTGAGTCATGGGGAAGGCGTCGAAGGCCACAAACCGCACCGGTTTCCACCCGACCTCGGCCAGCCGCCGCACATCGCGCGCCAAAGCCGCCGGGTCACATGCGACGTAACAGATCGCGCGTCCGCACGCCTCGGCGATCGCTGACAGCACGGTCGCCGTCGCGCCGCTGCGCGGCGGATCCAAAACCACGACGTCAGGTCTCGGAAGAGAGGCGACGGCCTTCTCCACACGTTCGGTCACCACTTCGGCGGCGGGAAGGTCGGCGAGATTTTTCACCGCAGGGGATCTCGGGTCGGACTCGACGGCCCATACTCGGCCGTTCGGGCCCACGGCTTCGGCCAAGGCCGCGCTGAAGAGTCCGGCCCCGGCGTACAAATCCCAGTAGATTTCACCATCCCGCGGACCGACGGCTTCCAAAACCTCGGTCACGAACGTGTCCGCCGCCAACGGGTGAACCTGCCAGAAACCATCGGCCGGTACCCGGAACTCATGGCCGAAAACGATGTGTTGCGTCGTTTCCGGGCCCGATACGAATCGGGATCGGCTGCGGCGCGTTCGCTGTGTGTACACCGTCAAGTCGCCGTCAAACGATTCAACAACGTTCACGACGCCGCGTGCCGGCCACGATCTTTTCAAAACGTCGCCGTCGGCGACCGCGTCGGTCGCTATAGCGCACCGGTCGATCGGGATCACCTCGTCGCTGCGGTGTCGACGCAGTCCGGCACGGCCCCGCTCGTCGACGGCGTACTGCATCCGCGTGCGCCAGCCAAGAAGTTTTCCGTCCAGGGCGCGAACTGTGACATCGGCAACCTGCGAGTCGTCCAGCCCACCCAGCCGGGTCAGCTGCTCACGCAAAACCCGCGTCTTCCAGTCCAGCTGCCCCGCCTGTGAGACATGTTGCAGGTCGCAGCCGCCGCACACACCGGCATATGAACACGGTGGGTTTACACGTTCCGGGGACGACGTGAGGATCTCCACCGCATCGGCGCGCCAATAGCCACGGTTGCGCTCGGTGACGACCACACGGACACGCTCGCCGGGTAGGGCGTGCCGAACGAATACGACCCGGCCGTCCACCCGTGCCACACAATGGCCGCCGTGTGCGACCGCCTCCACGTCAACGATCATGAAAACGTCTTCCCGACGAATCAGGTTTCGTCGCCTCGGGTGATCTCATGCCCGTCAGCCGTTCAGCGAGGCCAGGGCCTGCGGACGACGACGCCTGACGGAGACAAAAGTGATCAGCAACAGCAGCGCGGTCACCGGATAACCGAACAAGAGGGTCACGACTCCCAAGGCGGTGGCCATTCCCCCGTCCAGGTACATCCACAACCGGACAAGGTTCTTGGCCAGGAAGACCATTCCCCACATCGCGGTCAACCACCCGAACAGTGAAACCAGTGCCTTGTCTTCGCGCCACACCGACTTTCCCTTGCCGGCAATGATCGACCAGCCCCATCCGATGAGAGGATGCCTGACCAGGACCGAGCCCAACAGCACAATGCCGTACCCGATGCCGTACAAAAGCCCCGGCAGGTAGAACTCGTTGGCGTCACCGCTCCGCCAGGCCAGGAAAGCACCCAAAGCAATACCGAAAAGTCCGTTGACGGCGTGACGGATCGGTTGCTTCCGGATCGCCCTTACCACCGCGATGGTGACCGCACTGGCGACCGCCGCGATGATGGCCCACTCGAGGTGTTCTCCCCACAGCACGTTCATGATGACGAAAACACCAATGGGCACGCCGGACTCGACGAGACCACGTACTCCACCGAGCTGTTCGGAGATCTGCTCGGTCATCGGTGGCAACGGTTCCTCGCCGTCGACCCCATCGCGGTGCCGTTCGTCCGAGACATCGCGATCGGCGGCCATCTCGCCCTGTTGTTCGGCCATGCGGTCCTCCCGGTTGCTTACGGTGTCGTGTCGCCACGGCCAAGGCTTGAGAGCTCACCGACCGCCCTGCTGATCAGAATACGCGGCGCATCCGACCCATTGCGGTCACGAGTTGCGGCTACCGACGTTTCGGTTTGGGCGACGGTTTCCGTTTTGCGCCCGCACCCGCGCCGCGCGCCGCGGCAGAGTTCGAACCGTTCATTCCACCGGTCGCGGTCGCGTTGGTCGCCGCACCCCCGCGCTCGGCGGCAAGCTTGGCCTTGGCTTGTTCGGCCATGTTCGCCGGCAGTTTCAACGGCAACGCCTCCAACACCGGCATCGCCTGATTACCCCGCTCCACCACGACGCCTCGGACGCAGTCGTTCAACAACGGCGACGCGGTCGGTTCCAACGCCATCGCTCCTTGGAAAACCGCACGAAGGAACCACCGGGGCCCGTCGATGCCTACGAAGCGACTTGCCACCGTGCCCTTGGGGCCGGTGGCACGTACCAACAGTTCGGTGCCGAAATCGCCCTCGATCTCCTCGGTCTTGCCGCCCTGTTTGGCGACCGAGGCGTTGATCTCCTCACGGACCTCTTCCCAAATGTCCTCGGTACGGGGTGCCGCGAACACCCCTATCTGTACGGCGCTGTTGTCGTGGATCAACGTGATCTGACGCACGTTGCCCTTGTCGTCGGTCTGCATACGCGCCTCGACGCCGGCCGGGGTGGGCACACGCATGCTGCCAAGATCCAACCGCCGCACATCGTCGTCGGGAGCCGAGTCACTGTCGAACGGGCCGACCTCATCAGCCGTTTCGTCCTCGGTGACGGTCGGTTCAGTGATCTCGTCGTTCTCAACCTCGCGTCGACGTCGACGTCCAAACACGCTTATTCTCCATCTTTCTCAGGACTGGTGGTTGCCGCTGGCACCGGCTCCGGCCTCGAAGCGAATCCACCGGTGGACCCGTGGCCACCGATGCCTCGCACCGAATCCGGCAGTTCATCTACCATTTCGAACCGGGCGTATTCGACACGTTGCACCAACAATTGTGCGATGCGGTCGCCACGAGTGATGACCGCGGAGACTTCTGTGTCCAGATTGATCAGGTTGACCCTGATCTCGCCTCGATACCCGGAATCGACCGTACCCGGCGCGTTCACGACGGTCACCCCGCATCGATGGGCAAGGCCCGATCGCGGATGCACCAGGCCCACGTAACCTACCGGCAACGCGATCGCCACACCGGTCCCGACCAGGACGCGCCGCCCGGGCGGCAACGTGACGTCTTCAGCCGAGTACAGATCGGCCCCGGCGTCGCCGGGGTTGGCGTACCGCGGCGCCGGAAGGCCGGGGTCAAGGCGTCGTAGCGCCACCGTCACGTGGTTCACGCGGTCATCTCCAAATGCGGTTGTCTCCTGGTCAACGGGCACCGGTAGTGTCTATCAACATGGCGCAGGAAGAAATCACCGCGTTCGAAGAACGTCTCACGGTGCCATGGTGGGCGTGGCCGGTGTCACTAGGCCTGACGGTGGCTCTGGCAGCCGAAATCGGGCTGGGAGTGCCGGGCATGCTCACCTGGCTGCCGTTCCTGACTCTCATACCGATGGCGGCTGTCACGCTGGCGTGGTTGGGGAGGATCCGGGTCCGAGTCGCGAAGGGAAACCTCCATGTCGACGACGCGGTTCTGCCGATGAAGTTCATCGAGGCGGTCGAGCCGCTGTCGGGTCTGCCGCTACGTGACGCCTTGTCTGCGCAGCTGCATCCCATCGCCTTCGTCATCCAGCGGCCCTGGATCCGTTCCGCCGTCAAGATCACACTCAACGATCCCGACGACCCCACCCCATACTGGATCGTGTCCAGCCGTCGGGCCGAAGCACTGGCGGAGACGCTTCGGCCAATCGGTGCGGCACCACACAACACGGCGCCGCACCGGTAGGCGCCGACGGTCACGCTCCCTTTAAGCCGCACAATCGCGACAAATCAGCTTGCCTTTTTTCTCAACCGCAAGCTGGCTGCGGTGATGCACGAGGAAACAACTTGAGCAGCGGAACTCGTCATTCTGCATGGGCAGAACCTTGACGGTCAGCTCTTCGTCGGCCAGGTCCGCCCCGGGAAGTTCAAAATTCTCCGCGACCTCGACCTCGTCGACATCCACACTCCCCGACTGTGCATCCGCGCGGCGAGCCTTCAGTTCCTCCAGGCTGTCGTCACCAGACTCTTCAGTGTCACGCCGTGGAGCGTCGTAATCTGTAGCCATAGGATTGCCTCACTCCCACTATCATCGGTATGGCTCGATCCGCGATCGGGCACTGTCGGCAACTACATCGCGAAATCACCGTGTCGACAGCACCCACTTAAAGCGCAGCCGAGTACTACAACGCCGCGAGCGGCGACCGCCCCAACGGACACCTCCCCGCGAGCGGCGTACCTTACCTCGCCCACGAAACCTCTGTACGTTCGGTACCCGACAGATGTTCCCAATGTGAGTGATCCAACACAAAAATCGAGACGTATGGTACCGGGCGTCCGCGAAGGACGAACGGCTGACCGCCAGTGAAAACTGGATCCATGTTGCTCACTTCTTCGTAGTCTCCCCCGCCCTCCCCAAACGGCATGGCACGATAATCTGATCCACACAACATGCGCCTGGGGAGGCAGAGTGCGTATCACGCAGGTCCGCGCGATCATCGTCATCGCTGTCCTCGCCGTAGTCGCGGCGGTCACGTCGTGGATGGCCATCGTCAACGACTCACAGACGGCCGAAGCCGAGACATGTCCTCCCGGCGCGATACCGGTCGACATCGAGCTGGCCGAAGAAGAAAACGTCTCGGTTCTCGTTCTCAACGCCACCGATAACTCGGGGCTTGCCGACCAGGCAGCCGCTCAGCTGACCGATTACGGTTTCGAGGTTCTTGAAACCGATAACTCGGACAAGGAAGAGATGCAGGCTCCCGTCGAGATCCATTACGGCCCCAAAGCCGTCGCCGACGCACACCTGTTGCGGTCCTATTTCGCCGAATCGGTGCACCTTTTCGACATCGAAAACGAGAACGAACACGTCGAAATCATCCTCGGTCCGGGCTTTCAGCAACTCAACACCAAGAGCGACGCTCGTAACGCCCTGTCGGTGATCGGATGGCCGAAGGCGCCCGAAGGGACTTGCGCGATAGAGTGAATTTCAGATGCCCCATGAAGACGACTCGCCCGAAATCGGCGTAATCGCAACACTTCTGGGGCAAAGCGGCGCGCATGGTGGTTGTTCCGTGAAACGCAGCGTTACAATTCACGCCTGCCCACTTGCCGGAACACACGGCGATGGGCCAAAGCCAACATCGGATCACACCACTAAGCCGGCGCGCCAGGTTTGATCTTGCCCGCCCAACGCCTCGGAAGGTAGTTCGTGACAGACGCGAGCCCCAACGGTACAGACGTCCGCTCACTGACAGAGTCACTTCTTCAGTTGGCTAGTGATCGCGGTGGACAACTCACCTCGGCCGATGTTGCCGGGTTCCTCGAGAAGGCTTCGGTGGCTCCCGCCCAGGGCAAGAAGATCCTGCGTGCACTCGCCGAGGCCGACGTGACCGTCGTCGTCGACGGTTCCGCCAGCACTCGGCGCACTGTGGCCGCAGCACGCTCGGCGACGCCCGCCTCGAAGGCCACCACGGCCAAGGCGACCAAGAAGGCGACGAAGAAGGCCACGGCCAAGAAGGCGGCCGCTTCGTCGGCCGACGCCTCGGCCGATTCGCCCGCCGACGAAGCTTCGACGCCTAAGACGGCTAAGAAGGTCGCGAAGAAGGCCACGGCCAAGAAGGCGACCAAGAAGGCGGCCAAGAAGACCACCACCGCCAAGAAGGCCACCGCCGCCGACGAAGCGGTGCCCTCCGATGAGGAGCTCATCGAAGGTCTGGAGGCCGAGGTGGACGCTCCGGCGAAACCGGCCAAGAAAGCGAAGAAGGCGACCAAGAAGACAGCCAAGAAGGCATCGAAGTCCAAGAAGGATGATTCGGACCAGGGTAACGAGTTCGACTGGGACGACGAAGACTCCGAAGCACTGAAGCAGGCCCGCAAGGACGCCGAAATGACCGCGTCTGCGGACTCGGTGCGCGCCTACTTGAAACAAATCGGTAAGGTCCCGCTGCTCAACGCCGCTCAGGAAGTCGAGCTGGCGAAGCGCATCGAGGCCGGGCTGTACGCCGTCGAACGACTGAGGCAGGCGAAGGAGGCCGGTGAAGAACTCACCACTCAGATTCGCCGTGATCTCGAATGGGTGACCCGCGACGGTGAACGCGCCAAGAACCACCTGTTGGCCGCCAACCTGCGCCTCGTGGTGTCACTCGCCAAGCGATACACGGGACGCGGCATGGCCTTCCTGGACCTGATTCAGGAGGGAAACCTCGGTCTGATCAGGGCCGTCGAAAAGTTCGACTACACCAAGGGCTTCAAATTCTCCACCTACGCCACCTGGTGGATCCGCCAAGCCATCACCCGCGCCATGGCCGACCAGGCCCGCACCAT
>DXGR01000111.1 GCA_019113825.1 Candidatus Stackebrandtia excrementipullorum | reverse complement strand
CTATCCACCGATGCAACCCGCGCCCGGTTACGGCCAACAACCCGGCGGCTTTCCCCCCCAGGGGTATCCGCCGCAGCCTCCACCCAAAAACGGAATGTCCACAGGGGCCATCCTTGGAATCGCCGGCGGCGCTCTCGCCGTCATCGTGCTCCTCGGGGTTGGCCTCATCTTCATCTTGGGCGGCAACGACGAATCCGGCACCACAGCGGGCGAACCGACGCAGACGGAGGACACCCCCGGGGACAACGGCGGAGACACCGGCGAGGACGACAACGGCGGCGATTCCGAAGGCAACGCCATGAACGGCGACGGCACATACCTCGTTGGGGAGGACATCACGCCCGGCGAATACCGGGCGACCGTCCCGCGTGAGTCCTATCTGTGTTACTGGGAACGGTTGTCGGGCACCTCGGGCGACTTCGACGACATCATCACCAACGGTTTGGCCGAAGCCGGTGACGAAGTCGTGGTGACCGTCGAGGAATCCGACGTCGCCTTCGGCACCAACGGCTGCGGAGCCTGGAATCCCGCCTAAAACGCTCGCTCCAGGCCACATAAACACAAGAAGGTCCGGTATACGGCACCCCCGTCTACCGGGCCTTCGCTCACACGGGGACCCGCCACCGCGCAACGCACCGTGACGGGTTCTCAGGTCGGGTTGCAGGCGTTACGCTGAACGACAGCACGTATCGGAACGGCTAAATCCCACACATCACGTTGTGCTCCCACGCCGTCCGTATCGTGTGCCGCGATCTCCCGATGCCGTTTGGAGCAACCGTGTCCCTGGAACTCATCGCCGGATCAGCCGTGATGGTGATCGCCGCGATCGCGGGATTGGCCTGGTCCCGTGTCAAAGTGGCCGGGCCCGACCAGGCCTTCATCGTGACGGGGAGAAGAGGCCGACGAACGATCTCCAAGGACGGGATCGTGGCCACAGACCTCTCGGGACAGAAAGTCGTCATGGGCGCGGCACTGTTCGTGTGGCCGATCGTTCAACGGCTTCACGTGGTCAGCCTGGCCAGTCGCCGTATCCGGTTGCGTGTTCCCTCCGCCATCAGTGCCTCGGGGGTCAAGGTCAACGTCGAGGCCGTGGCGATCATCAAGGTGGGTGGTTCGGTCGACTCCGTTCGGGCGGCCGCGCAGCGTTTTCTCCACCAGCAGAGCCTCATCGAGGAGTTCACCGACCAGATCCTGTCCGGGTCGCTGCGTTCGGTCATCGGAAAGCTCACGGTCGAGCAAGTCATCGGTGATCGCTCCGGCCTGGCAATGGCCGTCAGCGATGAAGCCGAGGGCGTGCTGAACCTTCAAGGGCTCGTCCTCGACGGTTTCCTCATTGAGGAAATCGGTACCGACGGCAGCTACCTCACAGATCTTGGACGGCCGGAACTGGCGCGCGCCGCCGGCGAAGCGGCCATGGCCGAAACCCGCGCCAGGCAGGCCGCCGAACAGGAACGGATGCTCGCCGAGGAGCGCATCGCCGAAGCCGAACGCAGCCTCGCGCTCAAACGAGCCGCCATCCAGGCGGAGATCGACGCCGCAAAAGCCCGGTCGTCGGCCGCCGGTCAGTTGGCACGCGCCGAAGAGGACGCGAACGTACTGCAAGCTCAGCAGGTCGTGGCCGAACGCAACGCGGAGTTGAAGGAACGACAGCTCGACACCGAAATCCGCAAGCCGGCCGATGCACGGCGCTACGAGATGGAAACCGACGCCGAAGCGCGCAAGAACACCGCGATCATCGACGCCGAAGCGCGGCGTCAATCCGTCGTCGCCGACGCCCGGGCCGAAGCCGACTCCAACCGCATCCTCGGTGAAGCCGAACGGGACCGCCGCGCCATGATGGCCGAGGTCGCCGCTCGGGAGGGCGAGAAAGACGGCGTCGCACAGCGGGCACGGCGCCTCGCCGTGACGGAGGCCGTCGTCACCGAAGGGGAGGCCGAAGCCGACGCCATCCGAGCCCGGGGCGAAGCCGAAGCCGACGTCATGCGTGCCCGCGGTCGTGTCGAGGCCGACAACATGCGTGCACGGGCAGAGTCTTTCGAACGGTACGGGCAGGCCGCGCTCCTCGAAATGCTCATCACGGCGCTTCCCCACGTGGTCGAGCAGGCCGCCAAACCGATGGAGTCGATCGACAGTCTGACCGTGATCTCGACCGACGGCGCGTCCGAACTCACCAAGAACGTCGCCGGAAACGTCGCTCAAGGCTTGCAACTGACCAGGGATCTCACCGGAGTCGACCTCCCCACGCTTCTGGCCGGTCTCAAGGAGGCGGCGACACGTGGTGAGACCGCCCACAGCGCGGGCAAACCCGAAGTCACGCCGGGTGCCACGCCGCGTGTCCCGGTCGACACGGTCGACGAGACTTCCCCGACGGCAACGGACACGACAACCTCCGGCAAGGCGCCGAAAGCCGCCTCCCGGCCGGTCGTTAAGGGCGCGCCCGGTGGTGCGGCCGCCCCAAAGCCGAGAAACCGTTAGTACACCCCTACGCAAAAGCGGCCAAGTGGTCGTAGAGTGCATCCGTGGCCGGAACCGTTTCTGCTCCCCGCAAACCGCACACCGAAGGGCACGTCCGTGCCATACTTCGGCGGCGTGACTTTCGTCGGCTCCTGGTAACCCGGGCCGGCAGTCAGCTGGCGGACGGATTCTTCCAGGCGGGCCTTGCCGTCAGCGTGTTCTTCAACCCGACCACTCAGGTGGAACCGGTGGCCTACGCGTTGGCGTTCACGATGCTCATCGGGCCGTACTCGCTGTTGGGGCCCTACGTCGGCGTCTTCCTGGATCGCTGGAGTCGCCGCGACATACTCGCGGTCAGCAACACCGCCCGCGCCGTTCTCGTGGTACCGACGGTTTTCCTTATCTGGCTCGGGCAACCCGAGTGGCAGTGGGCGATCTTCGCGATGCTGGTCATCACGATCAACCGATTCGTTCTGGCGGGGCTGTCCGCGTCTCAGCCGCACACCGTCGAACCTCGGGAGTTGGTGACCGCGAACGCGTTCGCGGTCACGATGGGCACCATCTGCTACGGCCTTGGGCTGGGCGCCGCGTATCTCGTGATCCAGCTTCTGGGCAACGACGCGATCGGCAACGCCGGTGCCGCAGCCGTCGCGATCCCGTTGTACGGGTTTTCGGCGGCGGTCGCCCGTTTGTCGTTCACGCGTCAGGGGTTGGGCCCCGACGACCGTGAACGGGTCACCGGGGCGGTCCTGGCTCAGATCGTCGCGGTGAGCAAAGGCATGGTCAACGGCTTCACGCACCTGTGGGAGCGTCGGGGCGCCGCCTACATTGTGCTCGTCCAATCGGGTCACCGCATGCTCTACGGTTTCCTCGCCGTGATGACTCTGGCCGTGTTCCGCGAGTATTACCACGACCCGATCGCGCACCCCGATTACGCGGACACCCTTGCCTGGCTCGCGGCGATCGCGGCCGCCGGGCAGGTGGGATCGTTTCTCTCCGCCCTGGTCACGCCACGCATGAGCCGGTGGATCGGCCCCCGCACCTGGGTGTGGGCGCTCCTGTGTCTGCTCGTCGTCGTGTTGACGAGTATCGGTCTGGGCATGGTCGAGCAGGCTTTCGTCATCGCGACGTTCCTGGTCAACATCACGTCTCAGGGAATCAAGATCGTCGTCGACACCTCGATTCAGTCGACGATCGACGACGAGTACCGGGGCCGGATCTTCAGCGTGAACGACACCGTGTTCAACGTCAGCTTCATCGTCGGGATGTTCCTGTGCGTCACGATCCTCCCGCAGGACGGCTACGCCCCGTGGATCCCGTTCTTCACGGCGGGCGGGTACGTGCTTCTGGCGACGTGGTACCGAGTGGTTTCACGTCGTTTCGCGCCTTATGTCAACGCGTGACGTTCGGCCACCGTTCAGCTGGACGTGCCCTAACCGTTACCAAGCAGAACCGGGACATCGGGGCATGTGAACCGCTCGCATAACATCGATGACCATGAGCCCCTCGCAGGATGGACCCCGCCCCGGTGACGGTGAAACCGAACGGTCTCACCCGGGCCCCGAACCGGTCGAAGCCTCCGTCGAGAAAGACGACGCGAAGGACTCGCCGAGTGACGACGAGCCGATCGAACCCGATAACGGCGAGACCCAGGACACGGCAGCCGACGCCGAGTCCGAGGCCGACGCGGAAAAGGCGAAGTCAACGCGTCGGCTTCGCCGTGCTCGACCCGCCCCACCGGTCGACTCCGACGACCCGGACGGTCCCACTCCCCCGTGGCTGCAACGCGGCACCGGCCGCCGTTCGCTGGCGGGACTGAGCATGATCATGATCCTGGTCCTCGTGGTCGCCGGTATCGGTTGGTTGCTGTTTTCGGGCGGCGAAACGACGGCCGCAGAAACCGACGAGGTCGACGTGGACACCTGCCGCGTCACCGAGTACGACGACGGCGGCCTCATGATCGCGCCACCACAACTGGGCAACGCCTCCGATCGGGCGACCGCGACCATCACGACCAACTTCGGCGACATCACGGTCCTGCTGTTCGGCGACGTCGCGCCCTGCGGGGTCAGTGGGTTCGGTTACCTTGCCTCGCAGGGTTTCTACACGAACAACAACTGTTACCGCATCACCACGCAACCGGCCGAACCCACCGTCACACTGCGGTGCGGTGACCCGATGGGAACCGGTGACTCGGGGCCGGGATACCGGTTCCGCGCCGAGCAGAAGTTTGAAGGGCAGCCGGCGTTCGACGCCTTCGCACTCATCAACAACGAGAACGGACAGGCCGGTAGCAACTTCGCCTTCGTGAGGGGCCAGTCGATTCCGACCGCGTCCTTGTCGGTGATCGGTCAGGTCATCGCCGGATTCGAAGTGCTCGACCAGGTGGGCGCATCGGCGGGCCTCGACTCCTTTGACGGTGTACCACCGCAGCAGGTGTCGATTCTGTCGATCACGATCGCCGAGGGGACCGTGACCCTGCCCCCGACGGAACTGCCCGGCACCGAAATGCCGTCACCGACGGGGACCGCCGACCCGTCGACGCCACAGGAGGACGACGACCCGTCGGGAGACACAACGTCGCCGGTCACGGGCCCGTCCATGCCGGGCATCCCCGATCCGTCACGGTAGCGGTCGGCCGTGCGTCATGGTGCCGACGCACGGCCGCCGACCGTTGGTTACAGCCGTTTCATCGCGTCCTGGAACGGATCCAAGCCCATGGGGCCGAGGTTCAGGGCGTCGGTGTGGAACTGTTTGAGGTTGAACGCCTCGCCCTTGCGTTGCATGTACTCCTCCCGCGCGTTCAGCCAGATACGTTCGCCGATCTTGTAGGACGGCGCCTGTCCCGGCCAGCCGAGGTAACGGTTGAGCTCAAATCGGAGGAACGCCTCCCCCATGCGGCAATGGGCACGCAGGAAGTCCCACCCCAGTTCGGGAGTCCAGACCTGGCCGGGAGCGAAACCGAACGGGTTGTCCTTGGGGATGCGCAGTTCAAGGTGCATACCGATGTCGATGATGACCCGGGTGGCGCGGAAAGCCTGGCCGTCGAGCATGCCGAGCTTGTTCCCCGGCTTTTCGAGATACCCGAGTTCCTCCATGAGGCGTTCGGAGTACAGGGCCCAGCCCTCGGCGTGACCCGAGCACATCATTCCGCGACGCTGGAACCGGTTGAGCAGCTCCGAACGGAACGCCGTCTGGCCGATCTGAAGGTGGTGGCCCGGGACACCTTCGTGGTAGACGGTGGTGACCTCACGCCACTTGGAGAACTTTTCCTGCTCCGGCGGCACCGACCACCACATGCGGCCCGGTCGGGTGAAGTCCTCGCTCGGGCCGGTGTAATAGATCGTGCCGTCGCTGGTGGGGGCGATCATGCATTCGATGCGACGGATCGGTTCGGGAATGTCGAAGTGGGTGTCGGCCATGTCCGCGATCGTCGCGTCGGCCAGCTCCTGCATCCAGTCCCGAAACGCGTTCTTGTCGGTGATGACCTCGTCGGGATCGGCGTCGAGCAGCGCGATCGCCTCGTCGACGTCGGCACCGGATTTGATCCGGTCGGCGGTACGAGTCATCTCGGTCTCGATACGGTGCAGCTCCTCCCAACCCCACGCGTAGGCCTCTTCGAGGTCGATGTCGCTGCCCAGGGAGGTGCGTGATCCGCGACTGTACTTTTCACGGCCGACCGCGTCCTTCTCCGGAGCGACCGGCGCCAACTCGTCGCGTAGGAACGCACCGAACTCGGACAGGCCCGTTTTCGCCTGCTTCGCCGCCTCCTCCAACCGGTTTCTCAAAGCCCCCTCGAGTGGTTTTCCGTCCACCGTCAACCGTGCGATCCGGTTGAGGAAGAAGTCGTCCCCGGAAGCGCCGTTCCAGTTGTCGGTTTGCTTCGCGACCTCGGTGATCTGGCGACGTGCACTAATGTGACCGGCCGCCGCCTCGCCCTTCAGAGTCTCGGCCAGGTCGCGCAGCTTCGCAGACAGTTTCTCCATGCGGGAGGCGACGTTGGCCGCGTTCTCGGCCCCCTCGTTACCCATCTGGTCGAAGACCATTCGCATGCTGTGCAAGGGGCTGAACAAGACGCTGATGTTGGAGGCGGTGTCACCGGCGTCGTACCGTTCGACGGCGAGCGCGAGCCGCTCCCGCATGGCCTCTTTGGCGATCCGTTCGCGTTCGTCGACGGGTTCCACGGCGTCGAGGTCGGTGAGCGCGGCACGGTCGAGGTCTGCTTTGGCGGCGAATCCGCTCGGTGAAAAGTCGTCGAACTCGTGGTCCTGACCGCTGATGCCCATCATGGTCGAACGAATGGGGCTGGCGGCCAGCATGTCGGCCATGTATTTCTCGGCGATGTCGTCTACACGTCTCATGTGGCGAGACTACGTGCCGGTCGTGTCATGCCGAACGAACCGATGCGATCTTGTAATCTCTCAGGTTCGTTTCGCCCGTTACCTACCGATACCGCTGAGGCTGCCGACCGTCGCCGTGCGGCGCGCCCGGCGCATGCTGTTGCGGCGGCACCCAGTCGGCCTCGTTTCCGGTCATGGGCAGTGAGGTCCGGTTCAACGGCGGCGCCGGTTGCGTCGGCGGGTCGAAGTACTCCGAAACGACGCGCCCCATCAGGCAGACGAGGCATCCGGCTCCTGCCAACACGGCCACCAGCACGAGCAGCGTGTAACCCCATCCGAACGCCGACATGGCCGTTGCCTTCGGGTTGGCCAACGCGGCGAAGCCGCCACCCGCCACGATCAACCCGACCCCGGTGGACCGGGCGGACGTCAACGCCCATCGACGGCCTTTACGGGACGCTTCGGCGACGACCACACACCAACCGGCTCCGGCACCGGCCGCGACGAGCACGATCCACCACGGCAACGACAACGCAACTCCGGATCCGGTGATACCCGCCACCGGGTACAGGACTCCCGCCAGGAGAAGAAAACCCGCGGCCGTCCAGAATCCGTACACCGCGACGACCACGCGCTGCGGGCGTCGCCGTTCCTCGATGAACGCCTCGATACCGGCCGCTTCAGGCCAAGCGTTGTCGCCGTACATGCCGTCGCCTTCCCATCACTCGAGCACCACCCGTCAACATGGGTCCCTTAATCATGCGTGACTCGGAAAGTGAACCGGCACATGCCTACAGTGGTGACCGTGGAATCGACGAGACGTCGATACCCGTTCGTTATCTTGGCGGCGCATTGTTCATTTGCGGGTGCGACGCACACGCGGTCCGGTGTAACACCGGGCATTCACTGGCACTGTTGGCAACGCGGCAAATCAGCAGGGACAGGAAGTGGGCTCATGGGTCGGCGATTTCGTGGTTACGCGGCATTGGGAGACAGCTTTACCGAAGGTATGAACGATCCCGGGGAGGCCGGATCGTTTCGGGGATGGGCGGATCGGCTTGCAGAGCGACTCTGCGTCGACAACCCCGACCTCACCTATGCGAATCTCGCGGTTCGGGGACGGTTGTTCGACGCCATCGTCGACGATCAGGTGCCGGCCGCGCTTCGCCTTCGGCCCGATCTGGTCAGTTTTGCCGGTGGAGCCAACGATGCTTTGCGACCCGGTTTCAATCCGGCGCGTATGGGCACCCGGCTTCACGAAGTCGTCCGTGTGTTGAGCGCCTCGGGCGCGAAGGTCATCCTGTTCACCGCACCGCCGCCGTCTCCGCGGCTGCCCGGTGCCGGACTGTTGCGCAGTCGTCTCGCCGGCTTGAATCGGATCGTGGCGCGGGTGGCCAAACGGCACAATGCCTTTCTGGTAAAGCTGGACGAGGAGGAGGCCTACAACGACGGGCGTTTGTGGAGCGACGATCGTCTTCACATGTCACCGTTCGGGCACGCCAAAGTCGCCACCGACATCTGTACCGCTTTGGGCATCGATCCCGCCCCCGACTGGCTCACGCCTCTTCCGCCGGTGACCCGCACCGCGTGGTCCTCCCGGCGACGTGAGGACCTGAAATGGGCGCAAGGACATTTCGGGCCGTGGATCAAACGCCGCCTGACCAAGACCTCCAGCGGCGACACCGTCAGCGCGAAGCGACCGATCCTAGCGCCGATGCGTGAGAAGGAGACTCCGTAACGGTCAACCTTGCCAGGCCGGCGCCGATGCGTCATAGAGTGGGGTCGGTTGGTCGTCACCCTCGTCCAACCAACCACTCCAGCCAAGAGGGGAGGACTGTATGGTATTCAAACTTCTATTCATTCTTGTGCTACTGCTCGTCGCCGCCTGGGTATTCGGCCTGATGGTGCAGAAGAAGCGGCGGTAGCGCTGAACGTCCCTGTTGGATGGAGAGAGTCCTGATGTCTGCGTTGTCTTGCTTTTGCCCGCGTACAACCGGCATCATCTAGTTCCGTGGGAATCCTGCAGAAGCTTCTGGGACGCCGAGCCGACGAGTCACCGCCGGACCGGCGCTCCGATGACGGTGACACCGCCCCCGCGGCAGCGCCGTCGTCCGAGGTGACCGCGTCCAGAGGAACGTCCGAGGACACCAGCTCCGTCCTCGGTGACGCGGCTCCGCTGCCCCCGCAACCCTTCTCGGCCGACACGGCGACGGAATCGGTGCCCGACTCTCCACCCGCCGAGACCTCGGAGGCCGCGGACACCGGCGTGTCCTCCGCCGAGGCGCCGCCACCGGTGGAAAGCGAGCCCGCCACGCCCTCCGGTCCCGCCGACGCCCCACACACCGGCGACGCTCCAGCCAGTACGTTGACCGATGACACCGATTACTTCGTTCCCGAGCGACCACGCCGAGAGTTGCTCGACCTTGAGCCTCCGCCACCACCCGACGAGGGATTGCGCGCCTCCGGCAACGTCGCGCTCCCACTGGACGTCGTCGGCTCTCCCCGAGCGGCGTTGCGCGACGCCGACGTCTCCGTGCCCCACATGCAGAAGATCGTCCAACGCGGCGACGTGCAGTTGTGGGCGTTCGGCGTGCGGGCCAGTGAGGCGCTTGGATGGTGGCTACAGATCCGCCAGGTCCACGAACAGACGGGGTGGCTTCCCGTACTGCTCGGCTCCCCCGACGACTGGCTGGACAACGGTGAAGGTGTTCTTCACGAGGGTGAGGACGAACTCGCACGCCTCGACGAGGTCGACGCCAAGACGATTCTCGAGGACAAGGCCGCCGAAGCCGGCGAACCGCCTCGCGGCGTACCGATTTTGCCCACCCGCGGTGACTCCGACTTCGCGGTGCCCAAAAGCGACGGTCTTTTGGGACTGGTACAGGCCGAGCACGGCTGGCAGATTCCGGCGCTGTTGCCCTGGAAGGGTTCCACGAACTGGGAACTCTACGGTGCGGAGCACGCCGCCGTCCTTCGGGCCTGGCACGAACAGTACGAAGTAGAGCTGGTCTCGATGACCTGGGACATCCTGGAACTTTATGTCCCCAATCCTCCCAGCGCCGACGACGACGTGTTGACCGCCGCATCGCAGATCCATGCCTACTGCCCGGATCTGCTGGCGGCCGGTGTCCCCACACTGGATGATTTGGCCATCCACATGGTCCGGTCTCGTGCCTGGTATTTCCGCTGGGCCTGACGGCTCCTTGACGTTTATCGTTGTGCCGCCTCCGCGCCGGAGGCGGCACAAGGTTTTCAGTAGGTGAACCAACCGACGGTTTCAAAGTCCGACAACGTCGTGATCGCGTACCCGTCATGGGAAAACGTCCACAGGTGCTCGCCGATGACGAGGTTGCGCACGGCACTCCCACTGCCGACCTCTACAGTGGCCAGCTCCGACAACGTCGTGTCCCCGACACTCACCACCGTCGCGGCGGCGGCACTGCCGTACTCCTGCACCGGAATCACGGCGATCGACTCGCCGGGCCAGTACAGGAACGCATGCGGGTCGATCTCGACGGACGTGCTGGACCCCGGCACATGGTATTGATCCAACCGCGTCGGGTTCGATGCGTCGGACACGTCGAACAACGAGATCTGGGTGCCCTGTGTGCGTCCGGAGTCGTCGGCCTCCTGTCCCACGCCCAAAAGCCTCGTGTCGCTCACCGGGTGCAGGTAGGAGGAGTATCCCGTTATCTTGAGTTCTCCCAACGCCTTCGGCGCGGCAGGGTCCCGCAGATCCAGGACGTACAGCGGGTCTACCTGACGGAACGTCACGACGTACCCGGCGTCCCCCACGTAGCGCACCGCATAGATTCGCTCCCCGAGTCCGAGGCCTTCGACCCGGCCGACCTCGGTCAAACTCCCGTCACCGATCTCCAACATGTAAACCGAGCTCGACGAGTTGACGAGATCGGACGAGTCGGTGGTCGCCACGCGCAGGTGGCCGTTCCACTCCGACATCGAGTACTGGTTCAGCAGGTACCCCGGCACCGCTCCGGACGCGTCGAGAACGGGCGCAGTTTCACGCCCAAGGCCGAACCGGTACAGCTCGGTCTCGGCTTTGACCGGCAGATCCCATGAGACCGTGGCGAAACCACCACGGTCGTTGGCGATGTACAGAGCATCTCCGGTCCCGTACACGGTGTTCCCGTCGGCGGCGACGGTGACCGGTGTGCCGTCGTCCAGGCCGGCCTCCATGTCGAAGGTGAGCAGTGTCAACAACGAGGTTCCCGAGTATTCGGTGGGGCGGGCAAGCGCGGTGCACGCGATCTGCCCTCCCTCGCCGTCGAGTTCGTAGTCGGGCAACCAGCTGTCGATCGGTGTACGCATGACGGCGCCTCGACGATCACCGTCGACCGTCGGGACGAACACCGGTTGAGACCGGACGACCACCCGGACCACACCGTCGACGGCACGGGCGTCGAGGTAGTCCCCCTCAATGGTGAACCGGTTGAGCACCTTCTGCCCGGCCAGGTCGACCAGATACACGGTCGTGGCCGTTGAATGTTCACTATGGAGTTCGATGTTCAACGCGGTGGTGACGACCAACGCTCGATCGCCGAACAACAACAGGTCGGACATGCCGATGACGGATTCGTCGAGTGCGACCGTTCCGACCGCCTCGCCCGAGGCCGCATCGACGATCCTCACCACTCCGTCGACGGCCGTTACCACCCGCCTGCCGTCGGTTTTGACGATGTCGGGCTCGTCTACGCCGGTTTCATGGGTGTTGGTGCCGGAGTATTCATCACCGCCTATTGCCGGATCGTTTCCACGCGCGTTCCCGCCGGTCGGCGCGGGGGCGTCTTCGGCGAAGGCCTCCACCTCCGGTGGATACCAACCCATCGGAGGCGTGTGGGCCGCGGCGTTGGCGCGCAGTTCCGCCAACGCCTCGTCACATGAGGCAAACGATGTGAGTGCGCCGGACAGTGGCGGTGTCTCGTCGATGGAGGTGGTCGTGACCGTAGCGGAACATCCGGCCGTGACCGCGGCGACGCCAATGCCGACGATCACCGATTTCAGTTTGCTCATGTGGTTGGGACGAGAACGCCGCTTTCGTGGTTCCACAACGGTTCGATCACGAAGCCACGCCCGAGAGGTGTGAGATGGGTCGCCTCGGTGCGCGTAACCGACGACAACCGCATGTATATGGCCTGGGCGTCGGCTTGACCGCTCCCCTATCCGTAACGATGTCGGTACATCCCCCGTTCGGAGGATCTCCCTTTGACTGAGGCTTCATTTAGTATCGCCCTCGTGACCGTGAATTCTGCGCGCTTGCGTCGTTATCTGCTGTGTCGTCCCCGCTTCTTCGCGGTGGAATACGCCATCAACCCGTGGATGGACACCACCACCGAGGTGAACACCGACCGGGCCGTCTCCCAGTGGGAGACCCTGGTGGATACCCTCCGCAGCCTCGGCCACACCGTCGACACTCTGGAACCGGAGCCGGGACTGCCGGACATGGTCTTCGCGGCCAACGGCGCCTTCAGCGTCGACGGCGTCGTGTACGGGGCACGATTCAAGTACCCGCAGCGCCAGGCCGAGGCGGCCGCCCACGAGAAGTGGTACCGGGCCGGCGGCTGGGAGTTCGTCGTTCCCACTCAGACCAACGAAGGCGAAGGCGACTTCGCGTACGTGCCGGGCCCGGGCCTCGTGTTGGCCGGTTACGGTTTCCGCACGGACACGGCCGGCCACGCCGAAGCGGCGGAGGCCCTGGGGCGACCGGTCATCTCGTTGAAGCTGATCGACCCGCGGTTCTACCACCTGGACACGGCGTTGACCGTGCTGGACGACGACACGATCGCCTACTACCCGGACGCGTTCTCACCCGGCTCACAAACGATTCTGCGGCGCCTCTTTCCCACGGCGGTCATCGCCGACGAGGCGGACACGTTGGCGTTCGGGTTGAACTCGGTCAGCGACGACCGCAATGTCGTACTGAGTGCCGAGGCGACCGGCATGGCCGAGAAGTTGGCCGAGCGAGGCTACACGCCGGTTCCAGTGGACCTGTCGGAGTTGAAGCTCGGCGGCGGCAGCGTCAAGTGTTGCATCGCCGAATTGCGTCCGTAACAACGTTTTTGCCGGTAACGATGCCCTTATGGACGGCCTGCAACGAAATCGCATTGACATACTTGACTTTGCCAATGCGCTTCGTCACGCTGTGAGACGGTGACGGCACTTCCGCCGTACCACAGCCCGTTCGATGGGAGACCCACTCTCATGGCATCCATTACCTGTGAAGGATCCTGGTTTTGCTGCGGCAATTCATGGGGTCCGTGCGGAACACACGGGACAGGTGCTTGCGGCACCTGTCACTCCGCAAACATGCAGCACGCCTGGCCCAACGCGTCTCAAGCCTGCTGGAACATCACTCGGCCCGACCAATGCGGCATAAGCCTGGCCCGCCGCACATGCGGCCACCAACACACCACCACCAATCGCTGCAACGGCAGCAGAGTCACCACCTCCATTGCCGACTGTGGCCCTCGCACACGTTCGTTTTGTGGTGAACGCGCCTGCTGCGGCTCCACATGCGGCAGCAACCGTGTCATGGATCTGACCCCCGCCGCCTACAGCCGCATCGCCGACCTCAGCACCGGGTTGATCCCGGTGACGGTCGCATAACCGGAAGGCGGAACCATGACACGGTCAATCGATCGAAGAAGACTGCTCACCTCCGCCGCGCTCGGTGCGGCCGGAGTCGTCGCCGGCTCGGCCTTCGGCTCGTTCTCGCCCGAGGAGGCCTTCGCCGCCGAACCCACCCCCGCCATCGATGCGGGAATGCCCGACCCGAACTTCGCCGAAGGTCTCATACGCAGCATCGACGACGACGTCATCTCCGCTCTGGGGTCCGATGGAACCCTGTGGCGGATACGTGTGACGTCGGGGACGAGCGTGTGGAAACTGACGCCGACCACCTTCGACAAGGTCTCTGTCGGTGACGGCATGTACGCCCGCGGCGCCATACTCGACGACGGCACGATCGCCGCCGACTCGGTGTGGGCCAACATCGTCAATCTGAAAGCCCACGTGGTCTCGATCAGCGACAACAAGCTCCATCTCGACCACAACGACGAGCGCGTGATCGGGCACGTCGTACCGGGTACCACGGCCGCCGTCTACAACGGAACGCCGGCCGTTTCGGACGTGTCGATGGTTCGCATCGACAGTCACGTACAAGTACTCGGCGCCTGGTTGCCGGGCACCAACGAGGTTGAAATATCCACCGTTTACGCGGCCGCCTGACGGCCGGGTCGGCGTCGAGGGCAATGCCCGGCCTTCGACGCCGACCGTCTTCGACCGGTTGAAGTCTCACGGCAGGTCGGGCAGAATCTTCCGTCACCGGCAGAAAGGCCAACACCATGCTGGAAGACATCGCGTCCATCCAAGCCCCCCTGATCGGTGCCGTCCTACTGTGGTCAGCCTCCGTCAAACTGTTCACCCGCCGTGGCACACTGCTCTCCCAGGCCACGGCCCTGTCCAAACTTGTGGGAGAGAAACACTCCGCGACCGCCTACCGTGGAGTCGGCGGCATCGAAGCCGTCGTCGCCCTCTTGCTTTTGACCCCTCCGGTGTGGTGGCCCGCCTCCGCCGGTGTCGTCGCCATGTCCATCGGATTCGCCGGATACCTCGCCTACGCACGACGCCACGCGCCCGAGTCGTCGTGCGGTTGCATGTCCTCCACACACGTGCCCATCTCATGGCGCGGGTTCAGTAGGGCCGGTTGGCTGTTCGCTGCCGGCGGCCTCGGCATCCTCGCCGATCGGTTCTGGATCGACGCGTTCGCCGCCGCTCCGGTCGTGCTGGGCCTTGTCGCCCTCGCCCAAGCCCTGCTGTTCATAGCGGTATCGCCGGAGTTCGACGGCGCCTGGCTCATCCCGCTACGTCGGCTCAAGGTCGCCTTCACCAAACCGTTGGGCGGCGACGAATCGGTCGTCCCACTGGATGCGACGGTCACCCGCCTGCACCGCCACGACCTGTACCGTCACGTCGCGGCGGCACTGCGCACCGACATCCGCGAATACTGGGACGAAGACGAATACCGCATCATCACCTACGGTGCCCACTACCAGTCCACGGATGTCACCGCCGTGTTCGCGGTACCGCTACGCGTTGACGCACCCGAACCGTTCCGGGTGGCCTTCGTCAACGAAGAAACCGGTGAGACGCTCCTCAGCCTCGATCAAGCCCCCGACGACGAGGAACCACCCGAATGGGCGCTCGCCAACGACACCGTCAAGGACACCGACCAGCCCGTCGGTTGACCCGCCGTCACGTCGGCAACGCGAAACGGTCGCCCGGTAGCGCCTCGACCAGACCGTCGGAGATCAATCCCGTCAACGCCGCCTCCCGGCGCCCCGGCTCGTGCCACAGCCCGTCAATGGCCACCCGGGGCACCGGGCGCGGTGATTCCCGTAGCAACGCCATGATCTGCCCGCGCACATACCTGGTGGTCCCGTGATATCGCTGCGGCTTCCGGCTGGGCGCCGCGGGTACGACCGCGCCCGCCGCCTTGAACCGACAACGCGCGCTCACCGGACACTCCTCGCACCGTGGTTTACGAGCGGTACACACCAACGCGCCCAGCTCCATCAACGCCACCGAATGCGCGGCCGCGGTCTCGGCGTCGGGAGGCAACAACGCCTCGGCCGCAACGAGATCGGCCGCCGACGTTGCCTGGCCCGAATCGGGTTCCCCCGTTGTATAGCGGGCCACGACGCGCCGTACGTTCGTGTCGACCACGGCATGGCGACGCCGATAATGAAACACCGCGACGGCCGACGCCGTATATACACCGACTCCCGGCAACGCCCGCAACTGCGTCACGTCGGCTGGAACGTCGCCGTCGTGACGTTCCACGAGCGCCCGTGCACACTCGTGTAGCCGCAACGCCCGACGCGGATACCCGAGCCGCCCCCACGCGCGCAAGACATCCGCGCCGGAGGCTTCGGCGAACTCGCGCGGCGTCGGCCACCGCTCCAACCAGTCACGCCAGATCGGCGCGACACGCGTCACCGGAGTCTGCTGAGACATCACCTCGCTGACGAGAACGCCCCACGCCGTGGTCCCCGGCGCACGCCACGGCAGATCGCGTCCCACACCGTCGAACCAGTCGACGACCTGTCGAGTAAGCCACGTGTCCATCAGGTCCATTCTGCCGACCTCGGAGCCGTACACATCGTCCGGTGCAGACAAGGTGACGCCCTCGGCATTGCACGGTGCCGAGGCCTTACGGCGGCGGTACCCACCCCACGGTCGTCGAGGAGAAACCGAAATCGACGACGGCGGCTACAAACCCTCCGACACCGACGCCGCGATCTTCAGCCACGCCTCTCGAGTCGCCGGGCTCAGCATCTCGTACCGGATCGGCTCACCCGAGTCGAGCAGTTTCTCGTAGGGAGCCAACAGGACCATGCGGGTGCGTGCCGCGAAGTGCCGCTGCACAGCCGGAAGGTCGAGATCTTTTCGGTGGGCCGGCATCGACACCACGGTGACGGCCTGACGCACGAGTTCACGGCGCCCGCTCTGCTCCAGGTGGTCCAGCATGCGGGCCGCAGTCTCCGCCGAGTCGTTGCGCGCCGACATGGTGACGACGAGCTGATCGGTGGCGTCTATCGCCGACTGCCAGTTCGCGGCGCGGACGTTGTTACCGGTGTCCACGACGATCAGCTTGTAAAAACGGCTGACCACCTCACGGATATTGCCGAACGCCCGTGACGTGAGCATTTCACCGGCCGTCGCCGATTCGTCGGAGGCCAACACGTCGAACATGGCCTCTCCCTGCGCTCGAACGTATTGCGACAGGTCACCGACACGTCCGGTGGGGCCGGAGAAGTGTTCGAGGTCGCGCAGCAGGTCACGCACGGTCCGTTGGTGAAAGTCCTGCTGTGCCCGCATACCGAGCGTGCCCTGAGTCTCGTTGTTGTCCCACGCGAGGACGTAGCCGCCTCGACGTTGCCCGAACATCATCGCGAGCATAAGGACCGCGACCGTCTTTCCCGCGCCACCCTTCGGGTTCACGACCGTGATCTGTCGAAGCCCACCGAAGTTGCGCCGGACGCCCTCGGTGTAACGGGCGACCTCCATCTCGCGTTTGCCCGGCTTCAACGAGACGAGACCGAAGGTGCCCTTGCGCAACAGTGCACGGACGCCCGTGGTCGCCACCGGCTTGGCCGGCGGCACGATACGTCGCTGCGCGAAGTCGTCGGCGGTCACGGCCGTCTGATCGGGATACGGCACCGGAAGGTTGCCCGGCGGCGTGTATCCGGTTTGTACCGGAGGGGGCACCGAACCCGGGTTCGGTGGCATCGCCTGCGGGGGCGCCGACTGCGGCGCGTGGTGCGGCGGCACCGAGTACGGCCGCGCCGCGCCGCTGGCGGGCGATGCACTGGCGGGTGCGTTGGCCGGAGGGCCCGAGCCGGGTACGCCGCTGATCGGCTGCGCCGGAGGATGCGCCGGGGGATGCGCCGGAGGTGGCACCTGCCCGGGCTGGTGTACCGGACCCTGAGGAACATGTGGAGGTGCCATGGCCTGCTGGGGTGCCACGGGATGATGCGGTGTCACGCCCGGTTGACCGTATTGGGGCTGCCCATACGACTGCGGCCCCGCAACGACCGGCTGTTCACGCGTGTCCGGGTTGAGATCGGACGGCGGAGTCGTGTGCGCCGACGGCGATTCATCGGTGACCGGCGCAAACGGCGACCAGTGTGGCTCGGGGTGTTCCTCGCCTTCGGGCCGGTCGTGACCGGCGGCCTGGGGCTGTGTCTGCGGGTCACCTGACTGACCGTGTGGCACGGACTGGTCGGGGTCTGTCCGTGGTGTCTCCACTGTTCGCTCCTCGGGACCGTGGTATTCGGGGCGCCACCCATTCTGGTATATCGGCGGGCGCGATAACAGGGTGTGATAGCGCACCTTATATCGTCAATGTCACCATATTCGGGCATCAGGCGACGTCAACCACTACAAGGTAGCGGGTTACCGCGAGTTCGCCACCTTATCGACTCAGGCGAAGAGTACGTGGTTTACGCGCCGGGCGCATACCAGCCCGCCGCCGCCCGCTCCATCCACCACGTGCGTTTACGCGTGAGGTCGGTGACGGTGCCGTCGTCGACGTGTGGGACGTCGTTGACGGGGGTGATGGCCACGGCGCGGCCTCGGGCCCGACGCACCTCGATACGGGTACGGCGCTTGATCAGTCCCCGGTGGACAAACGGGATCGCCAACGCCACATCGAGTTTGCCGTCGGCCGGGTCGGGCTCGCACAAACCGAGGCCGTCGATGTCGCGGTAACTGCCGGCGTTGGCAACGACACAGGTCACGATGGGTTCGCTACCGTCGGAGAGGATGTGATCGTCGAGCGCTATCTTCCCGCGGAACACGGCGTCACCGCCGCCGATACGTACGCCGTTGACGGTGACTCCGCCCCCGTCGTGACGTAGCAGGTCCGTGCGGCGGACGTGTCCGTCCACAACGGCTTTGGCCACGTCGGCGGGCGCACTGGGCAGCCTCAACTGCTCGATCAGTTCAGGCTGCTGCGCCAACGGGAGGATCGCCAAGGCCGGGAGGTCCCCGACGGTGCGGTCACCGGGGAGGTCGTCGGGGCGGGCGGAAGGAGGCGGGGCCAGAAGTCGGACCGCACGACGCAGAACCGCACGTACCTGCGCGTCGGTGTCTGCTGCGACGACGAGCCGCGTATCACGCTGAAGGACCTCGTCGATCTCGGTGTCACTTGTCGCGTCGACGGTTGTCACCTCGGCGCCCGCGTCCCTCAGTGCGTCCGCGCACGTCAACACCTGAGTGCGGGGCGCGCATCCGGGTGCGCCGTCAACAAGGGTAAGTACGGTGACGTCCACGATTGGTCAGGCTACGACCATGACGAAGCGGACGTGACGCCGGGCGGCGGGCATGGTGCGCGGTCACAAAACGGAACAGGCGTGTGCGGATATCCGCACACGCCTGGAAGCTCGTTCGCGGTGATGTTCCCGAGTGCGTGGTGATCGCGTTCAGGGCGTGGACGAGCCCTTGTGCCGGTCCTCGGCGTGCTTGGCGGGCACACCCGGTCACGGCGACATTACCTAATCTTCGATGGGTTCTCTTTGTATCGGGATCTGATCTTGTAGAAGATCACGTACTTCTGATTCCCGATAGCGCCGGTGGCCACCCAGGGTCCGGATGGCGCTCAGCTTCCCGGCTTTTGCCCAACGTGTGACCGTTTTGGGGTCGACACGAAACATCGAAGCAACTTCGGCCGGGGTAAGCAGCTGTTCCGGGTCCTGCATTCGTGCTGCCATGGACTACTCCTCCAGGGTCATGAGATACGCGGTCGCATGACGGGGCGAGCGATCCGCGTGGCCTCTATCGTCGAATGCCGCCGGTCGCCGTGACATAGGCCGAACGGTCAAAAGTGATTCAGCCGACAGGAGGGGAAAACTAGGATATATCCGAATTTATGACGGTTTGTTCCTTTATGTTCCCGATGGGAGGAGTTCAGCCTACCCGCCGCGCGCCGGGTCTCAGTTGCTGCGCTCCCGCAGCCGCACGTGACGCCATCGACGCATGAGCCTTTCGTACGCACGCCCGGCCGAGGGTAGATCACCATCCGCCAGCGCCGTCAAACCATCCTGGACCAGTTGAGGCGAGTCGTCCGCGCGCAGGTGGTCGTCGGACAGAACCCAGGCCAGGCCGCCGTAGTCGAGTTCCACGATCGACCTCGGGTGGAAGACGGTCAACCATTTGATCATTTCACGAGCCGACACGGTCAGCGGGTTGTCGGCGCCAAGCGAAGCATTCAGGACGGCATGGGCCTTGTGGCCACGGTGCCGAGCTTTCGCCATCGCCACACGGTATCGCAGGAGACGGCGGTCGTCGGTCACAATGAGCTCTCGTTCTTCGGCCTTCACGCACATGAACCATCGGACGGGGACGTGCCATGTGGCTACGTGTTCATGCCAGATCGGTTCTTCGTCGTCAAGGTCCGCGGAGTGACGCGCATCAGCACCGCGACCGACCGCCGACGCCTCTGCGGCCACCTCGGGGGTGATGAACGCCCGCGCCAACCGCAGATTGGCCGGCGACGATGCGAGCCTGTCGACGGCGGCCGCGATGCGCGGCCGTACCTGCCACGGGGACACCAGTGGACCGTCCTCGCCGTCGATGACGTACGCCTCGTCGCCGATATCGGGCAACCGCTTCGTCAGGGCCCCCGATTCGTACAGTTCGTCACGTTGCCTCACGGGCCCCAGTTCCGGTGGTATCGCTCGACCTTCTTCGGCGTACCGCCGCCACCATTGCGCACGCTCGGCACCGAAAGCGGCCAACGGTTCATAGGCGCGCAAGTACGCGGCGTACGGAACGGTCACGGCGAGATCTTCCCACGATCGACCCTCGCAACGAAACCGTCGCGCAGCCGGGGCGGCGTCGGACATACCGACTACCGTCCACCGACCGACCGTTACGGGCGGATGGATCGCGCCCGGCTCCGGACGACGTTTAGGCTGAGGTTCGGCGACACCCCCGCCGGCAATCGTTCAACGTCTCATAAGGACTCAATACAGGAGCGGCGCATCATGGGCGTATTCGAAGCCCCGGCCAACCTGACAGGGCACGAGCAGGTCGTTTTCTGCCAGGACAAGAATTCTGGCCTCAAAGCCATCATCGCGGTGTACTCCACCGCTCTCGGTCCCGCGCTGGGAGGGACACGGTTCTACCCGTACGACAATGAGGAGGACGCGGTTCGCGACGCCCTCGATCTGTCCAAGGGGATGGCATACAAGGCCTCCCTGGCCGGTCTGGACCTCGGCGGAGGCAAGGCCGTGATCTGGGGCGACCCCGTCGCCGACAAGTCCGAGGCGCTACTTCGCGCCTACGGCCGGTTCGTCGAATCGCTGGGCGGGCGTTACATCACCGCATGCGACGTCGGCACCTACGTGCAGGACATGGACGTCATCGCGAAGGAGACGCGTCACGCCACCGGCCGCTCCGTCGAAAACGGCGGTGCCGGCGACTCCTCGGTCCTCACCGCCTACGGCGTATACAGCGGCATGCGTGCAGCCGCCGAGCACCGTTGGGGCTCGGCCGATCTGGCCGGCCGCACCGTCGGTGTTGCGGGCATCGGGAAGGTGGGGCGTTACCTCATCGGTCACCTTCTCGAAGAGGGTGCGACCGTGGTCGCCACCGACATTTCGGAGCAAGCCCGCGCTTGGCTGTCGACCACCCACCCTCAGGCGACCTTTGTCGACGACACCGATGCGTTGATCACATCCGACATCGACATCTACGCTCCGTGCGCCCTCGGTGGCGCCCTGAACGACGACACCGTACCGGTCCTGCGCGCAAAGGTCGTCGTCGGCGCAGCCAACAACCAGTTGGCCCACCCCGGTATCGAGAAGATGCTGGCTGAACGCGGAATCCTTTACGCGCCCGACTATCTGGTCAACTCCGGTGGCGTCATCCAGGTCTCCGACGAGATCGACGGTTTCAATTTCGAACGGGCCAAGCGCCGGGCTTCGCAGATCTTCGACATCACCGGACGGCTGTTGCGGACAGCCGATTCCGAAGGTGTGCCGCCGGCCGTTGCCGCCGACCGGATGGCCGAGCGCCGGATGGCCGAGTGCGGCCGACTGCGCAGCATCCTGTTGCCTTAACGTCCGCCGTTCCTCAACACGGTCGTTTGGTGGACGACACCTCCACCAAACGACCACTAAAAGTTCACACCGGCCGCCACCGACGAGCAACCGTGGCACCTGACACCGGTATCGACTCTTTCCCGGGAGTGGTCATTACCGCATTTAGCACTGCGAGTTGCCCGATTTAGGGTGATTTGCATACGAATCGCCGAAAAATCGTTACAGGTTCGTCGGTGGGCCGGGTGGGAAAGCGCGGCATCGCGCTGTACCGTAGGAGCCACGAGAGATGTCAACGGTTCCGGGGCACCGATGCGGTGACCCCGATGATTCTGTGCGAGGGGGTCGAGCCATATGGGGCGCGGCCGAGCGAAGGCTAAGCAGACGAAGGTAGCCCGGCGGCTTAAGTACCACTCGCCGAACACCGACCTCGATGCGCTTGAGCGCGAATTGAGCGGTCGATCGGCGGGCGATCAGTACGACGAGGACCCATACGCCGACTACGTTGCCAACGACGTAGACGACACCGAACCGCGAGAAGAAGACTGGTTGAAAAAACGCTGACGTGACACCGGCTCTCGATCGGGAGCCGGTGCTCCGAGCGTTCAACCGGCAATGCGGCACCTCGTGGTAGCGCATCGTCCTGTGGAACCGACACCCTTGTGCGTCGCGTGACACCCCACGGACATGGCCACCATCGGCGCATCCTCACGACACGGTAGCGCGACGTGACTCCTATATGGTCACGTCGCGCTACCGAACACTCGCCGTTTCAGGTCGAGCGTCCGGCTCACCTCGTCAGTACTGGAAGATCACTCCACCAGTGGCGGCGACGGCCTGGCAGGAATTGCCGTAGCTGCCGACGAAGCTGCGCACCTCGGAATGCCAGTGTCCGGTCGCCTCGAGAGTGACCGGCGCGTACACCATGGGGCATGCGGCCGGTTGTGCCGGTACCCGATCCAGATGCCCGTCGGCGGCGGTGAGCTGATCACACGCGCCGATCGCGTTCGGATGCGATCCGCCTTCGGGACCACAGGACAGGGTCGAGGCGCGCACCGTCCCGTCCGGTGTGTGAATCGTCAATATAAATTTCGCCGGCGAAGCCCTGTCGGGTTCGACATGTGCCCGTCCGGCAGCCGTTTCGTTGAGTGATGCAGCGGCCGTGGCCGGCACAAGCACCGTCAGAGCGGTCACCGCCGCGACCGCCAGCAGGCGAATGAACGTGATCATGGCTCCTCTTTCGCAAGTCCAAAAGTCGTTGCCGCACCATCGCGACGTTTCGCCCGGGCCGCGACATCGTGATGTCGAGCGGGTTTCCTGCGGGCCGGACGGTACGGAATCGTGTGAGATATCGATGGATCGGCCGCTTGGGGAGGGCGGCTAAAGTCCTGTGCGTTTCGTGGACGTCGGCAACGTCGGGCCGGATCCGTTTTCGTTATCCGGCGTCTGTGGGCAAAACCGGCGGCGGCCCCACCGGTAACCGCCTTTGACCCGACACCTCGTCCGGTCACAACGACCACCCCCGAAACAGACTTTAGGGGCCCACCGATCCGATACCGCTCATGTTGGGGTAAGTGTCGGAAAATTGACTCGATATTTTCGCTGGTCGGCGCGGCTTCGAGAACTCGAGTCGCCGGGTGACTACCGTTGACGGCATGGACGAAGCCGAGCTGGAGAAACTGCCCACACTGCAGCTTCGCGAAAAAGCGTTCGCGCTGGCACGGCAACGTCGCGACCTTCCGTTCTTTTGGGAGGTCCTCCGGCGTCTCCCCCACTCCAAGGAAGCTGAAACCGTCGACGGTTCGTTGGGGTCGGTGGGCGCCGCCCTCGACAGCGTTGTCGAGCTCTGGCACGAACTGACCGGCCACGACACCGACTACGGCGACGTCGAACCACTGCTGCGAGCACGGTTCATCGAATACCTCATCGAGTCCGGTCAAGACCGATCAAAGAATCCACGAAGCAACGCGGCCGAGTCCTGAGCCAAAACCCCGCCGAGAACCTGCGGCCTGTGCGACAGCCTGCGGTCGCGCAGCACATCCCACAACGACGCCACCGCGCCGGTCTTGGGTTCGTATGCACCGAATACAACGGTCCCGATTCGAGCAAGCGTGATCGCCCCGGCGCACATCGTGCACGGTTCCACGGTCACGACCAGAGTGCAGCCCTCCAGCCGCCAGCCGTCACCGTGTACGGCGGCCGCCTGTCGAATGGCGAGGACCTCGGCGTGGGCAGTGGGATCGCCGGTAGCCTCGCGCGCATTACTCGCCGCGGCCAGTTCGACACCGCCGGAGTTGAAGACCACGGCCCCGATGGGGATGTCGTCGCCGGCCGTCGCCGCAACATCCAATGCTCGACGCATCCACTCCAGGTGCGTCGAATCAGGCTTCATGCACCTCTTCCATGACGTCGCCGCAGCCGAGCTGCCCGGCAACCTCGGCGGTCACGTCCGACGGCAACATGCCGTCCTTCGCGCACAACGACAGAAGCACGGACGCCGAAACCCCGAGGTCCGCCAACAGGTCGGAGTCGCCGACCGGTTCGACGTCCAGCTCGCTCTTCACCGGCACTTCTTCGTCGTCGAGGACCTCGGCCGGTTCGGTGTCGGTGTCGGCCAACAACACCGCGCCCAGCTTGCTTTCATCCGCGAAGGGCGCGTCCGAGCAAAACACACGAAGGTCGTCGCCATCGTCCAGCCGCATCACGACCAGGTACTCGTCATCGGCCTCCACGAAAAGCAAGGAGACGTCGGCGCTGGAATCGACGTCGCGCAGCCTGTCGACGACCTCGTCGAGGTCGTCGACTCCGTCAAGATCGACCTCGACGGCCTCCCAGGTGTCACCGACCCGAGTGGCAGCAGCAGCGAAATAAGACAACATGAACCCCCGAGGAACGAGAAATCTAAAATGGGCTATATCGGTTGAGCCGGGCCGCCGAACGACCATGAGACTCACAGAGTACGGCTACCAGAGAATCCAGCTACCGCCGAATGCGTGCCATTCCACCACAAGCCCCACGACCGCCAACGAGGCACCGGCCACCGAGGCGACACCCACGGCCACACCACGATCACCGTAAGAGGCCAACAGCCACGCAGCGGCGAACGCGAATATGCCGGCGACAAGCATCACCCACATGGTGGACGCCAGGTCGACCCCCAACAGGGCGGTCACCAGCAACCACAAAAACGTCGCGCCGGCACCCGCGCACACTCCCACCGGCGTGACGCGGTGGGTCTCCTGGTAGGTGGGGCGTGCGGGCCGTGCCATCGGACTCCACGGCGCACGGTGAGGTGCCTGTGGAGGGGGCCGATGCTGTTCGGGGCTGCGAACCGGTCGCATGCCGGGCCGACGGGAGGCGTCGGCGGGGGCCGCAGGCGGCCAGTGGGTGGCCGGGGCGCTGCGAGCTCCGGGTACCGCCCAGGAGTCACTCATGGTTCCTAGCGTAAGCACCACGTCCACCGATCGGTAGCGCCCTCGCACATAAAAAAACGCCCGATGCTCAACAACATCGGGCGCCGTCGTTCTCGCGGGTCACGGCCGGAACAGCGCCAACGCGCGCTGCTTGATCTCACCGGCGCCGAAAGTCAAAAACGTGCCGCCGGCGGCCACCGTGCGACCTCCCGCGTCCAGTGAAAAAACCCCCAACACGGAATCGGCGTCGGGATTCCACCCCAGCATCGAGTTCTGCGTCGTGACCGCGAACAGCTTTCTCCGCTTGGCCTGCACGCCTTCGCTGCACGCTCCACCGTCTCCGGTTTCGCTTCCCTCGCAGACCTTCTCGAAGTGTCCACCGGCGTAGACGACTCCGTCGTGAACGGTAACGGCCGTCACATCTCCGTCGGTGGTGCGCTGCCACATCTCGGTTCCGGCGGTGTCAAAGGCGTGAACCCGCCCGCCAGGGCCACCGGCCGCCGCGTAAAGGCGGCCGTCGGACACCGCGATGTCGTACACGACCCCGTTGGTCGTCGGCGTGAACGACGTGACGAGTTCCCCGGTCTCCGCATCCAGTGCGGCCAGCTTCCTCCGGGCGACACCGTCGATCTCGGTGAAGCCGCCTCCGACGTAGATCCGGCCCCGCGACACCTCTATCGCCCGGACTCCTCTGTCCAAAGCGGGAACGAAGTCGTCGATCAGGGCGCCGTCCGCAACGTCGACCGCCGCCAGTTTGGTGCGCGGTTCACCATTGACACCGTTGAAGTCTCCTCCTATATAGATCCTGTCGCCCCGGACCGCGAGAGCCCGCGGCAACGCGTTGATCCGCACCCGAAAATCCCGATCGAGGTCACCGCTGGACAGATCGAAACGAGCGACCCGCTGCATGGCCACACCGTCGACACGGCTGAACCGACCCGCCACGTACAGATGGTTCGCGGCCACGGTCATCGCCTCGACCGAGCCGTCCAGCACCGGCGAAAACGACGTCAACTCACCTACGGTCGTGGTCGCGCGAGATGGGTGCGGTCATGCCTAGTGCCGTCCTCATACGCGTGAACGAAATCACCACCGGAGTAAACGACCCCGTCGTGATACTCGACGGCGTGCACCGTCCCGTCGAAAGCCGTGCCGACGACGGGAACGTCCGACACCTCGGCGGTGTGGGCGGTCGACGGGACCGCCACGACGGCTGCGGCGGTCACGGACACAAGTAGGCGCTTCATAGCCGCAGAGTGTTACATCACCATGACGCCGAACGCGGGACATGCAGCTCTCGGCGTTGTCGGAAAAATCCCGTCAACACCGCCGGAAGAACGACAGCGACCCGACGATTTCAGTGCCACCGTGCAGCGGGGTGGCGATCGCGTCCAGTGTTCGTGGTACTCCGGCCGCGGTCACCCGCATCAGTCCGCGCGCCAGGGCGCCGGTGCTCAACGCCTGAAGAGGCGGAATGCGTTCGACGTCCCATCGCGGGAGAGCGCCACCGCCTGCGGCGAATCCGATCAACCTGATGGCGCCGTCGAGGAGCGTACGACCGTGGGCGTCGATACCGTCGGGAAGTCCCAACATTGCGCGGCACGAGGGTGAGGTCGCCACGATACGGCCGGACCCGTCCAACAGCAGGCACGCATCGGATGAACTCTTCACCGGGGTCCCCCAGCGTTTGCAGGTCGACACCTCGCCGTCACCGGCCGACAGTGACAGTTCAATGTGCGGCATGCCAGGCTCCTTCGTCACGCAACGGTGCCGGTGCACAGGGAAACCCGCCTGAGGCCCGAGCCCCGGCGAGGAAACGGACACCGGTCGCTACCGAAGGTAGCCGCAGTGCCTCGCTCACGCCAGGGGGTCCTCGCACCCATGGGGCCACATGCTGAGACGGTTTGTCACGGCCTAAGCTTCGACCTTATGTCCCACCCACTCAGTGACCGGTCCGCGACCGAGTATCAGGTACGTAGCGAAGTAGGCAGGCTCCGCACGGTGATCCTGCACCGTCCCGGGCCGGAACTGTCCCGCCTGACACCCCGCAACAACGATTCGTTGCTGTTCGACGGCATTCCGTGGGTGGACCGTGCGCAACAGGAGCACGACACGTTCGCTCAGGCGCTTCGCGACCACGACGTCGAAGTCCTTTACATGCACGACCTGCTGCGGACCACGTTGGAGGTGCCGCAGGCTCGTCAGGCCGCCGTCGACGACGTGCTCGCCGACATCCGCCTCGGCGACACCTTGCGCGACCGCCTGCGGGGGCAGCTCGCCGACCTCGACACCGATCAGCTCGTCACGACGCTCATAGCCGGGCTGTCCCGCGACGAGGTCAAGGGAGGCGGCGGCCTGGTCTACACCCTCACCGGTCGGCACGACTTCGTCATCGACCCCCTGCCCAACCTTCTGTTCACTCGGGATTCGTCCCTGTGGATCGGCGACCGGGTGGCCGTGACGTCGCTGGCGATGCGGGCACGGCGCCGCGAAACATCGCTGACAAGCCTCATTTACGCTCACCACCCGCGTTTCAAAGGCGTGGAAACGCTGTACGGTCCCGACCTGGAACATGTCGAGGGCGGTGACGTTCTGCTGTTGGCCCCCGGTGTGCTGGCCATCGGGGTCGGAGAGCGGACCACACCCGCAGGTGTCGAACGACTTGCCAACCGCATCTTCGAAGCCAAGCTCGCACACACGATTCTCGCGGTGCCGATCGCTCAGGAACGAGCGACGATGCATCTGGACACGATCTGCACCATGGTCGACGTCGACGCCATGGTCATGTACCCGAACGTGGCCGACACACTCGTCGCGTACACGGTCAACCCGACCGAGGAGGGCATCAGCGTCAGCGGTCCGTCGCCGTTCCTGACGGCGGCCGCCAAGGCGATGGGCATCGATGCGCTTCGACTCATCGACACGGGCTTGGACCCGGTCACAGCCGAGCGTGAACAGTGGGACGACGGAAACAACACGTTGGCGATCGCGCCTCGTTTGTGTGTCGCCTACGAGCGCAACATCGAGACGAACCGCCGTTTGTCGCAGGCCGGCATCGAGGTCATCGAAATAGCGGGCTCCGAAGTCGGCTCGGGCCGAGGTGGGCCTCGCTGCATGTCGTGCCCGGTGTGGCGCGACGAGTACTGACCGGCGACGAAACCACCGATTTACCATATTTAACCAATAAATCGGACTATTGGCATATGTAAGTGACGAAACGGCGCATAGACTTCATATCGGCCTCACGTCCTTGCCAAATCGGCAACGCGCTTTCGCGTTGCCTGCCAATAGGAGTAGTCCTTGTCCTTGCCTGCTCGACGCCGCGTGAGCCGTCGATTCCGTTACGCCGCAGCCGTCACCGCCGCATGTGCCCTGGTCGCCGGATCCGGCCTCGCCTTCGCCGACGACGTCGCGCCGCAACAGAACTCGACTCTGTGCGGCGCGTCCTTCCTCGTCGAACCCGAATACGGCGACTCGACGTACCAGGACGCCTTCGACCGGTTGAACGGCCGATACGGCCTTGAATCGGTGCGCGTCTTCTACTCGGGACTTCCGGCCGACTGGCCGGGCCGGATCGACGCCGACGGTTTGACGCTCACCGTCTCCTTCAAGGCCGACCCCACGGAAATCCTTGCCGGAAAACACGACGCCCACCTGAAACGGTGGTTCGCCGATGCGCCCACCGACCGCGACATCTACTGGTCCTACTACCACGAACCCGAAGACAACATCGAGGACGGCCACTTCAGCGCCGACGATTACCGTCAAGCCTGGAAACACCTGGTCACGCTCGCCGACCCCGCCGACAATCCACGACTGTCGGCCACGCTGATCCTGATGGGATGGACTCTCGAGAACGGCTCGGGCCGCGACTGGAACGACTACTTCCCCGGGACCGACACCATCGACGTCCTGGCGTGGGACACCTACAACGACATCCACGCCGACCCCGACACCTACCGCGACCCGGAAGACCTGTTCGGCAAGTCCGTCCAGATAAGTCGTGACACGGGATTGCCGTTCGCCGTCGCCGAAACGGGCAGCGACCTGGTCCCCGGGGACGACGGAACCGAACGAGCCGCCTGGTTGACCGAGGTGGCGACCTACCTCACCGACAACGACGCCCTGTGGGTGCAGTACTTCGACATCGATTTCACCGACCACGGCTTCACCGACTTCCGCATCCGCGATGAAGCCGGACAGGACGCGTGGGCCGCGTTCTGCGCCGCCTGATGCCCGCCGGTGGGGACATACCGGTCCCCACCGGCTCCTCGACCGGCGACGCCGGATCGACCGTTTCGTTACGCGCCACGTTCGGCACGCCCCCCGCACTGGCATGAACAGGCGGATGCTGGCAGGCTGAAAAGCATGGCGGCTGACATCGAGCGACCCGACATGCGCATCTCGGATGCCGAACGTGACGAGGCGATAGCTCACCTTCAAGCCTGCGCCGGCGAAGGGCGCATCGACCTCGACGAATTCGACGACCGCTGTCAGGCCGTCGCCGTCGCCAAAACGTTCGGCGACCTGGCCCGGATCATGGCGGATCTCCCCCGACCGGACAAGGCGAAACAAGCCGCCGCCGACAGCCTCGAACTGGCGCCGAAGTCGTCGTCGCTCTCACGCCGTGGACGCTGGCTCGTGCCCAAACGCATCGCGCTGCGGCCCAAAGGGTCCTCGATCAAACTGAACTTCACCGATGCCGCGATCGGGCACCAGGAGATCGACATCGTCCTGGATTCCAAGAATTCGTCGATCGTGTTGGTTCTCCCGGAAAACGCCTACGCAGAGGAAAACGTCGCGCTCAAGGCCTCCTCCATGTCCAACCGGGTGCCCTTCACCGGGGACACCCGAGGCGTCCGCTTCACGATCTCCGGGACGGCGAAAACAAGCTCGGTGACGGTCCGGCGTCTGATCCGTTTCCTGTGGTGGACCTTCTAAAAGCCACCCGCCGAGCCGCGACGCGCCACAATCGTGCCGACGTCGGGCGACCGGGGGCCGCCATCCTCCACCCCATGGCTTGAACGTAACCCGGTGTTGCTGAAGGAGAGCTTAAGGCGACGTTCGAGCTGTGGATAAGAGTCGGCCTGTGGACGACGTACGAATGTGGACCGCCGCGGACGGCCGCGTCCACATTCGTTGTTCAACGGATCAGTGCCGGTAGACGGGGGCCACGACCGCACGTGCCAATGTGTGGAAGGCCAGGTTGAACCCGGCCATCGCGCAGGAGGCCGATTCGTCGACGTCCAGTCGCTCGGTGTCGACGGCGTGGACGGCGAACAGGTACCGGTGCGGGTAGTCGCCTTCCGGCGGGGCTGCGCCGCCGTAACCGGAGGTTCCCATGTCGTTGCGCAACGAGACGGCGCCTTCGGGCACGCCGGAACCGTCGGGGTTCCCGGCACCGGTCGCCAGCTCCGTGACCGTGGCCGGGATGTTGAGCACAACCCAGTGCCACCAGCCGGACGCCGTCGGGGCATCGGGGTCGAAACAGGTCACGGCGAAGCTGCGGGTCGCGTCCGGATGGCCAGACCAGCTCAGGTGAGGCGACGTATTGCCCCCGGCGAAGGTGTGGGGCTCGGCGAGCATCTCACCGTCACGGACATCGTCGGAGACCACGGTGAATTCGCCGACCTTGGGTAGCAGGTCGTACGGCCATGGTGCCCTAGGACGTTCCAGCATGTTTCCTCCGTTGCGCGCGGTAGGCGATATCGGCTATCGCGCACCGTACCGGATTCACACCCGCCCGCGTGCGTACCGGATGAACTCGGTTTGTCGTCAGGACAACGCTCACGGCACGGTCCACGTCGACCACGAGCGAGGTTCCGGTGAACCCCGTATGTCCAAAAGAACCCGACAACGACCCGGTGACCGCAGGGTCGTCTCGTCGCACCCCGAGCCCCTGTCCGAACCCGTCGGCCCGGACGTGACAACGCAACATGTCCCTCGTGGTCTCGGGTGTCAACAAGTCACCGGTTCGCAGAGCCTCCGAGAACCGCCACACGTCGTCGACGGTGCCGAACAGGCCGGCATGGCCGCACGCCCCGCCCAACAGAAATGCGGTTTCGTCGTGGACGACACCCTGCCGCAACACGCCGTTCTTGTACTCGGTGGCGGCCGCCCGGTCCGCCGGGGTCACCGGTCCGTACCCGGTATCGGTGAGCCCCAGGGGAGTCAGGATCAACGAGTCCATGAGTTGGTCGAGAGTCTCGTCTGCGGCGGTCTCGAGGGCCCATCCGAGGAGAATGAACGACACGTCCGAATAACGGTGTGTCTTCCCGGGTCGGGCCTCGGGCGCCGTCGACATGAGCATGTCACGACGGATATCGGGTTCGGTGCCTCGCAACCCGACTCCGGCGGGGAGCCCGGCGGTATGCGTCAGCAGATGGCGAACCGTGACCTCGCCGTCGACGTATTCGGGCAGCCAGGCCCGCACGGGCCGGTCCAGGTCCATCCGGCCCTGCTGCGTCATGACCAAAGCCGCCACGGTGGTGTAGACCTTCGTCAACGACGCGAGGTCGTACACGGTGTTCACGTCGGCGCGCGGTCGCTCCGACGCGACGGTCCCCTTGGCGTCGGCGTAACGCACCGTCTCGCCGACACCGGACCGGGCGACGATCTCGCCGTCGACCCCGATCACTGCCGCTGCGGAGGCGGCCCGGGCCGGTACCGCCTCCGCCAACACCGTGTCGAGCTCCTGCTGCGGGTCGACCATCACGAATCCGACGAGTCGGCCGAGACTTGGCCGGGGACCTCGATCCCCTGGGCCGCCGCCCACGCGAACAGTTCCGTCTCCGCGGCCTCACGTGTCAACGGTCCGCGCTCCAGCCGAACCTCCTTCAGGTGCTTCCACGCCTGACCGACCTCCCGGCCCGGAGGCAGGTTCAACAACCGCATGATCTCGTTGCCGTCGAGGTCGGGACGGACCTTGGCGAGGTCCTCCTCGGCGGCCAGGCGATCGATCCTTGCCTCCAACGCGTCGTAGTCGGCGGCCAACCGCATCGCCTTGCGTTTGTTTCGGGTCGTGCAGTCCGACCGCACGAGTTTGTGCAGCCTGGGGAGATACGGGCCCGCGTCGGTGACATAACGCCGCACCGCCGAATCGGTCCACTCGCCACGGCCGTAGCCGTAAAAACGCAGGTGAAGTGCGATCAGTTCACAGATTTCGGCTGTCTCGTCCTTGGAAAACCGCAACGCGCGCAGGCGTTTGCGAGCCATACGGGCGCCGACCAACTCGTGGTGGTGAAACGTGACACGCCCTGACGGCGACACACCCTTGGTGTCGGGTTTTCCTATGTCGTGCAGCAACGCCGCGATGCGCAGCGTCGTGTCCGGCCCGTCGTCTTCCAGCTCGACGGCGTTTCGCACCACGGTGAGTGTGTGCTCGTACACGTCCTTGTGTTGCGCGTGTTCGTCGATGGCCATGCGCAGAGCCGACAACTCGGGCATGAACCGGTCGGCCAGCCCGGTGTCCACGAGCATTCGCAGACCGATGACCGGATCGACACCGCCCATGAGCTTGACGAACTCGTCACGGATGCGTTCGGGTGTGATGCGGTCGAGGTCGGTCGCCATGTCTGTCATGGCCTGCCGTACATCGGCGTCCACGTCGAACTCGAGTTGCGCGGCGAAGCGGGCCGCACGCATCATGCGCAGCGGATCGTCCGCAAACGATTCCTCCGGAGCCGTCGGGGTCCGGATGACACGTCGCGCCAGGTCTCCGATGCCGTCGAAGGGGTCACTGAACTCGTTACCCGGTAGCGACACCGCCATCGCGTTGATCGTGAAATCGCGGCGACGCAGGTCGTCCACCAGATTGTCGCCGTAGGCGACGGTCGGGTTACGGCTGACTCGGTCGTATGAGTCGGCCCGGAAGGTCGTGACTTCGACGCGGTTCCCCCGAAACACGGCACCGATCGTGCCGAAGGCCTGACCGGTGGTCCACGTGGTGGACCCGTGTTGTTTCAGGATTGCCAACGTCTCCTCGGGCCGCGCACTCGTGGCGAAGTCGAGGTCGTCACTGGCTCTACGCAGGATGGCGTCGCGGACGGGGCCGCCCACCAGGTGCAACTCGTGCCCGGCGTCGGCAAAGACCTCGCCAAGAGCCGTGGCCACGCGAGGCACAGTAATTTCGGTTCCGATACGGTCTGACATCGATCGAAAAGCTTATCGGAAGGCTTCTGCGTGACCGAGACTAAAGCTTCCACCCCGAGCTTGGCGCGACACGGCGTCGTCATGGCGGCGGGTTCCCTGGTATCCAGGGTTACCGGTTTCCTGCGCAATGTGGTGATGGGCGCCGCGTTGGGCGGGTTGGTACTGGGAAACAGCTATACCACCGCGCAGTACTTCCCTCAAATGATCTACGAGATGCTGATGGGCGGCATTCTCACGAGCGTCGTCGTGCCGTTGATCGTGAAGGCTCGCAATCGCGACGCCGATCAGGGCGTGGCCTATACACAGCGACTGCTGTCGTTGGCGGTGACGTTCCTGGCGATCGCGACCGCGTTGATCGTGGCCGCGGCACCACTGTTGACCCGGCTGGCAACCGAAGACAATCACGAACTGGTGACCCAGCTGAGTTACTTCATGCTGCCGGCCATTTTCTTTTACGGGTTGTGCGCGCTGCTTCAGGCCGTGTTGAACACGCGTGATCATTTCGCCATGCCGATGTGGGCGCCGATCCTCAACAACATCGTCATCATCGTCGTCGGCGCCGTGTTCTTCGTTCTGTACACGTCGACCGGCAACGATGCGGAGCGGGAAGCGATCATCTCGGGCAACGTCTCCAACGCGATGGTCCTGGTTTTGGGGTTGGGAACCCTGGCCGGCATCGTGACGCAGTCGTTGGCACTGTGGCCTGCGCTGCGCAAGGTCGGGTTCCGTTGGAAGTGGCGCTGGGACTTCCGGGCGCTGGGGCTTGGAGAGATCGGGCGGCTCGGGGCCTGGATCCTGTTGTACGTCGCGATGAACCAGGTCGCGATGGTCGTGCTTATCCGGTTGGCGAACTACGCGGCCGCCAACGGTGAACCGGGTGTGTTGACGCCCGGCCCGATCCATTACAACAACGCGTATCTGATCATGATGATGGCTCACGGCATCATCGCGGTATCGATCATCACGGCGTTGATGCCCAGGCTGTCGCAGGCGGCGTCCGAGGGCCGGTTCGGTGATGTGGCGGCCGGGTTGTCGCAGGGCACCCGTCTGTCGACTTTGGCGTTGATGCCCATCACGGTGTGTTATGTCGTCTTGGGAACGCCGTTGGCCGTGTTGCTGTTCGACTGGGGGAACTTCGACTTCGCGTCCGCCTCGGCAACGGGTCTGATCATCGCGGTGGCGGGAGTCACGTTGATTCCCTTCGCGATCAGCCAGTTGCAGACCTTCGCGTTCTACGCGATGACGGACACGAAGACGGTCGCGTTGATCAACCTTCCCGTGGTGGCGGTGCGGGTGATCGGATGCCTGCTCGTGGTCGTGTTGTTCCCGGCGGAGCAGGTTGTCGCAGGTCTGATGGGTGCCCTCGGGTTGTCCTTCGTCCTGACCGTCGTCCTGTCGACCTACTACCTGCGTCGTCGAGTGGGCCTACTCGGGATGCGTCAGGTCGGCTCCACCTGGGCGCGCCAGCTGGTCGCCGGTGTGATCGCCGGCGTGGTCGGTTGGGCCGCTTTGAGCGTGCTTCCCGACGCCGACGCCGGGAAGATCACGTTGGTCGGGATACTGGCGGGGCTCGGTGTGTTGATCCTGGCCGTCTACGGTGTGGCCGCGTACCTGCTTCGCATCCCCGAAATACATGACCTGACATCGATGATCAAGGCCAAGTTGGGTAAGTCATAATCGGTACTGCCGGACAGCCACGGGGACGTGTTCCCCGGGAACTCGATGTCGTTGTTCGTCAAGTCTTGACAGGAAAGTCGAGTGGACCAGGTATGTCCGGTTTTACCCGGCAGGCCCTAGTCGGATCGGCTTCGATCCGACTACTCTAAAGCTGCGTGTCTCAAGCGTCGATTTCGACCGACACCGGCCAAACTGCAAGCCCGGCGCGATGCCAGGGCCGCAACCGGATGGAGGAAAGCGTGGCAGGGGTGGCTACTCCTTCGATAGGAGACCTGCTTGCCGACCGTTACAGCCTCGCCGCACACATCAACGACGACTCATCGGGTCGCCAGGTGTGGCGTGGCATGGACGTACTACTGAATCGTCCGGTAACGGTGGTGCTGCGTATCCCGGGAGGCCCGGAGGCCGAGGAGATGCTCGCCGCGGCAGTGGCGGCAAGCCGCGTCAACCATCCCAACATCGTCGGCGTTTACGATGCCGTCGACCAGGGTGATTGCGCTTATGTGGTACGCGAATGGGTTGATGGACAGTCCCTGCGCGACACGATCGGCGCCACTCCGTTGGCCGTCGACCACGTCGTCGAAATCCTGCAATGTGTCTCGGCTGCTGTAGCCGCCGTTCACGCCACCGGTGTCGCTCACGGCAACATCCACCCCGGAACGGTCCTCCTGTCGTCGGACGATCGTGCGGTACTGGCCGACCCTCGGGCGGACGCGACCGCGACACAGGTCGGTGATGTACGTGCCCTGGGCGCCACGTTGTACTGCGCTCTGACCGGTGGCTGGCCGCGTACGGTCCCGGGCCCGGCTTCGCTCCCCGACGCGCCGGTGGACGCCGACGGCGACCCCGTCGCGGTCTCCCAACTGCGGGATGACATCCCCGAACGTCTCGACATCCTGGTCCGAGACCTGCTGTCTGCTCAGACGGCTCCCCCGACGGCCGCCGAATTGACCGACGAGCTCGGTCGACAGGCCCAGATGCGTGAAGAGTCCAGTGCCTTGGCACTGGTGGCCCCCGACTCCGCCGACGCCGAACCCTCGTTGCCGGCCAAGGCCGTCGGCAGGCGCTTGGCGATCGGTACCGGAGCGCTGGTGGGGTTGGCCCTGTTGGGACTGCTCGCCGCCATCATCCTGATCCCCGGTGAGCCCTCCAGTGGTGACTCCGCCGCCGATCCCACCGAGACCGTCCAGGACGAGGAAGGCGACGACGGCGACGACTCGACGCCACAGGAACCGGTCAAACTGGACTTGAGCCCCGACGCGATCAGTGTCATCGACCCGGACAACGGCGACCAGAGCGCCAAAAACAACCCCGGCCACGTCGTCGACGGCGACGGCGACACCGACTGGGCCACCAGTGTCTACCAGCAACAAAACTGGGGCGGTTTCAAGGAGGGCATGGGGCTGTTGGTAGACCTCGGCGAGGTTCGTGACGTCGCCACGGTCAACCTGCGCATGCTGGTTCCCGGAAGCACGGTCGGGGTTTACGTGGGCGACCCGTCGATGGCGGGCACCACCCCCGAGCTGACGGTCATCTCCGAGGATCAGGTGGCCGATTCCACGTCACTCACATTCCTGCCGATCACGGACGCTCCACCGACCCGCTATCTGCTGATCTGGTGTTCGGTACCCGCCGAGCTCGGCGCCGCGCAATACCAGTGGGCCGTTTCCGAGCTCGAAGTGTTCGCGCGTTAACGCGGTGCCCCATGAGTCTGTCCGAAACAGCTGACAAGGACCTGCTTCGCCGTCATGCGACGGGCGGCGACAAGGAGGCCTTCGGCGAGCTTTTTCGGCGGCACCGTGAACGGCTGTGGGCGGTGGCGTTGCGCACGCTCTCCGACCCTGAGGAGGCCGCCGATGCGTTGCAGGACGCCATGATCAACGCCTACCGGTCGGCGGCGAGGTTTCGCGGCGATTCGGCCGTCACGACGTGGTTGCACCGCATCGTCGTCAACGCATGTCTGGATCGTGTTCGACGTCGGCAGGCCAGACCCGCGGTACCGATGTCCGATCGGCTTCCCGAAGAGGCCACTCGTGACCATCCGGGGGCTCACGCCGCGGTGTTGGCGGTGCGTGAAGCGCTGGCACAACTCAGTTTCGAACATCGCGCGGTCGTGGTCTACATCGACATGCTGGGCTATCCGGTCGCCGATGTCGCCGCCATCCTGGAGGTACCGCCGGGCACGGTGAAAAGCCGGGCGTCGAGAGCTCGCTCACAGTTGGCGACGCTGCTCGCCGACGACGGGAACCGGCCGGGGCCCGGCGACGTCCGATCCATAGGACCCGACACGCACCACACGCCGAAAGGGGGGACATCGTGACCGCGGTACCGCCGAACCGGGCCGTGCCACCCGGTGAGGACTCGACGGTGTCGGCTCGGCTGACCCAAGCGTCTTCGCAGTACGCGACACTGCCCGTCGACGTGGCCACGCGACTCGACCGGGTGTTGGACGAACTACCCGATCTCGAGCCGCCGCCCACACCGGCACCGATCCCGTCACGACAGCCGTGGTGGCGACGTGGCTGGATACTGGCTGCGGCGACGACGGGTGTGGCCGCCGTATTCGCCGGGGTCGTCTTTTTCGCGATGTCCCCGACCATGTTGGATGCCCCGACGACCGCCGACGCCGGTGCGTCGGACGGTGACCAAGGGCAGAGCGAGTTCGGCAGCACCGAGGACAAGATGGAGACCGAGGACCTGGACGGGAACGACTTCGGAACAAACGACGCGTCGTACCGGGTTACCTATTCGGGACACGACTATGTGGCCGACGGTTTGGACTATGCGTTGGCCGCGGACGCGGGAACGGTGACGAACCTGCATCCGGCGCTGGTTCCCATGGCTTCGGATCCGGCCAAACTCGACGTCTGTGTCGCCGGAGCCGCCGGTCGGGTCGGCGGCACAGTGACCTCTGTCGACTTCGGAACTTTTGAGGGAGACCCGACCGTGGTGGTCGTGGTCGTGGACGAGGACGGCAACGGCACGATCGTGGCGCAGCGTCCCGCCTGCGCCGACGTCGGCTATGACGCCTACCACGCGGCTCCGTACGGAGACTGACCGCTTTTCGGTCGGCGGTCGGCGCGCCTCACAACGACGGTGGCGTGTGACTCAGTCGGGAATGCCGCTTCCGTACCATGGCGTTGACGAAGGCGTTGGCCGCAATTTCAATGCCGGTTCAGGCGCACAGAGACCAGTCAGCGCAAGGAGCATGTAAAAGGTGAGCGACATCCGCAACGTCATCATCATCGGGTCCGGCCCCGCCGGTTATACGGCGGCGCTGTACACCGCACGCGCCGACTTGAAACCGCTGGTCATTGAGGGCGCCGAATCCGGTGGAGCATTGATGACCACGACCGACGTCGAAAATTTCCCCGGTTTCGCCGACGGCATCATGGGCCCCGACCTGATGGACAACATGCGTAAGCAGTCCGAACGGTTTGGTGCCGAACTGCTCACCGACGACGTGACCAAGGTCGAGTTGAGCGGCGACGTCAAGACCGTGTGGGTCGGTGACCAGGTGTTCAAGGCGCACGCCGTTATTCTCGCGACCGGCTCGGCATGGCGTCCGCTGTCGGTGCCCGGCGAGCAGGAACTGCTCGGACACGGGGTTTCGGCCTGCGCCACATGTGACGGCTTCTTCTTCAAGGAGCAGCACATCGCCGTTGTCGGCGGTGGCGACTCCGCGATGGAGGAGGCGACGTTTTTGACGAAGTTCGCCGATTCGGTGACGATCATTCACCGTCGTGACGAGTTCAGGGCAAGCAAGATCATGGCCGATCGCGCCTTGGCCAACCCCAAGATCAAGGTGCGGTGGAACACCGTCGTCGACGAGATCGTCGGTGACGGAAAGGTGTCCGGTCTTCGAGTGCGAGACACCGTCACCGGTGAATCCGATGATATGGATGTGACCGGTGTGTTCGTCGCCATCGGCCACGACCCCCGCAGCCAGCTGTTCAATCAGCAGATCGACACCGACGACGAGGGTTACGTCCTCGTCGACGCCCCCAGCACGCGCACGAGCCTGCCTGGGGTCTTTGCCGCCGGCGACCTGGTCGACCACACCTACCAGCAGGCCGTCACCGCGGCCGGCACCGGTTGTGCCGCGGCACTCGACGCCGAACGTTACGTCGCCGCCATCGAGAACTGAACGCGCAAGCAAACAACTAGCACAAGGACTTAACCATGGGAGCTACCAAGCCGGTCACCGATAAGACGTTCGACCAGGAGGTGCTGAAAGCCGAGGGCGCGGTGCTTGTCGACTTTTGGGCCGAATGGTGCGGACCGTGCCGCAAGGTCTCGCCGATTCTCGAAGAGCTGGCCGCCGAAATGGGCGACAAGGTGTCGGTGGTCAAGGTCGACACGGATGCCAATCCCGAGACGACCCGCAATTACCAGGTCATGAGCGTTCCCACACTGATGCTGTTCAAGAACGGTGAACCCGTCGGCAGCATCATCGGCGCGAAGCCCAAGGGCGACATCCGAAAGCTCATCGAAACCGCCGCCTGAGACAAAACCGTGACGGCCGCGCATCCCACTCGAGGGTGCGCGGCCGTTGTCACGGTCAACGATCAACGGATCGTCACGGTGCGGCGGATGTCGATCGGTGTGATCGAGGCGAGCCACCGCTCCACTTCGACTTCCAGGGACCCCGCGGCCTCCCCCCACTCCGGTTGCGTACGAAGGTCGAGACGCAGTCGTGGGTAGAACCGATCGTGGGCAACGGTTTTGAAACCGACGGATCGGAAGAAACCGGCCGGGGCCACGCAGGCACCCTCTTCGTCACGGTTGTCTCCGAAAACCTCCAACGCCTTGATCCCTCGACGAGCCAGATCTTCGGCGGCCGCCCGCAGCAACAACCGGCCCAGACCGGTGCCGGTATAGGGCGGTGCAACGTGAACGGTCATGAGGAGGGCTGCATCCGGTGACGGGGGCCCGGTGGGGAATTGAGCGGCTCGCGGGACATATCGGCTTGAGGCGTAGGTGACATACCCGGCCGGCATTTTGTCCACATAGACAATGCGGCCGCAGCCTCCCCAGTCAAGCAACGTTCCCGATAGCCACGCCTCTTTGTCCAGCAACGGATCCGACATGGTCCTGTTTGTTCTGCATTCCGGTGACAGCTCCCAAAACACGCACTTTCGGCATTGCTGCGGCAAATCCTGAAGCGTGTCGAGCGTCAAACTAGCCATTTGTCGCGCCACGCCGGCAATCCTAGCCCGAGGATCGCAGAAGGGTAACGATCCTCTCACTTTTTGTCATCATCGAGCAAACTCCTGCATCTCCGGGTAACGGGAGCCTCGGGCAACACACGCCGAGGCACACAACCGTGTGCGCGGCCGTGCCACATGCCGGGAACAAAACCGTGCTTCCCCGTTACCGGCAAGTACCCTGACCTGGACCGTCACCGTTCCCCAATATCGCTGCCTTCGGGAGGTCAACGTGTCCGGTACAACGCTCGACGATTACACCGACCGCTACGCAGCACGCATACACGGGATGGCACAGTCCGAGATTCGTGCACTGTTCGCCGTCGCCAGTCGCCCCGAAGTGGTCTCGTTGGCCGGTGGCAATCCCGACACGTCGGCACTGTCCATGCCAGACCTGAGCAAGATGTTCACACGGCTTCTGCACGAACAGGGGCCAGAGGCACTGCTGTATTGCCCCGGGCAAGGGCAACCTCGGCTGCGCGAGGAAATCTGTGGTGTCATGGCGCTGTCGGGCATCGACGCCGACTCCGGGGCGTCCCCCGACGACGTCGTCGTGACAGCGGGGGCACAACAGGGTTTGAGTCTTCTGGCGACCGTGTTTCTCGATCCCGGCGACATCGTGCTCGCCGAGGGGCCCACCTACGTCGGGGCACTCGGTGTCTTTCAGGCGGCACAGACGCGGGTCAAGCACGTCGCGATGGACGACGACGGGCTGATACCGGAGGCTCTCGAGGAGGCGCTTGCCGACTGCGACAGGCCCCCGAAGTTCCTATACACCGTTCCCACCTATCAGAACCCGACGGGTGTGACCCTTTCGGACGAGCGACGTGAACAGGTTCTCGACATCTGCCGACGCCACGGTCTGTTGATCGTCGAGGACGACCCCTACGGCATGTTGAGTTTTGACGGGAGACAGCCGCTGCCGCTGCGGGCACGCGACGGAGGCGGCGTGGTCTACCTGGGCACGTTCTCCAAGACGTTCGCCGCCGGCCTGCGAGTCGGCTGGGTCCTGGCGCCGCCCGCGGTGCGTGACAAACTCGTTCTCGCGTCGGAGGCGCAGATCCTGTGTCCGTCCGCGTTGACACAGGCGGCCGTGACGCGTTACCTGACGACGATGCCGTGGCGGCAACAGGTCAAGGTGTTCAGCACGCTCTACCAGGAACGCCGCGACGAAATGCTCGCCGGGCTGGCCGACGTCATGCCGTCGGAGATGACGTGGACACGTCCCGGCGGCGGATTGTTCGTATGGGCGCAACTGCCGCCCGGACTCGACTCGAAGGCGATGTTGCCGCAGGCATTGGCCGAACGCGTCGCCTACGTCCCCGGCACCGGGTTTTACGCCAACGGTTCGGGACACGGTCACATGCGGCTCAACTTCTCCTTCCCCAGCGTCGAACGTATCCACGCGGGCGTGCGACGGTTGGCCGGTGTCATCGATTCGGCCGTCCGTCTGCGAGAGACGTTCGGCGCATGACGCACACGGACATCGACGACTCCCTGGCCGATGCCCGGGTAATCGTGCTGGCGGGCGGACTGTCCTACGAGCGGGACGTCTCGCTGCGCTCGGGGCGCCGCATCACCGACGCCCTCACCAGGATCGGCCTCACGGCGGAGCTACGCGACGTCGACGGTTCGCTTCTTCCCGCCCTGGTGGCCGACCCGCCCGACGCCGTGGTGTTCGCCTTGCACGGTGCCGTCGGTGAGGACGGATCCCTCCGGTCGATACTTGATTTGATCGACGTCCCGTATGTGGGGCCGTCCGCGGCGTCCGCGCGCCGCGCCTGGGACAAACCGGCGGCAAAGGCGCTGCTGGCCGAAGCCGGTGTCACCACACCCGATTGGATCGCGCTGCCACGTGAAACCTTCTCCGACCTCGGGGCGGGCCCTCTACTCGACCGCATCACCGAACGCCTCGGGCTACCGCTGGTCGTCAAACCGGCAGCCGGCGGCTCGGGGCTCGGCGTCCACCTGGTGCACGCGAAGACCGAGCTTCCCGCCGCCATGGTCGGCTGCTTCGCATACGGCGACGTGGCTCTGGTCGAGCGCCTTGCACCCGGTGTCGATATCGCCGTCGGTGTCATCGACGGCGACACGGGGCCGGTGGCGCTCCCTTTCGTGGAGATCGAGCCCAACACGGGTGACTACGACTACGCCGCGCGATACAACCCCGGTGCCACCACTTGGCATGTGCCCGCACGATTGGATTCCGATACCGCCGATACCGTCTCCAGGGCCGCCATCGACGCCTACGAGGCATTGGGATTGCGCGACCTCTCGCGGATCGACCTCATCGTCGATGCATCGGGCGCCACCCAGGTGTTGGAGGCGAATGTTGTGCCGGGCATGACGGAGACGTCGCTGTTCCCGATGTCCGTCGAAGCCGCCGGGCTCGACCTCGGCGTTCTATTGGCCGGCATGATTCGGCGGGCGCTGGCCACCTGACCGCACGGTGCCCGGCCCGAATTTTGCCTCCACAAAGGCGCAAACGCGGAACCGTATGGGTTCGCCGATATCCCACCTTGATCAACAGTCACGGTGAACACCGCCGAGCCCGCAGCGGTGCTGTGACAGCGGTGGGGACGTCCCCGCCGCGACGGCCACGGCCCGGGGGCCGTTGAAGTTCGACGGAGGAGCGAGTTGACGCGGCGCTCAAACAGGTACAGGCAACCGACAATGTCGATGTTGGACATGTTATCGCCGGCCGGAGCGAGCACGTCACGTTTCCGCGCGGTCGACGAATTCCATCGCCCCAGTGCGGACACGGTGCGGGAGACGGTTACCGGTCAAGGGTCGATGACGTTCGTGCGATACGAGTGACGGGCAGGCGGCAACACTGCGATGACAAGACCGCGATGGTCGCCTGCCGTGAGGAGGAAAACCTTCTGGCTGGTGCGATGAGAACCCTCACAACGTCGGCGTTGTGGTCGAAAGTGGTGACCTGCGAAGACCATCGTGTCGGAAACAGCGCACCTCGCCTTGACGGGGCCCGTCGAAGTGAGGCATTCGATGTCCGGTAGCCCCATGTCGAAGCGGCGGTGCCCGACCGCGTTGACGGCGGTGCGCCCTCATCGGCTTCGGCGACAACCTCGGCGGTAAGACCGGGCGAAGGCGGTGACCTGCATCGTTTCCTCGGGCAGGTCACCGCGTACTACTCGTGCATTACACGGGGATCGGCTCCGGCGTCGTCCGTAACCGGTGAACCGGCCCCGTTGCTATTGAGCCGGAGGCCGGTACTGGTACGGGTCCGGCGGCGGTTCCATCTGCTCGAAGCCGGGCGGGGCCGACTCGGCGGCCGCCGGCGAAATCGGCCGCGCCGTCGCAGAGTGGAGATCGACGGTCTCGGCTTCGGTGTGGGGTGCGGCGTCCGGCACAACGGGCGGCTGCTGCTCGGTGATCGGGGGCGGCTGCTGCGACACCACCGAGGGGGCAGGCACAGTCGGCGGCCCGGGGACCGGGTCGACCGTCGACGAGTGCGACGAAACCTGCCCGGGGGCCGGGTCGACCGGCCAGTACTGCTGCAGAGCGGCGTCGTCGACCGGGGCAGGCGGTGCGGAACGGTCCGGCAGGGTCTGCGCGAATCCATGCTCCTGCGGCATCAGAGGCGACGGTTCCGGTTCGGGTTCGTGAACCGGAACGTCCGCCGACGTGTCGTACGTCGGTTCCGACTTCACATCGTCGACCCGGTCACGTGGTCCGCCACCGAGAACGCGGCTGACGATCATTCCCACCAACAGGAAACCCAAGATGGCCACGAAACCGCTTATCCATCCCGTGATCAAGGCATCGACAATAGATCCGGTCACGTAAAACAGGATCGTGGCGCACAACGTACCGATGACACCACCACGGCCTCCTCGCGCCGAGGTCCCACCAAACAGCAGGATGGCCAACGCCATGCACAGGTAAAGGAGCTCCCGGCCGTTCGCTTGGAAATACATGCCGCCCGGCGCCATGCTCAGAATGCCGGCAGCCCCGGCGAGGGCGCCTGACAGGGCGAGTGCCCCGATGATGGTGAACGCGGTCGCGGGTGTGCTGCGGCCGGTCTGCTCCACCGATTGAGACGCGCGCAGCTGGAGGCGCCTCACAGACGGCACCATCGCGACAGCACCGCCGACGACAGACGCAAGAGCCACCACACCCATCACACCCCATGCCAAGCCCGGGGTCATCATCAACTGTGTCTGGGAAACACCGTAGTCGCCGGACGACCTCAGCAACTGGAACACCATGGTCAGCGCCACGGCCATGAACAGGCTCACCGCCCACGCCGGAGTACGAAGTAGAACTACCGCGAGCGCGATGACGACACCGGTAAGCGCCGTCGCCCCGAGAACGGCCAGCCAGGCAAAAGCCTCTCCGTAAGGAACCACCTGCGGATAGATAAAGACGGCGGCCACTGCTATATGTGCGACCGCGAGGTTGACCGTCCCGACACGCATCGACGCACCCAGCGCCATGGCGAGGATCAAGAGCGGAGCCGTGTTCACGAGATGCAGGGGGTCGAGACCGCCGGAGAATCCGTCCTTGGCGACCATGACGACCACGGCCGCCAAGACCACGAACAGCAGCACCCCGTCCCAGACAAGGTTGGGCCACCCACGGTCCAGGGTCCGATGTGACCGCGTGGGTGTGGGGGCGGCGGCGCCATCGGTATCGCCAGGTGGAGGCGGTCCGAACAGTGGAGGGTATTCGACACCCGGCGGATTGACGGCCGTCGGGTCGGGCGCCTGCGACGCTGAAGGGTCGTTGGTCATGCAGATCATCTCTTTCCACGGCTGACTCGCACAACATATCCCGCTCACACCAACATGGTGGGTTGCACAGCGTGCCGAATCAGTGGTGTCCATCGAAATCAGGTCGTCGATACGGGTCGATGTCGGCGGCGTCGTACCCGACCGTCGGTTGTGTCGGGACCATGCCTGCGCCCATGTCGAACGTGGTCATGTCACTGTTCGACGATTTGACCGACGGCTCGGCCGGAGTACCGAAAGCCTCCACCAGGCGAGTGACGACAATGCCCACCCCGACGGCGGCCAGCAACGTCCACAACGGGTCAAAATCCCACTCCCGGGTCTGATGCAGCAACAGCAGCGTCATCAACAACAGCGACGCCAGTACCGTCCCGAGGATGCCGCCGCGTCGACCGAGAACACTCGTCCCACCGAGCAAGACCGCCGCAATCGGGAAAACACCGACCAACAACGGGTCCAGCCCGGTCATGACCGCGGCCCCGTCGGAAGCGGTCCACACCACCCACACACCGGCCATGCCCGACAACACCGCCGAACCCGTCAAGGCCGCGGCCGTCACGCTTTTCGTCTTCACGTCGTGTGCATTGACAGGCGTATCCCGGCACGCCCCGAACCTGTTTCGCCAACCGTTCAGCGCCCCCACGACGCCACCGAAAATCGACAGTGCGGCAACGGCGATGAGCCAAATCCACGCCGTCGACACCGGCAGCGAAGCAAACGGGTCCGGCGACAGTTGCGCCAGGTTGACGTGCTCGAACGCCCACAGCCACGCCACCGCCGCCACTCCCGCCGACGCCAACCAGCCCGGGGCCTGCAACACGACCACAAGGATCGCCAATACGAGGCCGCAGGCCAACGCGAGCCCAACGGCCGCCAACAGGGCGACCGCGAGTCCTCGATCGGTGTTCGCGGAAAACGTGGCCGCTGCCAGAACGGCGATGCCACCAGCGGCAAGGTTCACGGCTCCGACACGGAACGAAGCCGCCATCGCCGTTCCCAGCAACAGAAGCGGCACCAGTGCCGTGATCGCCGAATCGCGGCCCTCCGACGTCGCCAGTACCGACTCTCCGCGGTACAGCAGGAACAGGGCGCCCGCGAACGCCAAGGCCAACAGGGCTTCCCACAGGATGTGAATCCCGAGCCTGTCGGGGCCGGTGTGGTCCTCGGTGTCTGCTTGGTCGGCGTCGAACCCGGCGGCGTAGTTCATGGACATGCTCGAGGTCACCTCACCGTGTGCGGTCATCGTCGGTCGCGCCGCGGTTCCCGCCCGGTCGTTCGCAGCGGGGTCACGTGCTTGTCAGGGCCTAACGTGGATCCGACGATCCGGTGGCGGCCCTTGAGTGTGAGGGTTTCACAACAACGTCACGCACCGGTCACACCGGAGGTGAAAGATTTCGGCGAACTCGGGCCTATGCGTGAGACGCGCCGTCGCCGGTCGACCGCTCGTCGGACTCCTCGTCTTCGGGCGGTATCCGACAGGAATGTTCCAGCCACATCGCAGCTGCCACCAATACCAGGCAGACGCCCATTCCGAAAGCGACCACGGGTAGATCCGCTGCAGCAGCGGCCAACCGCCGTTGCGCGGTGGTGTACACCAACAGGCCGCCATAGGCTCCCGCCATGACGGCGCCCCCGACGGCGCATGCCTTTGCCAGCGCGGCGAACCGTGCAAACAGCAACGGTTCCACCGGGTCGTAGCCGGGCTTTCGTTCGATGCGGGATTTGGTGTGCCGGGCCAGGTAGACCAGCAGGACCGCCACTGCGATCAGCAGTACCGGCGTGAACCAGGACATCGTCGGAAAGTACTCGTAATAACGGGTGGCAAGGATGAGCATGAGCGCCGCCGTCGCCAATCCGGCGACAAACAGTGTCGAGAGTGTCGTCGGCTTCAGGGACGGCTGCGGCCCATCGGGTTCGGTCGGCTCGTTCTGCTCAGGCATCGTGTCCCGACTCTAGCCCGCCCACCCGCCTAAGGGTGCGGGCATCCGCGGCCAGCCCCCGGTCGCGCAACAGGTCTCGGACCCGCCCTTTGCCCGGTATCGCCGCCGTCGCGTCTATCGACAACCACGGCACCAGCACAAATGCGCGCAGATGTGCCCGGGGGTGAGGGAGCGTCAGTCGGGGATCGGTGCAAAAAACAGGCTCACCCGATGCGCTCCATGCGGCCACGATGTCGACGTCCAGAACCCGAGGACCGAAGCGACGATCCGGGTCACGGATACGACCGGCGGCACGTTCACAGGCGTCGGCGACCTCCAGCCACTCCGTCGCCGACCTGTCCGCCGTCGCGATACACGCGACGTTGTAGTACGTCGGCTGCTCGTCGTCTCCCCAAGGAGGTGTCTCGTACACCTCGGAGACGTTGTCCGGTTTCAAAGACCGAACGGCCGTCAGAAGAGCCTTCCTGCGGTCGCCGAGATTGGCCCCGAGGCTGAGTACCACCGTGGTCACGTTCGCCTCCGAGTAATGCTCACCGACACATCGGTGAAGCTGTAGGGAATCGGCGCTTGCGGCTTGTGAACCGTCACGTCGACCGTTCCCACCATCGGATCGCTCAAGCACGCAGTGGCGATGCGTTCGGCCAGAGTCTCCAACAGGTTGACTTCGGCACCGGACACCAGATGCACCAGTGATTCCGCAAGCTTGCCGTAATGAACCGTGTCGTTGATGTCGTCGCTCTTCGCCGCCTGTGACGCGTCCACGTGCAACGTGACGTCGATGATGAACTCCTGACCTGTGAGCCGCTCAGACTCGTACACACCGTGGTGAGCGTGAACGCGCAGTCCTGTCAGGGTGATTCGGTCGGGTTGGTCCGCCACAGTGTCACGGTACGGCAGGCGTGACGGCGCCACGCGGTTACCTGGCGCGGCGCGTCGCCTGCCACACGGCCCGCGCGTCCGCGGTGCCGCGCACATCGTGCACCCGCACGCCCCAGACCCCGTTCTGAAACGCCAACAGCGACGTGGCCAGCGTCGCGGCGTCACGGTCCGGAGCCGGACGAGGTCGCCCGTTCTCCGACAACAACGCCCCCAGGTACGACTTGCGGGACGCCCCGAACAGCACGGGGTACCCCAACGCCTGCAACCGATCCAGGTGAGCCGCCAAAGTCCAGTTGTGTTCGGCTCGTTTGGCGAAACAGAGGCCGGGGTCCACCACGATGCGGTCGTCGGAGACACCGGCGGCGCGGGCAGCGTCGATACGAACCGACAGCTCGTCCACGACTTCGGCGACCACGTCTTCATAGTGAGCGTGATCGGCCATGGTCGCCGAATGTGCACGCCAATGCATAAGCACCATCGTGACGCCCTTATCGGCGGCCAACGGCAACATGCGTGGGTCCGCCAACCCACCCGATACGTCGTTCACGACGGTCGCACCGGCATCGATTGCCGCCGCCGCCACGGTCGATCGTGTCGTGTCGATACTCACCGACACCCCCGCCTCTGCCAGACGCCGCACCACATCCCGAGTGCGAGCGACCTCCTCGTCCGCGTCAACGCGACCGGCGCCCGGTCGCGTCGATTCACCTCCGACGTCCACCATGTCTGCGCCGTCGCGACGCAACGACAGGCCTCGGTCGACCGCGTCGTCGGGGTCGACGAACCTTCCACCGTCGCTGAACGAATCGGGGGTCACGTTCAACACGCCCATGATGACGGGCGTCGTGTCGGTCTTTCTCACATCAATGACCGTAGCGCCCACGACAGAGGCTTCTCGCCACCGACGGACGGCACGGCGGGGATCTACGCGCGGTTACGCACCGAGCTGCGGCGTGCACGCGTCGAGGCCCGGACGGCGAGCCGGTCACGCGGCACCGCGCTGTTGCGCGCGGCGGCCAACGCGGTCTGTCTCCGCCGCCAGGCTGCTCCGGTGGCCACGGCACCGGCCACCAGCCCCGCAGCGGCGGCAGCGGGGACCGCAACTCGCGTGAGCTTGCGCCCGGTGCGGAAATCGCGCACCTGCCAGCCACGTACCCGAGCTTCGCGGCGCAACGCCTGGTCGGGGTTGATCGCCACGGCGTGTCCGACGGTCGACAACATCGGGAGGTCATTACTCGAATCGCTGTACGCCGTGCACAGCGAGAGATCGAGCCCTTCCCGGACCGCAAGTTCGCGGATGGCCTCGGCTTTGGCCGGGCCATGCATGATGTCGCTGACCAACCGACCGGTGTAATGCCCGTCCTCAACCTCGCCAACGGTTCCGATCGCTCCGGTGAACCCAAGACGACGGGCGATGATCGCCGCCAGCTCCACCGGGGTGGCCGTCACCAACCACACACGTTGCCCGGCGGCAAGGTGCGCGTCGGCCAATGCCTGAGTTCCCGCCCAGATCCGCGCCTCGATCGTGTCGTCGAAGATCTCCTCGCCCAACGCGACGATCTCGGCGACCTCGCGGCCGGCGACGAAAGCCAACGCCGAGGCCTTGATCTGCGCTATGTGATCATGGTTTTCGCCCTGCATCCGAAATCGGGCCTGCTGCCAGGCGAATCTCAGCAGATCGCGACTGTTGAAAAATCTCCGCGACGCCAAACCCCGCGCAAACCAATAGATCGACGCACCGTGGACAAGCGTGTTGTCAACGTCGAAGAACGCAGCCGCGCGTTCCGGGTTCGCCGAAACATCTTCCATGGCGTGGGATTCCGGACCGTCTAGTTCCACAGGACGAGCCTAGCCTTCTCATGACTCAAATACGAAGCAGAAACAGTCAACCGTTGGCAATTTTCGAGAATCGCCCAGGATGTCTCATTATCGCGAGACCCATCCGCCCAACAGGCCGGAAAGCAGGTCGCCCAATTCGGACAAAAACCCGCCGTCGTCTTCGTCGTCCTCGTCGTCCTCATCCTCGTCGTCCTCATTGTCGTCCGAAGAAGACGGACTCGGAGTTTCTTCAGGTGACGGAGATTCGGTGTCGCCGTTCTCCCCCTCGCTCGGGTTCTGCTCGCCCTGGCCGGTTTCGTCGTCCCACTCCGAGGTCACGGCCCCGTCGGGAGCCCCCACATCACCGTCGGACTCGGGCATGGCACTGCACACCGACGCCACCGGTCCCAACCGGTCGGTATTGGAGTCCTCGGTGACGCACGGCAGCATATTGCGCAACTCATTCGACCGCTGCGACACCTCATCCAAGAGGGACAGTGCTTCGGCGGCACGTATACCGGCCTCACCCGAAACCGAATCCATCAACGTCACCACTGCGGGGCGTTGCTCGGATACGAACACGTCGATGGCGTCCAACACCACGACGTCTTCTCTTTCCACTGCTGCCGTAGTCAAAGAACGGACGCCTTCGATGGTGTCGGAGTCCATGTCCGACAGTGCGGTCGTCAACGCCACCGGGTCGGACGTCAGCCCCTCGGCCTCCGACAGTCGGGTCCGGGCGAATTCCAGATACAGCTGACCGCGGTTCACATCGGAACCGGCCAATGCCAGTTGCGCCCGCTCCGTGGTCCGCTTCAACGGGTAAAGAGCATCGCCGGGAACGGCGTCACCACTTGCCGTGGCCACTCCCGACAAGCCCAACACCATACCGACGACGAGAGCGGCAAAGGCGAACCGACGACGAGTCCGCTGACGCGGGACGATCGGCGCCACCGACTTTTTCGCCGCCGTACCGATGCCCTCGGCGGCCGCCGTGGCCATCAGACGACGGCGCAGTGCTGCGTGAAATTCCGGATCGGGAGTAGCCGCAGAACCGATCGACGGCGAAGCCTGTTGCAGAGCCTGACCGACGTGGGCGAGCTCGGTAACTTCGTGATCACGATCGGTGCGGCCGTTCTGCCGCGGTCCGCCGTCGGACTCCTCCAACAGGTCGGCCAGCCGCTGCGCCTTGCGTCTTTCAAACGGATTCGGAATCAAGTCGCGCACCCCCTCTCGTCGAACCGTGTCGACCATTGCACTCGTACCAACGCACAGGAGGGCTCAAAGTTACGGTCACACGGACGGAGGGTGGGGTCCTTCACGTGGTGTTTCATTGAAGACGCAGCACATTTGCCCGTCTTTTTTCCAAGCTGTGACATCTAAAGGGCTTTCAACCACGAGATTCAAGGGGTGGGTAAGTATCGGGATGAGCGATCCGTTTCGCTAAGGGTTGTTCATCGGCTGAATCCTTCGGGCAGCAAACGCGCCAACGTTCGAACGGCGCGATACTGCAGAGCCTTGATCGCACCTTCGTTCTTTTGCATTGCACGAGCGGTCTCGGCGACCGAGAACCCCTGCAGAAAACGCAAGACTATGCATTCCTGCTGATCGGGATTGAGCTTCTTCACGGCCTTCAACAACGTCACATTGGTGAGCTTGTCAAGGACCATGCCCTCCGGGTTGCCCTCGGGTGAACGCTCGACACGGTCGGTGTCCAGAACCTCGGCCGTCGACATCTCCAGGCGGTAACGGCCGGACTTGAAGTGGTCTGCCACGAGGTTACGCGCAATCGTCACCAACCACGCACCGAAATCGCGTCCCTGCCAGGTGAAGCTGTTGATGCGTCGCAAAGCCCGCAGGAAGGTCTCCGACGCCAGGTCTTCGGCCAGAGCACGGTTTCCGACACGGAAGTAGATGTAGCGAAAGACGGTGTCGCTGTAACGGTCGTAGATACGACCGAACGCCTCCACGTCCCCGTTCTGGGCAGCGGCCACCAGGTCCCGCACCTCGACGGGCCCGTTGGGGTCCTGCTCTTCGGATATGCGGGGCGCAGGCGCCGGCGACGGTGACGGTTTACGAACCGAACCACCACGCCTGCCTGCAGCGTCGGTACCGGCCCGCGATCGGTTGGCGCGGGCCGGGCTCAGCTCGACACTCAGCAGCTGCTGCAGTGCGTCCAGGCCGCGAGCAAGCGCATCGCGGGCGTCGCGCATGTGTGGCGCGACGACGTCTACGGTGACCGCCGGTACGGTGCCGGGCACTATTGGCCTCCTCGGGTGAGGGGATGTCGGTTCCCAAGGTCTGTAAGGCGAACCGACCCGGATGATGATAGGGGTTAACCCGTCTTATCGGTTGGACGTGATTGGTCGTATACAGATTGTTTCCGGGCCGGTGCGGCGCCGGACGGACCACATGTGCGACATTTGCAAAAGGTTCATCCGTTCGAGATCATCCGACCCGCCCGGACGGTCGGCCGCAACAGATGCCGCCCCCAAACCCCAGCTCACAGGCATGATCATTCGTTGTCCCAGAGCGCTTTTCGACACCGAAAGGACACCATGGATAGATTGGTTCTGGTCACATCTCAACACTGCCATCTGTGCGAGGAAGCCCGAACCGCGATGCGGCGTGTCGCGGAACGTTCGGGCGTGTCGTGGCGCGAAGTCGACGTCGGTGACGAACCCGACATGGCCCGCGAATACGGTGATCGTCTCCCCGTAGTCCTTCTGGACGGCCGAGAACACGGTTACTGGACCGTTGAGGAGGACCGCTTGGTCGCGGACCTGGAGACCCCGCCGGGTCGACGACGTCCCTGGTAGACCGGTAAACCCCAAGGCGGACAAGAGTTCGGACCGCCGGAGCAGTCCTCCGGCGGCACCCGCGAGGCCGCTCCCCATAACACACGGCGAGCGAATACGGATGATTCGTGGCCGTGAACACCGCCGAGTGGATACGCCGAAAAACCGATACACATGTCGACTACCTGCGACGACACCGCAAGGCGCCGCTCGCGCACCGCGCAACACAACGAAACGGCCGGAAAACACTCCTAATATGGGCCGATGGCAACACATCTTGTATGGGACTGGAACGGGACCCTGCTGAACGATTTCGACGCGGTCGTCCACGCCTCCAACGAAGCCCTGATCGCGTTCGGCGGATCGGGACTCGACGCCGAGACCCACCGGAGGCGTTTTCGCCGTCCGCTGGCGGCCTTCTACGGCGAACGACTTGGGCGGACGATGTCGGAACCCGAGTTCAACCGACTCAACGAACTGTTCAACGCCGTGTATCGAGAGCAGCTTCCGCAGTGCAAACTGTCCGACGGTGCCCGCGAGGCCATGGCATCCTGGGAGGGGACGCAGTCGCTTTTGTCCATGTCGAACCACGACGATCTCGTACCGCTGGTAACCGGCTACGGATTGCTCGATCTTTTCAGCCGGGTCGACGGACTGCGTGAACCCACCGACATCGGGAAACACCGCTACCTCGTTAATCACCTCAAAGAGCTGAACACCGCGGCGTCGGACGTGGTGATGATCGGCGACTCGTTGGACGACGCGGCCGCAGCGGTCGAAGCCGGTGCCGCCTGTGTGTTGGTGAGCGGCGGGACGACCGCAGTCGACCTTCTCGAAGCCAGCGGTCACCCGGTGGCCCACAGCCTGACGGATGCGGTGGCGCTCGCCAAGGCGGCGTGATCGCACCGATCACCGCTCGTCATCGAGCCGACGACCTGCACAAAGACCGAGAGACCCATGGTGCCGTCGATTGTGCGTCTTTTCACAAGGGCTAAGCTGAATCGGCGGTGCCATACCGCAAGCAACCGGTATCCACTAGAAAAACCTGGAAGGCCCGTCTTGCCGCTCGACATTCCCGCCGGATCTGAGCATCGCCAGATCCCGGACGCGACGGTGTCGCGGCTGCCCGAATATCTTCACGCCCTCCACACTCTCGCCGAAGCCGGACACGGCACCATCTCCAGCGAGGCACTCGCGGTGGCGGCGGGCGTCAACTCGGCGAAGCTGCGCAAGGACCTGTCGCACCTGGGTTCCTACGGCACTCGTGGTGTCGGTTACGACATCGCCGTGCTCACCACTCAGATCTCGGAAGTGCTCGGGCTGCGCCAGCACCGCTCGGTCGCGTTGGTCGGGGTCGGGCATTTGGGCAAGGCCCTGGCCGGGTACGGCGGATTCGCCAACCGCGGATTCGGAATCGCCGCGCTCTTCGACATCGCCGAAGACCGAGTCGGTGCCCATCTTGACGGTCTGCCGATTCGGCACTTGGACGAGCTGCCGGAGATCATCCGCAGCGAGAGCATTTCGATCGCGGTGATCGCCACGCCGCCGGCCGCCGCACAGCGTGTCGCCGAATCGCTTGTCGACGCGGGCGTAACAAGCATCTTGAACTTCGCGCCGTGCGTGCTCGATGTTCCCGACAACGTCGATGTGCGCAAGGTCGACCTCGCCGTCGAGTTGCAGATCCTGTCGTTTCACGAACATCGCAAGTCCCGTAATGGAAAGGTGGGCACGTGAACCTCCTGGTGGTGGGATGCTCCCATCGGACGGCCCCGGTCGACACCCTGGAACGCCTCGCCTTGTCGGGCGAACGGGCGAGCGCATTCGCCGGTGACCTGTTGACCGGCCGGTACGTCACCGAGTCTGCGGTGCTGTCGACATGCAACCGCGTCGAGGTTTACGCCGCCGTGTCCGCTTTCCACGGTGGGCTCACCGAGATCGCCGACGGCTTGGCGGCCGTGGCCGGGATGTCCGTTGAGGAGCTGTCGGGCAGCCTGTATGTGCGCCACGAGGCTCAGGCCGTTCGTCACGCCTTCACCGTCGCGGCGGGCCTGGATTCGATGGTCGCCGGTGAAGCCCAGATCGTGGGGCAGCTGCGCTCCGCCTACGAGGCCGCACGTGAAGCCGGCCACGCCGGGCGTCTGTTGCACGAACTGCTGCAGCAGGCTCTACGGGTCGGCAAGCGGGTGCAGTCGGAGGCACAGGTCAGCGCCGCCGTTCCGAGCGTCGTCAGTGCGGCACTCGAGGTAGGCGAGGAGTACACCACCCTGGCCGGTGCGGACGCGCTCGTCGTGGGCGCGGGTGCGATGGGTGCATTGACCCTGTCTGCGTTGCGTCGCCGTGGGGCCGGGCGTTGTTTCGTCGTCAACCGCGATCCCGACCGTGCGCAGCGGCTGGCCTCCAACCACGAGGCCGAAGCCGTGCCGTGGGAACGCCTAGGCGAGATCATCGCGGATGTGGACGTCGTGGTCTCGGCGACGGGGTCTCCGGCGCCGGTCATCGACGAGACCGTGTTGGCGTCACGCAGGCCGCGTCTGCTGGTGTGTGACCTCGCGGTTCCTCGCGACGTGGCCGCTCCCGTAGCCGATCTGCCCGGCGTACACCTGGTCGACATAGCCTCTCTCGGCTCGGCGGACCGCCCGCAACCGGGTGTTCAATATCTCGAGGCGGCCGAGCGCATCCTGGTGGAGGAGATCGACGCGTTCGCCGAGGTCACCCGTGCCGCGCAGGTCGCTCCGACGGTCGCGGCGCTGCGTTCACGGGCCGACGAGGTGGTCGGGGCGGAGTTGTCGCGCCTGCGGCGACGGTTGCCGGACCTGGCCGACGAGCAGCGCGCCGAAGTGGCTCATACGGTGCATCGCGTGGTTCGTCAGCTGCTGCACCAGCCGACGGTGCGGGTACGGCAGTTGGCGGCGGAGCCGGGGGGAGAAAGTTACGCGGCGGCGCTGCGAGAGTTGTTTGCGCTGGAAGAACCGGATCTTTCGAGTGTCGAACCGCACGAGACCGCGAAGGCGTTGCGGGTCACACCCGAAGAGCCGCACAGCGATAAACCATAGTGGACTTGAAAGTGACATTCCACGGCTTGTTCGGTACGCTCGACGACCGGCGAGATCTCTTCACGTCCCTGGGCGGGGGTATGCGGGGTCGTCGAATCCCCGTGCCCAGCATCTTCAGCCAAACCTATAAGACTTTGATGGAGCGAGATAAATGACAAGTGTCCACAATATTGCCGGTCGGGTGCGGTTCGTCGGCACCGGACCCGGCGATCCGGGGCTCCTGACTCAGCGAGCAATCGACGCCATCGCTGAGGCGGACCTGGTGGTCTACGACCGGACCTTGCCTCAACAACTGTTGGAATCCATCCAGGGCCGCGCGCGTGAGGAAGCGGTCTTCACGCTCTCGGAGACCACCCCCGGCGAGCTGGCCAAAGACCTGTTGGCCGCCGCTCGTGACGGCCGTCAAGTGGCCCGGCTCATCACCGGAAACCCCTACCCTCGCTCCTCGGTCGTGGCCGAAGTATCCGATATCGCCGACACCGAAGTACCCGTCGAGGTCATCCCCGGCATCAGCTATTCGGCCGCCGTCGCCGACTACGCAGGAATGCCGTCGGGCGAAATTCGCACCGTCGTCGACATCGACGACATTCACGCGATGGATCCGACCAAGCTCGGTGGCGCCATCGAACGCGGCAGCGTGGTCATCACCGCCGACATCACCGACCTCGCTCAGCTGCGCGACACACTGCTACTGGCCGGCATCAGCCCGGCAACCCAGGTCGCCATCACCGGTGACGTGACGGGCGAAACACAGTTCACCACCGACTCGACGATCGACACCTTCGTCGAAGCCGCACTCGGTTTCGTCGGCCGAGTCGTCCTCACCATCGGCGACGGCGTCGCCCAGCGGCGCAAACTCGGCTGGTGGGAGAACCGCCCGCTGTACGGCTGGAAGGTCCTCATCCCGCGGACCAAGGAACAGGCCGGCGCCATGAGCGAGAAGCTGCGCGCCTACGGTGCCATCCCGTGCGAGGTTCCGACGATCGCCGTCGAGCCGCCGCGCACGCCCGCGCAGATGGAACGCGCCGTCAAGGGTCTGGTCGACGGCCGGTACGCCTGGATCGTGTTCACCTCCGCCAACGCGGTACGCGCCATATGGGAGAAGTTCGCCGAGCACGGTCTCGACGCCCGCGCCTTCGGCGGCATCAAGATCGCCTGTGTGGGAGAAGCCACCGCCGACAAGGTGCGCTCGTTCGGCATCGAACCGGAACTGTTGCCATCCGGGGAGCAGTCCGGGGAGGGTTTGCTGGCCGACTTCCCGCCACACGACTCCATCCTCGACCCCGTGAGCCGGATCCTGCTTCCCCGCGCCGACATCGCCACCGAGGCACTGTCTGCCGGGCTCCAGGAGCGTGGCTGGGAAGTCGACGACGTCACCGCGTACCGGACGGTGCGTGCATCGCCCCCGCCGGCCGAAATCCGCGACGCCATCAAGTCCGGCGGATTCGACGCGGTCCTGTTCACCTCGTCGTCGACCGTCCGCAACCTGGTGGGCATCGCCGGAAAGCCGCACGCGCGCACGGTCGTGTCGGTGATCGGTCCCCACACCGCCGAAACCGCGACCGAGTTCGGCCTGCGCGTTGACGCACGCCCCGAACACGCCAGCGTCCCCGCGCTGGTGGAGGCGCTCGCCGAGTACGCCGTGGAGCTGAAGAAACGCATGGCCGAAGCGCCGGTCAAACAGCGTCGCGGCGCCAAGGTTCAAGGCCCCACGGCACTGCGTTTCAGGTCCTGACAACAGACCTCGGAGGACGGAATCATGGCAGGTTTCCCTTATCAACGACCACGGCGGCTGCGTACGACCGCAGCGGTTCGGAGGCTCGTGGCCGAGACCCGAGTGCATCCGTCCTCCCTGGTCCTCCCGCTGTTCGTCCGTGAGGGCATCGACGCTCCTCGAGAGGTCGCGTCGATGCCCGGTGTTCTGCAACACACACGCGATTCGCTGCGGAAGGCGGTCGTCTCGGCCGCTCAGGCGGGCGTCGGCGGCGTCATGTTGTTCGGTGTTCCCGCCGAGCGCGACTCGGACGGAACCGCAGGCATCGACCCGGACGGGATACTGAACCAGGCGACACGGGATGTCATAGGCGAGGTCGGTGACGCTGTTGTGGTCATGACGGACCTTTGCCTCGACGAGTTCACCGACCACGGTCATTGTGGTGTGCTCGACGCCGAAGGCAATGTCGACAACGATTCGACGCTTGAGCAATATGCACGCATGGCGTTGGCTCAGGCCGAATCCGGTTCACACATGCTGGGAACTTCGGGCATGATGGACGGTCAGGTCGCGCGTGTCAGAGAAGCGCTCGACACCGCCGGATACACCGACACATCCATCTTGGCGTACGCGGCGAAGTATGCTTCGGCCTGCTACGGCCCGTTCCGCGACGCCGTCGAATCCCCGCTTCAGGGCGACCGTCGCACCTACCAACAAGACCCCGCCAACCTCAAGGAATCGCTTCGGGAGACACGTCTCGACGTCGACGAGGGCGCCGACATCGTCATGGTCAAACCGGCGCTCCCCTACCTGGACGTCGTGTCCGCCATAGCCGCTGAGACGACCGTTCCCGTCGCCGCCTATCAGGTGTCCGGCGAATACGCGATGATCGAAGCCGCCGCCGCCAACGGCTGGATCGACAAAGACCGGATGATCCTGGAAAGTCTGACATCGATCCGTCGCGCCGGCGCCGAGATCATCTGCACCTACTGGGCGGAGCACGCCGCCCGGCTGCTGCATAAAATGGACTGACGCCGGAGCAGCGGGTGACCTATTCGGACGGAAGCGGTGGCGGCCACAGCGTGATAGCCCTGTCCGCCAACCGGTCGATTTCGGTTGTCGGTGACCGATTTCTTCGCGTTGCGTCGCTGGTGCGATTTGTGGCAGGCGGAGTCGACGGTATCGGCGCGTGTGGCCCCGAGCCTCCGGCGCGGTAGCCGCCGACTCATAGGGTTACCGCCATGAACCCGGTGTTTCTGTACTGCGGTGACCCGCTGCGTCCACGGCGCGTCGACCCGCATTTTTCTGCCGAGGCCGCGCGCGTCCGCGAGCTCGGCGGCCGCGTCGAGGTCATCGACCACGACGCGTTGATCGCAGGTCGAATAAACGAGGCGACGGCGCGAACCGCCCACCCGGGGCCCGCCTGGTATCGGGGATGGATGGTGCCCGCACACCGCTACGCGCAGTTGGCGGCAACCGTCGAACTCATCACCGAACCCGCGATGTATAGCGCGGCCCACGAGCTTCCCGGTTGGTATCGGCATCTCGCGGCCCATACTCCGGCGAGTACATGGGCGACAACGTCCCCGCACACGGTTCCGGCGCGCGACATACTGTCGGCTCTGGCCGCCGAGCTGCCGCATGGTGCAGGCATGGTCAAAGACTTCGTCAAATCACGTAAACACGAACCGGACGCAAGCTTCGTCCCCGACCTCGACGACGTCGACGTACTCGCCGAAGTCGTGCGCCGTTTCGTCGAACGACAGGACGACGACCTTGCCGGCGGCGTTGTTCTACGGCACTTCGAACAGTTCGTTCACGTCGATGGGCGTACCGCAGAACTGCGAACGTGGTGGGTGGACGGTCGCGCCGTCCTCACCGGTCCGCATCCGGACTCACCGTCCCCGCCCGGACACCCCGACCTCACGTTGTTCGCGTCCGCCATAGAAGCGCTTCCGTCCCGCTTCATCACGTGCGACGTCGCGCTTCGCAGCGACGGTGTGTGGCGGATCATCGAGATCGGCGACGGCCAGGTCAGTGACCTCCCGGGCGACATCGATCCGTCGCCACTGCTCAGGGCACTGCTGGAAGCACCGACGACCGGTGTCGGAGCCTGACCGCGTCGATGCGGGCCACCGTCTCCCCACGACCGACGCGCGCGTTCGGTGGCTTCCGGCTCGGCAACGACCGCGACTCGCCTCGCATGCCCGAACCCGATCCGTGGGACTCCACAACATGCTTAAGCTGCACGATCCCGGTGCGACGCGGCGAGCGCCGTTGCGTAGCGCCCCGGAGCCGATCGGGGCCCATTGTGGTCCGCCGTCGACCGTCGCGCCACGATCCGGCGTCCCGCACGAAGCACAGGGCCACCGGCCTCCGCCCCATGTGGCTGATCCTATGTGGCGCGAAAGTATGCGGTCAAACAGCGCAAGGGTGTCCCTGTGGACAAGACGTTCGCTGTGCATATCGGTTCAGGTCACGAAGTGTCGTCGGCGGAGCGGGTTCGGGTGGATTCGTCCACGACGACTCCGGCGACGACGTCGACCAGCACCGCCTTGGCGTGTTCAAGCGTGAACGGGGTGTCGGGCGTGATCAGACCGAGACAGAGTCCGTCGATCATCGCCAAAAGCACGAGCGTGTGATGGTTTCGAGAACCGGGGCGTAGTGCGCCTTCACCGTCGAGCGTGGCCAACCAGGCGTCGACGCGGGTTCGTGCGCGCTGCCCGAAGGCCGACAACAGCCTCGTCTGCGCGCCGTCCGGCTCGAGGGTGGCCGTGTACATGCGGAGCCAACCGGCCAGTTGAGGAACGTCCGCGTCGGTGGCGGGCAGGAATTGGGTCATGCATTCGGTGAGACGTTGTGTCGGCGACAGTGTCCTGTCGGCGATGTTCAGGTCGTCGAGTTGGGCGTCGAACGTGCGTCCCAACACCTCGGTGTAGAGATCTTGCTGCGTCGGGAAGTAGTAGCGGAGAGTGCTTGCCCCGATTCCGGTACGTGCCGCAACGTTTCGCACGGTCAGAGCTTTGATTCCCTGCTCGGCCACCAACCGGTCCGCTGCACGAAGGATCTCCCGACGCCGACGATTCACTATGCACCTCTTCTGCGGTCATGTCTCGCACAGCGTACTAGTACGGCGTGCTACGGTGATTTTCTAGCACGCTGTACCAGAGGAGTCCGCATGACAACCGACCTACTTGACTACGGCATCAACATGGTCCTACGCGCCCCTCACCTGTACATCTTGACCGTCGTCTACTGGGGCCTCATCGCCGCGGTCCTCATCACGCGCTACCGTCGCCGCCGAGTCGCAGCCAGCGAAAAACTCATGAAAGCGGTCGTTGGACTCGGAATCGTCGCCGTCGTCGCGGCCTTCGTCGACGTGGCCGTACGCGGCCCCGAACTCGTTCAGATCTCCCTGGTCGCCTACTTCGCCACACCCCTGGGCGTCGGCCGCTACCTCATTCGGCGATGGGACCGCCGCCCCGCTCAAGGCTGGAACGGCCTGCTCATACGCGAGATAACCTACTCCCTCGCCTTTATCTCCTTCGTGGGACTCAGCCTCGTCGACGGCGACATGTGGTGGTTCAACCGACCCGACATCGACCGCTCCGATGTCATGGCCGCCCTCGAAAACACCAACTGGCTGCACCTCATGGCGACGGTGTTCGGCTTGACCGCGCTCCTGGAAGTCGGCGGTCACCTGCTCGGCGGCGGGCTACGCACCCGCACCACCCGGTAAACGTTCCCGTGGCCAAGGCTTTCCGTTCGTGCCGTGACTCCCACCGCACGGGAGGCACACCAGGTCGCACCGAGGTTTCATAGACGGCGCACGCCTGGCATATTCACACCATGCTCGAAGAACTGCGTGCCGCGCTGGGCGATTCCGCCGTCATCACCGATCCGGACATTCTGGCAGGACACTCCCGCGACGAAGCCGGTCTGTGTGAGGCAGGTACGCCCGCGGTACTCGTGCGGCCGGCGAACACCGCCGAGGTCCAAGCCGTCGTCCGGATCGCCGCATCTCACGGCGCACCGGTTGTGGCGCAAGGAGCGCGAACCGGCTTGGCCGGGGCCGCCAACGCGGTCGACGGTTGCGTCCTGCTGTCGACTCGGCACCTCAACAGGATTCTCGAAATCGACCCGGTCAACCGGCTCGCCGTCGTACAGCCGGGCGTCGTCAACGCCGACATTTCGAAGGCCACGGCCGCCCACGGCCTCAGGTACGCCCCCGACCCGGGATCGTGGGAGTCCTCCACAATCGGAGGCAACGTGGCCACCAACGCAGGTGGAATGTGCTGCGTCAAATACGGCGTGACCGCCGAGTACGTGCTGGGGTTGGAAGTCGTCCTCGCCGATGGTGAGATCCTGCGCTGCGGTCGCCGCACGGTGAAGGGCGTCGCCGGTTACGACCTGGTGCGGCTGTTCACCGGAAGCGAAGGCACGCTAGGCATCATCACAGAGATCACCGTGCGGTTGCAGCCCGTGCCTCGGCAGGCGTTGTCGCTTGCGGCGGTGTTCCCGTCCACGTCGGCCGCAGGAGCCGCCGTCACCGCGATAACGGCGGCCGGGCTGGTTCCCAGCCTCCTGGAGCTGATCGACCAGGTGCATCTGCGTGCCATCGAGGCGTACCGGCCACAAGGTCTGGACACCGACGCTGCGGCACTGTTGTTGGCCGCCAGTGATTCCGGGCTTGACTCCGACCTTGCCGAAATCGCGCAACTGTGCACCGAAGCCGGTGCGACCGAGGTACATCAGGCCACCGACGCGATGGAGGCCGACATGCTCCTGTCTGCGCGGCGTATGGCGTTGCCGGCGGTGGAGAAGCTGGGCACGGTCATCGTCGACGACATGTCGGTACCGAGATCACGTCTGGCGGAGGCTCTCGACGGCATCACCGCGGTGGCCGAACAGCGCGGGGTCACGATCGGGGTCATCGCGCACGCCGGTGACGGCAACCTCCACCCGAACATTCTCGTCGACCGCGACGATCCCGACAGCCTCGCCGCCGGGCAGGCCGCATTCGACGACATCATGAGGCTCGCCGCCGACCTTGGCGGCACCTGCACCGGAGAACACGGTGTGGGGCTGCTGAAACGCCCTTGGTTGGCCGACGAGATCGGCGACGCCGGGCTGCGTGTGCACCGGGCGATCAAGGATGCGCTCGACCCGACCGGGCTGTTGAACCCGGGCAAGGTGATCTAACCGCGTCGGCGAAAAGCCGGTCACGGTGGTCAACCTGCGGACGCCCGTATCCACCATCGGGTTCGGCGTGTGATCGGTCGGTGCGCCGCCCACAGGTACAAGCCCGCTGCGGCCGCGTACACGACCACGGCCAAGGCCACCTTGAGCACGGTGACCCGATGGAACGGAACCGCCCACCACAGTGGCTCCGAAGGTTTACCGAACCACAGCATTGCCACCATGACCACCACCGGTACGACCCAGGCCAACCTACGTCCCAACACGGTCGCGGCGACCAACCCCAACGCCGTCCACCAGACGGCGCCGACGATCGCGACGCCGGGGACCCCGCTCGCGTCGCCTATGCCGAGGGCAAGGGCGACGACGTACGCCGCCAGGCAACCGGTCACGAGGGTCACATCCCACCAGCGCACCCGCCACCAGGCGTGTTGTTCCCACATCCCCATGTCGTCGTCGAGCGTGGCGAGCGCCCCTGCCACCGCAGGCAACGGAAGCACCAGCACGGCGAGGACCATTTCCCGGACGTTCAGTCCCACGGTCGGGATGGCCAGTGCATGATCACCCCACCAGAACGAGGCCGCGACGGTCACAAGCCAACCGATCCCGGCAAGGTGGAGCCGACGACTGCGTAGATACAACCGCCACATGTCAGTCCCCATCCGCGTCGCAGGGCCGCACGGCGACCAGGCGGTCGCGGGTTTCCCCGGCCCAGGCGAGTTGGGCCCGTTCGGGCTGTGCGATGAGTTCGGCCATTGCCGCCCGATCGTAGGGAGGGCCGCCTCCGTTTCCGGGCGGCGGTGGTCCACCGAAGATCCAGTGTGAATACCACACGGTCAGCTGCTGCGACTGTGATGCCCATGTGGCGAAGTCGAGTCCGGCGTCGGGGCTGCACTCCGTCGGATAGCGGTCGGCGTCGATCCAGAACGCCAGGCCGGTGACACGAATCCATGAGCCGGTGCTCGATTGAAGAGTGAAAGTGGCGACGTCGTCGTGTGCGAGATTCGCCTCTTCGTAGCGATCCGGTACGTCCGCCACCGTCGACAGGGTTTCCAGACGGTGTGCGTACCCGGTGAGCTCGGGCAGGAACCCGGCTTGGTCGGGCCAGACGCAGATCTCCACCGCGGTTCGAGTGCACAGCGGCGTGATGTCGGCTGCGTCACGGGGCCGGTGGATGGGGCCGCCCGTCGCCATCGTCTGGGCGGCGACGATCATCACCACCGTACCGGCGGCTACGAGACTCCATCCAGGCCAACGCCTCACCCACACGTCACCGTGTTTGCCCACTACGAGCAACCCCAGCGCTAGCAGGACCGCGGCGATTGCCACCCGTGCGGTGACGGCCTGCGGCAGCAGCGTCATTCCCGAGGCCCCATTGATGCTCATCATCGCGAACGGATGACCGCCGGGCAACAGCATCAGCCCGAGCATCACGATCAACACCGCAGCCGGAACCACCAGACGGGTACCGACAAGTCGACCGATGGTGTACCCGAAACCGGCAATACCCCATTGGACGGCGAGAGCGAACACCAGATAACTTGGCCACAATAGACCAAAACCGGAGGCGGATACGGTTACCGCCCATGCGATCAGGCCCGTGGCCGAAAGCGGAACCGTTACCAGGAGCAGAATCGACTGTAGATGCAGCAGATACCCGGCTCCGGCGAATCTCGCGTGATGGTGGAAAACCGAAAGATCACCGCTGCGGTGCCAACGGGTGCCCTCCCAGGCCGCGGCCGCCGCAACCAACGGTGCCGAGATACCGGCCGCCACTCCGATCGCCGCAGACGCCTCGCTCCAGGCGAACTCCCACTGGTACGAACGAAAAAACAACATGACGAGTTGAAACCCGAGGATCAGAGGCAACCACCAGAGCAGCGACGACCGCCGAACCTCGATCCACAATGCTCGTCTCATGATGCGGTCGTCTCCTTTACCCGTCCTCGAACCGCGAGGTAACCGCGTTCCATGGGTGTGTCGATGTCGGAGGCGGAGCCGCCGTGCGAGGCCAGTTCATGGGGGGTTCCGGTGAAGCAGACGTCACCGGCCTCGATGACCGCAACGTGTGAGGCCATCTGTGTGATGTCCTCCACCAGGTGCGTCGACAGCAGAATCGTTGCGCCGATTTCTTCGCAAAGGCGCACCATGAGCCTGCGAAACTCCATGCGCTGTTCGGGATCGAGCCCGACGGTGGGTTCGTCGAGCAGGACGACGGACGGTTTTCCGACGATGGTCGCCGCGATGCCGGCGCGCTGCCGCTGGCCACCCGACAGCTTCCGCAGCTGAACATCGGCGATGTCGTGCAGATCGACCGACGCGAGCGCGGTGTCGGCTTCACCGGTCAACGCGCGACTGCGAATACCGCGAAGCGCACCACAGTAGATGACAAAATCCCGTGCGGTGAACGACCGGTGGCAGCCCCACGATTGTGGAAGGAACCCGAGTTCCCGCCGGGCGGCACGCACGGCACGGCGGTTGACGAGACGGTGGCCGGCCACTGTCACTCGTCCCGACACGGGACGCAACTGGGTGGCCAGCAAGCGAAGCAGCGTCGTCTTACCGGCACCGTTGGCGCCCAACAACCCGACGATGCCACCGGGTATCGACAGACTCAGGTCGTTCAACACCGGCCGTCGGTCGTATCCGACCGTGACCGATTCAAGCGCCGTCAGCATGTCCACTGTCCTTTCGTGGTGTGGTCCTGCGCCCGTTCGGTGCAGGACCACGTGTTCCTCGAATTCCGGTCAGCCCCAGGTATTCTTACCGCCGCCGACAGAGAAAGTGCACTCGGCGCCATCAATGGGATCGCGCTGTTCACCCTTTTTAATGTGATATTCCGGCCCAACATAGTCGAAACTGGCTTTACACCACAAACCAAGTGAAACCCACCCATTAGGTTGACTACTTGCTGCGCCACAGACGTTCTTTCCGTACGTGTTGTACCACTGAACGTAGCAATTGTATTGGTCATAAGTGACTCCGGCCTGCGGACTTACTTCCGCAGCGGTTACGCCGTTGCCGGCTTGTGCGGGCCCACCGATCGCCCCAAACATCAACCCCAACGAAATCGCCATAAAAGCGACAACGATTCCCCTCCCATGACATTCCTTCCGGTACTCATTGGAACCACTTGGCCACAAGGACGATCGCACAGTGACGCATTGCTTCCGCATATTGACACAATGGTGTGCATCACTGTGTACCATCGCTCATCGGATCGAAGCGACAACAGAAGGCAACGGGGGAAAACGGTGTCACCACCCGAAATTCGCGTGCTGGGTACTTGCGGGGTTTTGTCCAATGGCACCTATGCAATTCCGGCTTCACGCATGGTGCGAGGCCTTATCACCGTCTTCGCCGCCGACACCAACCGCATGATCAGTGGCGCCACTCTCTGCCGTGCACTCTGGGACGATCCTCCGGAGTCGGCACCGTCCAATCTGCGGACACACATTTCGCGGTTGCGGCGGCTGCTGGCGGAGCACTCCTGCTCGATCGTCACGCGGCGCGGAACCCCGACCGCCTACAGCCTTCGAATCGCTGAAGATCAACTCGATCTGTCGAGATTCAGGCAGTACGTCCAAAAAGCACGGAACCTCTCGGCTGCTTGTACGGACGACGCCATGGTGATGTACGAATCCGCATTGGATCTCTGGCGCGGCGGCGTGGAGGGTGGGCTCCCCGACACCGTCACCGTGCAGACGATCACGACCGGATGGAACATGGAGTACGTCCGCGCCTTGGAAACGTACGCCGAGTTGGCCATCACCCTGGGACGCACCGGAAAACTGGTCGACCACCTTTACGCGCACGCCATGCGGTGCCCCCACGACCCGAACGCCACGCGGCTGCTCATGTCCGCTGTTGCGGCGGACGGACGAACGAGCGTCACCGATCTGCCCGTCGACCTGCAAGTTCGGATCAACTCGACCATCGGCGAGCCGACGCCCGCGTGAACGTCGGTCCGTCGACCCCGACGGTCACATCGTCCGTAGTGGAATGGGGGACGCCCTCCGCGCCAACGACATTCCCCCGTATGCCGCGCCGGCGGCCGCCACGGTCGCCACCACCAGATTGACGACCACGTCGATGCGTACGTTGCCGTCGATGGCAGCCGCAGCCAGATAAGCGGCGACCATCAGACCGGGCCCGGCCGAGACCGTGATCGGCGACCCCCATCGAGCGGTGACGGCAAACCCGTGGACCTGCCAGTTACGCAGGCGAGCAGCCGCACCCAGGGCCATACCTATGGCGATCGCGACCGCGAGAAGCACCATGCGTGCCTGCCATTGACGGCTTGAGGCGCTCCATTCGGGGCCCGGATCGAGATGCCCCAGCATCGGTGAGATCGCCGGCTCCGCGTTTACCGATACCCACATGAGGACCCACCCGATCGCCAGCCAGTACAGCAGGCTCCACGCGGCCGATTGGGATCGAACCGAAATGAGCGCCGCCAAACCCCCGAGGGCCACGCCGAACACGACGAGCTTCGTCACTCGCAGCTGCGAGAGGTCTCCCCCGTACATCTGCGACACGGCGGCGACGGCTGTGGCAACCGGGACGGTAAGACACGCACCGAAGACGGCCATACCGATCTGGAGAAATCGACGATTGGTCGGCGGTTTGATCTTCAACAGAAGCATGGGGGCCGCTGCGGCCAACGCCACCGCCACCGCCGACAACCAGATGACGATCGCGGCTTCGTCCACGGTCCCCGTCGTCGAAGCGGTCCCTCGCCACGCCAGTACTCCGGCCGTCTGGCCGAACCACAGTTGTCCAACCCCCAGGGCCGCTGCAATCACCGCCGCGGCGATCGCAGCGGTTGCGCGGCGATCCGCGATAGCACGCAACGGCTGCCCGATTTCCGACATGATGCCAAATTTAGGCGCATAAGGGAAAATTTCGGGATACATCCGCATCACGGTTGCGACACGAACATGGCGACGGGCATCAATATACCGACAACCGATTTCGATGGCGGAGGCCGTGGCCAGGCCACAATGAAAAACCACGCCATGACGCTTGCCCGAGCGTCATGGCGTGGAAAAGTGAAACCCACTTTATTCAATTGCGCTGGGGTAGGCCGTGCCCGTTGGCCTACCCCAGCGGTGGTGCCCCCAGAGTCGTTCCGTGTCGATCGAGTCGAATGCCCGAGTCGAGTCGATCAACATGTCGGCGTGACCGGAACTGTTTTAACTATGGCCACGCCTCCTGAATTGCGGCTTGAGGAATCCTGGGAAATCACTGGGAATTTGGACTCCGTCTTTGTTGCGCACGGACATCGTCGGCGACTACGTCAACGAGCATCCGATGAGCAGCGAACAATCGCTCCAACACCGCCGCATCAGGCGGCAGGCGTGGGGAAACCACCGAACCGACGCAAGGTCGCATCCAGGTCCCCTGCTTTGACGGGAACGTGGTCCAGGCTTCGAACCTGAACGATTCCGCGGACCGACGAGGTCATCCATATACCGTCGGCACCAGCCAGTTCCGCTACCTGGACACGCCGTTCAGCGGTCGGAATGCCTTCCTCGGCGGCCTTTTCGAACACGAACCGCGCGGTGGTGCCCGCAAGGATCCCGGTGTCCGTCGGCACCGTGAACAGGGTGCCGCCCTCCTGCCAGACCAACGTCGACGTCGGCCCTTCCAACGCGTAGCCGTCCTCGGAACGCCACAACAGATCGTCGTACCCGTTCGCTTTGGCGTAACGCTGCGCCGCCATGGCCACCGCGTACGACAGACATTTGGCGCCGCCCATCAGCCACGGCGCGTCACCGCGGGCGTCCACGGGATACCCGAGGCTCAAGACCGTCATGTTCAATCCGTCGCGCCGTGCCGCCGCCAACGCCTTCGGTACGGGGCTGATCGTCGCGTAGACAGTGGGAGGCCCGCCACCTTCGGGCCCTCGTGTGCAAACGATGCGAAGCGCGCCTTCGCGCTGCGTCCCGAACGCCTTGCAGGCCTGAGTCGCCAGTTCGGTCAGTTCCACGGAGTCGGGCAGGTCCAGCTCCATTCGCTGTGCGGACCGCTCCATGCGTGCCAGGTGCTCGGGAAGCAGAAACGGTTGTCCGTTACGGACGTTCGCGGTTTCGAAAACGCCGTCTCCTCGCAACACACCCAGATCATCCCCGGGAAGAAAGGGCTCGTCGGCTCGGATGACGCCCCGCCCCAGTACCGCAACAACTTCAGCCATGAGCAGACACTACCGTCGACGACCATGCCGTACCGTCACAGGCGACAAAGCCCGCCGACACCGAATACGATCTGAAACATGTCCAGCGACGTTCCGGCTTTGGCCGATGTGCTGCATGCCCGCGGCCTACGCATGACCGCCCAACGTCAGCTCGTGTTGGACGCGGTCACCGCTCTTGAACAGGCCACCGCGGAGCAGATCCACGAATCGATCTGCGACAAGGTGGCCGGTGTCAACATCACCACGGTCTACCGCACGCTCGACCTGTTGGAAAGCCTCGGCATGGTGGAGCACACGCACCCGTCTCACGGTCGTCCCGTTTATCACCTTGCGGGCAGCCGAGGGCAGGTTCACCTGGTGTGTCACCGTTGTGGTGCGGTCGACGAGGTGTCTCCGGAAGTATTCGACGACGTGCGTCGTTCTCTGGAGAAACAGCGCGGGTTTCTGCTCGACGTCGGGCATGTCGCGTTGTTCGGTATCTGTTCCTCCTGCGAAACGGCGAATCAGTGACACAAGCATGGTTGGACCGCGACGGCGCGGTAACCGAGAACCCCGACGACACCGTGGCGTGGCACTACGGCGATCCGCTGCGCGAGCAACGCCGTCTGGGTGAGGGCGCCGTCGTCGACCGCAGTGACCGTCGCATCATTACCGTCTCCGGTGATGAACGCCTTACCTGGCTGCACAGTCTTACGACTCAACACCTGGCGGATCTGTCGCCGGGGCAAGGCACCGAGTTGATGGTTCTGTCCCCCAACGGGCACATCGAACACCACGCGGGTGTTTACGACGACGGCTCGACGACGTGGCTGGACACCGAACCCGAATCGGGCAAGGCCCTACTCGACTACCTGCTGAAGATGCGGTTTTTCACTCCGGTGGAGGTGGAGGACGTCTCCGACCGTTGGGCCTTGGCATCCCACACCGGTTCCACCGATCTCGCCGCGCCGGACCTGTTGACTGTGCCCGACGCGAAGTTCGCCACGGGGACGCTCACCATGCGCGCCACCGCGATCTACGCGGGCGAGGCGTTGCCCGACGGAGGGTTTGTCCGCCGCACGGACGAGCTCGGTATGCCGATGGTCGACCTGCTGGTTCCCCGGGACTCGTTCAATGATCTTCCCGAGCGGCTCGATCTGCCGGTCGCCGGACGTTGGGCTTTCGACATGCTGAGGATCGGCGCGGAACGCCCGGTCGTCGGTGTGGACACCGATCATCGGACGATCCCGCACGAGGTTCTCGGGTTGTTGGCGAGGGCGGTTCACCTTGACAAGGGCTGCTACCGAGGGCAGGAGACGGTGGCACGAGTGCATCACCTGGGTAAACCGCCGCGTCGTCTTGTACCGCTTCACCTGGACGGTAGCGATGAACACCCCCCGGAGGTGGGAACCGACGTCGTTGCCGGGAGCCGCACTGTCGGTCGTATCGGTACCGCCGGTCGGCACTACGAGGACGGCATGATCGCTTTGGCTCTGTTGCGCCGTAACGTCGCGGACAAGCCGGAAACGACGTTCGACGTGGCGGGGTCGGCGGCCTCCCTGTAATCGCCCGCGCAGCCGTGGGGGCGTATAAACGTCGTCCCGTGAACATCACGGCGCAGCCGGATGCGATCCGTGGGCTCGACCGGGCGCTCCGCCAACGCCCCGACCCCAGATGTTCGGCGCTATGAGCACCGGAGAAAGCTTTAAGGACGGCGAGAGTCGGCGGGTCATGGAATTCGACGAACCGGCTCTCGCCGGGCCGGGTCGGTTGTCGACCGGGGTTCGTCCACCCGTGGAGAATTTTCGTGGGCTCCACCGTCGGCGACGTGGTTCCCGGTTGGCGTCTGTGTGCCCGTGATGCACGGTCAGGGTCAAGCTCCTCGCGCCAGGTCCTCGAAGGCCACGGTCCCGTGCAGTGGCTCCTGGGCCACGAAGCGAATCACCTCGTCGACCGCGTAGTGGCCCAAGAGGGCGATTTCGGTGCCCTGTGCGCCGGCCAGGTGCGGTGTGATCGTGACATTGGGTAGCTCGAACAGGCGATGTCCCGGCGGGAGCGGTTCGGGGTCTGTCACGTCGAGTATCGCGGAGATACGCCCGGTTTCACAGTGGGCAAGGAGCGCCTCGGTGTCCACGAGCGAACCGCGTGCGGTGTTGATGAGGACGCTTGAGTCCCGCATGAGCGAAAGAAGCCGATCGTCGATGAGGTGACGCGTTTCGGGCAGTTCCGGTGCGTGGACGGTGACGACGTCGGATTCGGCGCACAACCGATCCAGATTCGCCTGCTGCGCGCCGAGCGCTCGAACCTGGTCCGGACTGCAGTACGGGTCGCTCACGAGCACGCGCACGTTCCACGGCCGCAACAGTTCGATGACCCGTCGGCCGATGCGGGAGGCTCCGACCACTCCGATGGTGCGCTCGACGTAGCCGGCGTCGACGCGTTGGTCGTCGAGCGGCCAACCGGCTGTTCGATAGGCATTGGCCTGGGGCAGGGCACGTTTGCACGCGAGCATGATCATGGCTCGGGTGTACTCGGCGACCGGTTCGGCGTTGGCGTCGGCCGCCGACGAAACCGTGATTCCGCGCTGCCAGACGTCCGCCGTGAGGTGGTGTTTCACCGACCCGGCCGCGTGGGCGACAAGGCGAAGATTCGGTGCGGCGTCGAGGACGTTCACGTCGACGAGCGGGCTGCCCCAACCCGTGATCAGGAAGTCGGCGGTGGCCAGGTGTTCTCCCGCCAGTCGGAAGTCGGTGATCGGTACGGCGGGGTCGATCTCGGCGACGGTCGCCAGCCGTTGAAGCACGGCGTCGGGGAAAGCGGTTCGTCGAGCGTAGTCGCTCATCGCGAATACCCCGCGCGCACGTGTGGGCACTACAGCCTCCACTGGACGGTCGTGAGCAGGCGGTCCCGCCCACGACGATGTTTTCGCCGTCACGCCGATCGTGGCATGTCGACACCGTGGCGGCAACGGCGTGGCCGCCGATGTCAGTGCACGATCGACCGGGTCGAGATCCGCCTCGGCCGCTTCCCGGTACTCGGCGTCGCCTCTGGGACGCGCTTGGTCGAGGCGAGGACCCTCAGGCGATATAGAGAGGCGTTACCGTTGCCGAACCCCGCCCACGTGGTGTCACAGAGGCGTCTGGAAAGAAGGCGCCACTCTGACAGCGGCTTGAACGTCGCGGTGGATGTTCCGATCTTTCCTCGCGTTGACCTCAACCCGGCCGTGGTGTTTCTCGCGCTGTTGTGTGTGGCCACCTTCGTCGACCTTTCGACGGTGACGATCGTTCGACCTCCGCGATGACTCCCACTCCCGGCTGCATTGTTCGCAACGTCCGCCGTGAGGAAACCACGTTGAACCGGCGGAGGGGGAGCACGTCTTAAAAGAATGTCCGCCCCATGTGCTGTGATCGGCGGCCTGAACCAGCCGGTCGCCACGCTGCAGCATGACGCGCCCCACCTCGACCTCCGCAGCGTCACAACAGGACACGCCTAACCCCGGCCCCAGACTCCTGCGCTTCCGGTCGTGATGGGACACGACGGCGAGGGCACCGTCGTCGAGGTCGGACGCGATGTACACAACCGGCGAGTCGGCGACCGTGTCGCATTCGACGCCCTCTGTTCTGCGGCCGCTGTTATCCGTGTCGCGCCGGAAGCGCCCACACGTGCGCCGATACACGCATTCTGGGCATGCACTTCGACGGGGTGTTCGCCGAAGCCGTCACCGTTCCCGAAAGGTCTGTGTCCCGGTGCCGATCGAGACGGCCGCACTGTTGGAGTCGGCGGGCGTGGCCGTGCACGCGGTTCAACGGTCCGGCCACAACGTGGCCGGAAGGTCCGTCCCGGTCAACGGTTGCGGCCCCGTCGTGCCGCGCGATCATTCGGCCGGCCGTCGCCATGAGCGCGCAGGTCACCGCCGTCGAACCCAACCCGTTCCGCTGTCAAACAACCGCAACGTCGGTGCTCACGTGGCCGCCTCCAGCGCCGAAATTACGGACGTCACCGACGCCACGAGGCGCGCCCGCGGCGGATTCGATGCAGGATTCGACGTCTCCGGGGCGCCCGGAGGACTGCCACCGATGCTGGACACGTTGCGGCGTGAGGCCACCACCGTCGTCATCGGGCATCCGGCCGACCCCGTGCCGGTCGATGTGGCCCGCCACGTCAACAAGCGTGGCGCCTATCTGCGAGGTGCGCCTGCAGGACACCGGGAGGACCTCATGCCGTTGTCGAATCAGGCCGGATCGAACCGGATCGACTCATCACGCACCGACTTCTGCTGTACCGCATCGACGAGGCGATGAGCCTGCCGACCCGGTGAAGCCGACAAGGTGCTGCTGATCCGGCAGTGAACGGCTCCCCGGCACCGGGCCGAACCGACTCGCTCGGACGTCAAGCCACCGAACGGCGGGAGCCCCGCACAGGGGTTCACACGGTTTTCGGTCACCTTCGAGAACCGCATCACTCAACCGTACGAGAAAGCACCGACCGACGCGAAAGCCGTCTTACACCGGCGTAATGGGCAGCAGCTTGCGTCCCTCGACGGTCGCCGGGTGTTCGGCGACCAAACCGACCTCATAGCGGGCATCGCAAACGGCCTCCAGCCGGGTGTAGCCCTCCTTGCCGAGCAGCTCGATCAATTCGGTCCGATAGCTGCGGTACACCGGCTCGGGCGCGGTGTGAGCCTGCGGCGCCGAGGTGCACCACCACCCGAAATCGTGGCCGCCACCGCCCCATGCACGCCGGTCGAACTCTCCTATCCACGTGATGTGCTGGGTCGACTCGTCGTTTCGTTGCACCGTCGAGAAGTCACGCTTGACCGGCAGCTGCCAGCAGACCTCGGGCTTGTACTCCATCGGGTGGACACCGTCGCGCATCGCCTGGGCATGTAGTGCACACCCGGTGCCGCCCTCGAAACCCGCGTGGTTGTGAAACACGCAGGCACCGTCGACGACGGCGGTCTTCCGTGCCGGTTGTTCCACACCGTCGTCGTCGGCGAGAGTGTCGTGCTCGACGGTGTCGGCGAACCGTTTCCGGTGGTTTTGCCAGGTCGTCGGCGTGAGTTTGCTCACGGCTTTACGTACCCGCTTCTCGTCGTCCTTGTCGGTGTAAAACGCGCCGTGCACACAACAGCCGTCGTCGGGCTGCTCCGGTTCGATACCCGGGCAACCATTACCGAAAATGCAATGCCACGAAGACAACAACCAGGTCAGGTCTGCTCGTATCACGCCGTCCTCCTCCTCGGGGTCGGCGATCTCAATCCATTCCCGGGAGTAGTCAAGCCCCACTTCGGGCGGTGGGCTGCTCGTCATCTCAATTCCCCTCCCACTACCACCACACAACGTGCGGATGGAGCGCATCGTTACCCTTACGTTATGGACCGTGTATCGGCACCCGTGCTTTTGTCGACCTCGTCGGTGTATCCCGAGCCGACCGCCGTGGCTTTCGAGCTTGCCTCCAAACTCGGTTACGACGGGATCGAAGTCATGGTGTGGACAGACAAGGTCAGCCAAGACGCCGAGACGTTGGCCACCCTGGTCGACCATTACGGGGTACCCGTGAGGTCGGTCCACGCACCGTGTCTGCTGATGACGCAGCGAGTCTGGAGCAAGGACCCCTGGGAAAGACTACGCCGTGCCGCGGTCATGGCCGAGCGCCTGGGCGCCGACACGGTCGTGATACATCCTCCGTTCGCCTGGCAGCGTGAGTACGCGCGTCACTTTTTCGATGGGTTGAAGAAACTCCGGCAGCGGTTTCCCGGCGTCGCCTTCGCGGTCGAAAACATGTATCCCATAAAGATGGCCAAGCGTGGATTCGCGCCGTATTCGCCCCACTGGGACCCGACCAACCCCGGTTACGACAATTACACGTTGGATCTGTCACACTGCGCCGCTTCCAGCACCGATGCTCTCGAACTCGCCGACCGTATGGGGCCGGGTCTGACCCACGTCCACCTGGGCGACGGCACCGGTCCGGGCATGGACGAGCACGCGGTGCCGGGACGCGGCAACCAACCGTGTGGAGAGTTGCTGGAGTTCCTGGACCGTCAAGATCGGGACTTCTCCGTCGCCGTCGAGGTGTCCACCCGAAAAGCCGGACACCGCACGGTCAGAGAAGCCGATCTCGCCGAGTCGTTGGCGTTCGCGCGGCGGCATCTTAAAGCCGCGCCCACGCGTTAAGCGGCGGCGGCCGCCGCCTCCTTCTTTCTCGCGCGGTGAGCGGCCACGTGGGAGCGGGTTGCGCAACGTTCCGAGCAGAAGCGGCGGCAACGGTTCGACGACGTGTCGAGGTACACGTTTCCGCATCGTGAATCGGCGCAGACTCCGAACCGAGCACCCTTGTATCGGCACAACCAGGCCGACAGGCCCCACGCCGCGCCGGCGATGAACTCGGACGCGACCGAGGAACCGCGGCCGGTCACATGCATGTGCCAGTCACCGCCGCGGTGACCGGATATACGGGGTTGTACGGGGAACTGCTCGAGGAGTGTGTTGAGCACATCGACCGCAGCGTGGTCGTCGCCGTCGGCACCCTTGACGAACACCTCTCGGAAGCGGCGTTTAACTCGACGGAAAGCAGACAAATCTCGTTCTGTGACACGTTGCGCCCACCACAGTCGGTCGCCGAAGAACGCCTGGAGGTCTTCCAGGTCGGACAGTTCGGCGTTGGCGAGGTCGGCGGCCGTTTGGGCGTAGGCGTCGAAGTCCACACACCCACGGTAGACAACAAGCGCGAAAGTCACCAGTGGTACCGCACCCCGGGGTTCGAGAACGGCCGTGGCAAGCGGTTGACCAACGTTTTACCCGCCGAAACGGCCGAGTGATGCCGCCTGTTCGGTCCCAACCGTCCGGGTGTGGCGCGCCCGGACAACCACCTGGCCTGCGGGGCCGATACTCTCGGACCATGCTGCGATCAATGATCCTCGCCGCTGCCCGGTCTGCCCGCATGGAGAAGGTGGTGGCCACTGCACCGGTCAGCCGCCAGATCGTGTCGAGGTACGTCGCCGGGACCAGTACCGAAGACGCACTGCGCACCAGCCGTGAGCTTGTCGATCAGGGCCTCAAAGTCAGTCTGGACTATCTGGGGGAGGACACACTGACCCCCACTCAGGCCGAAGACACGCGCGACGAGTACCTGCGTCTGCTACGGGCGCTGGGTGACGAAGGCCTTGCCTCGGCATCGGAGGTCAGCGTCAAGCTGTCGGCGCTCGGTCAACGATTCGACGAGTCGATGTCGACGAGCATGGCCACCGAGATCTGTGCTGCGGCCGACGCCGTCGGTACGTCGGTCACGATCGACATGGAAGACCACACGGTCACCGACATCACCTTGGACGCCATACAGGGACTCCGACAGAAGTACCCGTCCACGGGTGCGGTGTTGCAGTCCTATCTGCGACGTACCGAGGCCGACTGTAAAGAACTGTCGGGCAAGGGTTCACGTGTGAGGTTGTGCAAGGGGGCTTATGCGGAACCTGAGTCGGTGGCGTACCAGAATCGCCTCGACATCGACCGCTCCTACGTGCGGTGTCTCAACGCGTTGATGCGTGGTGACGGTTATCCGATGCTCGCCACACACGATCCTCGGCTGGTCGAGATCGGTATCGACCGTGCGAAGTGGTTCGATCGTGGACCTCACTCGTTCGAGTTCCAGATGCTTCACGGCATCCGCCCCGATGAACAGCTGCGGCTTGCGGCCGAGGGATATCAGGTTCGGGTCTATATACCGTACGGCGATCAGTGGTACGGCTATCTGATGCGGCGCCTGGCGGAACGTCCGGCCAATGTGGCGTTCTTTGCGCGTTCGTTGCGGGGTCGGAAGTAGGGTTTCGGGCTGGACCCGAACCGCCGCCGGGTGCAGGCTTATCAGTGTCCAGCGGGGCGGTCACATCAGTGGTCGAACCGCTGACTCTTGACCTCCGCGATCAGGTCACGCCATGCGTGGAGTGTGCTACTCATTACGGGAGCTTCGGCTTCCAGTTTGGAATCGCGCACCCACACTCGGCCGTCCCCCGCCAACGCAACTTCGACGCACTCGTTGCCGGCGAAACTCCTACTGCTTTTGCGCCACACCACTGGTGTGTGTTCATGCTTGCGCATAACCCCTCCTCGGTTGGATCAATATTCATCGATCACCCGTCGGATGAAGCGTTTCGTCCTTTCCGGGTCGAGCGCCTCACCCGCCAGACGATCGAAGACGAGGGAGCACGACCGCAGCTCTGCCGGGTCGTCCAACGTCACCTCACCGGTGAAGCCCTCGCTGTATACAACGTCGGGATCCGGTGGCAGGAAACGCATGATGGCGAACGACCCCGGCATTGCCTGGTGTGCACCGGCGTCGAACGGCAACAGCTGCATACGAACACCGGGTTGTTCTGCCGCCTCCAACAGCCTGCACAGTTGACCGACCATGACGCGGCGGCCACCGACGGCACGTCGCAGCACCGCCTCGTCAAGGACGATCCAGTTGTCGGGAGGATCGGGCTCGGTGAGGCGTTTCTGCCGTTCGGCTCGTAGCGACAACTGACGAGCGATCACCTCGTCCGTGTAATGGGGAGCGGTCGCGGCGATCACCTGACGGGCATAGTCCTGCGTCTGAAGGATTCCGGGGACGGCCGTAACCGAGACCCGTCGGATCGCCGTGGCCACCGTCTCCAATTCCATGAACCGGCGAAAACTTCCGGTGACCTCGTTGTTGTACTTCGTCCACCACCCACCGCGCTTACCGCCTCGAGCAGCCATTTCGCGTAGATCGGCGCGCACTCCGGTGTCATCGATGCTGTAGAGGTCGAGCAGCGCGTACAAATCACGCTGATGCACACGGACGTCACCGTTCTCGATGCGTGAGATCTTCGATTCGGAACAGTCCAGTTCCTGGCCGGCGACTTCGCGCGATATCAGCGAGCGTTCCCGGAAGCGTCGCAGGACCACGCCGAGCCGACGGCGGTGTAGGGACGGACTGTCACGGGGTTCGGATCCGGGGTCGGACATGTGGGCGGCCTTTCGCCAATTCGCGAAGTGCTGGTGTCTACGGCTGCCCAACGAAGCTGTAGCGGTTAGGTAACGCGACACAAAGCCCCATCGACGGACATTTGGGAGGATTGTTCCGAAATCGGGATCGTTATTCAATCGCAATAAGACCGTCTGGCAGGTGTTGGCAAGGCCGCCATACTGTGTTGCAGTGACTTACGGTGTGCCATCCGATGGCGGGAGCGGAACAAACCCCGCCCATGGTGACGACTCACCATGGGCCCCACCCCAACAACGGGCGCCCTCGACGCCAGGTATTCCACAATGGCAGGACCAGGTCGGGGGGACCCCCGCGCCGAGCGGCGCTTTGACCCCACTCGGGCACGGCAACACCGTGCCCGTCGACGACATCCCGCACCAGTCGGCCTCCGCGCCCCAACAGGCGCCCCTCACAATGCGCCCTCCCGGGCCACCACCGAGCACGATCCCCGGCACACCGCCCGGTTATGGCCAGCCCCCCGGGGCCTCGCCTTCGAGTTACGGCCCACCCGCCGTAGGCATACCCGGTATGCAACCGGGCTTCGGCGCACCCGGTTTTCCGCCCCCGCCTCCGACTCCCGGTCGGCGTGGACGGTCCGTGGCCGTGTTCTGCATCGTGTTCAGCCTCATCGTGGGAATCGGCGCGATCGCGCTTGGTTTCACCATCACCGGCGGAGCCGGCGGCACCATGCAGCCGGCCGCCATCCCCAGCCCCACCGACGGCGACGACCCGAAGGTCAGGCTCGACTACCTCACCGCCGTCGCACAGGTGGAACTGGACGACCATTCCGACGCGCTGCTGGCCGGTGACGAACAGGGCTGGTTGGACGTCTTCGCCCCCAGCCTCCACCCCGACATGCAGAAGCAGTTCACGAGCCTGCGCAACCTGGAGGTCTCGAAGTACGAGTACATGATCCAGGGCACGGTGTCGCAGCTGTCGGACACACAATTCGCGTTCCGACTCGGCGTCAGTTACTGCTTCGGTGGCGTGATCGGCGAGGAGTGCTCCGACGCGGCGATCGTGTTCGACACCGTCTGGAACGACGATCGCGACGGCTTCTACATCTCCGAGGTCGAAGACTCCGACGAGACCGGCCCACGACCGTGGGAAGTCGAGGAGATCGAGGCCGTCAGCGGCGACAAGGTGATCGTCGCCGCCCCGTCCCACTACGCACATCAGCTTGACGACGCGCTCGCCAGCGCCGAAAACGCCGCCGTCAACGCCGACCAGTACGCCGTGTACGGCGAGGTCGAGAAGTATCTGGTGTATCTGGCCGGCAACGCCGAGTTCAGCCGCTGGTACGGTCTCGAAGGCGCGAACATGGACAACGTCGTCGGCTTCGCCATGCCGGTGCCCTACCTCGACGAGCAGGGCCGACTCGCGTCGGGTGCCTACGAGGTGGTCATGCACATCGACCGTGTGATCGACACCGACGACTTCAACTCGACCATGCGTCACGAACTGGGGCACGTGGCCACCCTGAACCACAGTCCGACCAACACCTCGCAGCCGGAGGACTGGTGGATGGTCGAGGGCATCGCCGAGGTCATCGACCACGACCCGAGCGTCGACCTCGACACCTACCTGCGTCAACGCGACGTACAGGCCTATATCGACGAGGACCTGTGGGACGGCGATCTGGAGCCGGTGTACAACACCGACGACGGCCTGACCGGTTCCGCCAAGTACGGCCTGGCCATGTATGCGGTGTACTACCTCTTCAACGAGTACGGCAAGGACCAGTTCATGGACCTGTTCGAACGAGTCGCCCGCAACGGCGACAACCCGGACGAGGCCACCCAAGCCGTTTACGGCGTGCCCTACGACGACCTGGTGGACGAGTGCGCGACCTTTATCAAGTCGATCACCGACTGACCGGAAGGTGCGACCTTGGTCACACTTTTCGGAGCCCGGTGAGCCTGGCAGGATAACGCACACCCTCCGGCAACAGGCACAACACACCGAACCATGGCCAACTTGCGCATTACCACATTACTGTTGGTATTCGATGCACCATCGGGGTGTGTCGAGGCCAGGCGGGGAATCCTGACTGGTCGGCGTACAAACATGGTGGGAGAAGTCATGGGTTCACGCAGTCTTCTCGAAGAGGTCAAGTTCTTGACCGTTGCCGAGGTGGCATCCCTTATGCGGGTTTCCAAAATGACGGTTTACCGGCTCGTTCACGCCGGTGACCTCGCCGCGGTCAGGGTGGGTAGGTCATTTCGGGTACCGGAGAACGCCGTACAGGACTACCTGGCGGCGACCTTCAAGGACCAGGCGTAGGATCATCGACCTGAAGCAGGTTACGACGACGGGTCGTGTGACCCGTCGTCGTAACCGTCGTATCAGAGCGTAAGGAGACCTCGTCGTTTCACCTCGACGTCGTCACGCTAGCCTGATACTCACCAACTCCTGACTAGCACTGCGAGGAACATCTATGGGTTCGGTCGTCAAGAAGCGGCGCAAGCGCATGGCGAAAAAGAAGCACCGCAAGATGCTGCGCCGTACCCGCGTTCAACGTCGCCGCCAAGGCAAGTAAACGCACACGGCCGATGCCGCTCCCCGGTCCACGGGGCAGCCACCAGTGAGAGGCCTCGCTGATGCACGATCAACAGGCGGCACACACCGCAGGCGAGCGGGTCCCGGGCCAGAAGACCACGGTCATGGTCACCGGAGCCGATCGCTACCTCGGTGGTCGTCTCATCGAGATGCTCACCGGTGACGACACCGTGGCCGACGTCATCGGCGTGGAAACCGGGGCGCTACACAACGGCACACTCAGCCGCATACTGCACCGCTCCAAAGTCGACACCGTCGTTCACGCCGCCGTGGCGGCGTCGGCGGTTCGCTCCGGGGGGCGTAGCGCACAAAAAGAATCCAACGTCATCGGGACCATGCACCTACTGGCCGCGTGTCAGCGCAGCCCGGCCGTGCAGCGGCTTGTCGTGAAATCGTCCGTCGCCGCCTACGGCGCTTCGGCTCGCGACCCCGCGATCTTCACCGAAGACACCGAACTTCGCGCCGCTCCCCGCGGCGACTTCGCCTCCGACGTCGCCGACGTCGAGGCTTACACCCGCGGTTTCGCACGCCGCCGCCCCGACGTCACGGTTGCGGTGCTGCGGTTGGCGCCGCTGTTGGGTCCCACGTCGGACACGTCGCTCACCCGGTATTTCTCGCTGCCCGTCGTCCCCACCGTGATGGGGTTCGACCCTCGCGTGCAGTTCCTCCACATCGAGGACGCCCTCGACGTACTCCACGAGGTGACCCTCGATCGTCGTACCGGTCCATCCGGTCGACCCGAGGTGTTCAACGTCGCGGGGCCCGGCGTGCTTCTCCTGTCCCAGGCGATCCGGCGTGCCGGACGCGTGGCGGCACCGACGCCCGAGGCCATGCTGCGGGCCGTAGCGGCCGCCGCACGGGGCCGCAACATCGTCGATTTCTCCCTTGACCAGCTGGACTTTCTCCGGTTCGGCCGTGTCGTCGACGTCACCAAACTCACCGAATACTTCGGTGTCACTCCTCGCCCCACCGCCGATGCGTTTGCCGACTTCGTCGCCGGTCACGCGCTCATGTCGGTGCTGGGCGACCCCGAAACCACCGGTGACGGGCCGTCCTTCTTCGACCAGATACGCGACGTGATCGGCAGGAAGGGACCCGAGAGTGAGCGATAACGATCGCGTCGCCCACAAACTGGACGAACTGTACGACCTGTTTTCCCGAAGACTCGCCGGCGACTACGAGGTCGACGAGTTCGGATTCGACACGGAGTTGACCGAGAAGTTCACGCTCCCCGCACTGCGCCCGCTGTATCGGAAATGGTTCCGCGTCGAGGTGCTGGGGATCGAACACGTGCCCGACGACGGTGCAGCGCTCCTGGTCGGCAACCATTCCGGGACGATCGCCCTCGACGCGATGATGCTCCAGCTCGCGTTGTTCGACGAACACCCGGCCCAACGGCATCTGCGGCTCCTTGCCGCCGACTTCGTGTTCAAGGCTCCGCTACTGGGCGAGTACGCACGGAAGACGGGCGCCACGTTGGCGTCCAATCCCGATGCCGAACGACTGCTTCGCGCCGGCGAAATTCTCGGGGTCTTTCCCGAGGGCGTGAAGGGCACCGGCAAACCGGTGTGGGAACGGTACAAACTGAAACGGTTCGGACGCGGCGGGTTCGTCGCCACGGCGTTGGCGACCGAGACCCCGATCATTCCCGTCTCGATAGTCGGCGCCGAGGAGACGTACCCCATCCTGGGCGAAATCCCGGTGCTGGCGCGACTGTTCGGTCTGCCCTACTTCCCGATCACACCCACGTTCCCCGCACTGGGGCCGTTGGGCGCCATCCCGCTGCCCAGCAAATGGATGATCCAGTTCGGCGAACCCATCTCGACAACCGGAATGGCGGAATCCGCCGACGACCCCATGGAGGTCTTCAACCTCGCCGACCGGGTCAAGGAGAACATTCAGCAAAGCCTCTACGCCTTGCTGAAACGACGCGGCGGTGCATTCGGATAGGCACACCGATATGCGAACCGGCGACACACTGATTAGGCTTGGGGAATGAACTGGGCGCTGAGCATCGAGTACTACTCCATGATCGTTCTGCTGGCCTGCACGGGCCTGCTCTCGGTCGTGGCCCTTGCGCACTGTGCGCTGCAGCGTCCCGACTCGTTCACCATGGCCGGTCCCCTCAGCAAAGGAGTGTGGCTGGCGATCCTGGCCGGAACGCTGCTGTTGACCGCCCTGGGGTTCGGCGGTGGCGGCCTGGGGATTTTCGGCATCATCGGCCTCATTGCGGCGTTGGTGTACCTGCTGGACATCCGCCCCACCATCCGTGACGGCGGATCCAACCCCTGGTGACGGTACTGGTCCGGGGCACAGGGGCGCCCGTCACGGTTTTCGCTCACGGCTACGGCGCGACGGCCGCCGACAGCCGCGCGTTCGGCAGCGGTGTCACGGGGACTCGCGTCTTCTATACGGCACTTGCCCACGACGGCGTACCCGCTGCCGACTTCGGGTATCCGGCATTGGCCGCACAGCTTCGTTCCATCGCGGATCAACACGACGCGAGCCGGGCGTTCGGTGCCAGCATGGGGGCCGGAGCGCTTTGCCGGCTACTGGCCGAAGCACCCGACCGCTTCGATCGAGTGGTTTTCTTTCTCCCCGCGTTGCTCGATAAGCCGCGGGACCTGTCGGCAACCGACCGACTGACCGCCCTCGGGAGCCTGTCCCGCACCGGCGACGTCGAAGGCGTGGCACGTTTGCTTCGCAACGAACTACCTCCATCCGTACGCGACACGACCACCGCGACGGCCTACTGTCGTCGGCACGCCGAGACGATCTGCCGAGAGTCGATGCACGGTGTCGCAGAACGGCTTACGTCGGCTCCGCCGCTGGAGTCGGGGCACGACCTGTCGACGGTCACCGCAAAGACCCTGGTCATCGGATGTCACGGCGATCTCGCGCATCCCTCCCACATCGCCGAGGAACTCGCGGACCGGTTGCCCAACGCACGACTTCACATGTTCGACGACCCTGCTGTCGTCTGGACGGACAGGAAGGGTTTGCGTGAGGTCGTTCGCGAAGGTTTTGACGACCCTGGCTAACCTCTGAACGTGAATGGATTCTTCACCGGCGTCCGCTTTCTGTTCCGCGGCATCGGTTTCTGGGGTAAACGTCCTGCCGTCATGTTGCTCGGTGCGATACCGGCGCTCATCGCGAGCGTTCTGTTGCTAAGTGCCATGGTCGTTCTGATCGTCAACATCGACGACGTGTCGGCGTGGCTGACGGGTTTCGCCGACGGGTGGAACGAGACGGTGCGTACGTCACTCCAGGTCGTGGCCGGTGTCCTGACCGTCGTTTTGTCCGGCTGGCTTTCCACATTGCTGTTCGTAGGCCTCACCCTGACCATCGGTGACCCGTTCTACGAGGCCATCAACCGACGTGTCGAAGCCGAATACGGCCCCGTGAAAGAGGACGAGCGCGGCGTCATGACCGGCATTCTTCACGCCGCCGGCGATGCACTCCGGCTCCTGGCCACCTCGATCGTCTTGGGCGTCCTGTTGTTCGCCATCGGGTTGATTCCCATCGTGGGCACCGTGATCGCGATCGTGTTGGGGGCCTTCATCGGAGGTTGGTTCCTGGCGGTTGAGGTCATGTCCTATCCGTTCAACCGGCGAGCCGTCCGGTATCGCGAGTACCGGAAACTTCTCAAGAAACGTCGCTCCACGACCTACGGTTTCGGTGTGGCGATCTTCCTGCTGTTCCTCATCCCGCTGGGCGCGGTACTCGTCATGCCCGCTGCGGTCGCGGGAGGGACGCTCCTCGCCCGTGAGGTGTTGGGGGAAGTGAACTAAGGCACCGGTCTCGGGCCACATCGGTGACCGATGTGGCCCGAAGGGTGAATATGTGCGCGAGCAACGCCCGGCCTTCGCTCTTTTCCGCCGG
>DXGR01000110.1 GCA_019113825.1 Candidatus Stackebrandtia excrementipullorum | reverse complement strand
CGCCGGGTTCGATCACACCGTCGTAGGCATCTGCCTCTGCTGGTGGAGCTCCCGTTGTTGCTGCTGGTCGCTTTCTGCGCGGCGGTCCTGTTGCGCAGCTTCGTCATCCAAACCTTCGACATTCCGTCCGGTTCCATGGAGAAGACGCTGCAGGTCGGCGACAGGGTGTTGGTCAACAAATTGGTGTACTCGCTGCGGGAACCACAGCGGGGCGAAGTCGTCGTTTTCAAGGGCACCGACCGGTGGGCCTCTGAAGTGGAACTTCCCACCGAGACCACGTGGTTGGGGGATATCGGGCGCGTCTTCGGAGACCTCATCGGTATAGCCGCACCCAACGAGAAGGACCTCGTTAAACGCATCATCGCCGTTGCCGGTGACACCGTGTCCTGCTGTGACGAGGACGGCAAGGTCGTCATCAACGGGGTCACTCTGGAGGAGTCGCCCTATCTGTACGACGACGCTCGCCTGAACGAGGACCCTTCGGGCAACAACTGTTTGGCGCGTCGCTTCGGGCCGGTCCACGTGCCTCACGGTCACGTCTTCGTCATGGGCGATCACAGGGGAGACTCCAAGGACTCCCGCTGCCAAGGTTTCGTTCCTGTCGAAAACTTCATAGGGCGTGCCATCAATGTCGTATGGCCGCAAGATCATTGGAGCGCCCTGGACATCCCGCCGGGTTTTGCCGACATACCGCACCCGTCGGACAAGGGGGACGACGACCGGTCGGCGGATACCGCCGTTCCCGGCGTCGGAATGCTTGCCGTCTTCCCGCTCCCACTGTTCCGGAGACACCTCGATCGAATGCGAATACGCAGAGAAGTCAATGCGTCACCAAATGTCAACATAGACTCCGGTCGTGATCGACGAGGACCCCGAGCGCAAGCCAAGCCCGGACGAGCCGGCCCGGCCGGACGACACGCCGGTCGAAGGCGCACGTTCCGGTGACGAGGCCAAACCGATGTCGTTGTGGCGGGAGCTGCCGATCCTGCTGGCCATCTCGATCGTCATTGCGCTGGTTGTGCGGACGTTTCTGCTGCAGTCGTTCTGGATACCGTCCGGATCGATGGAGAACACCCTGCAGCGTGGTGACCGTGTCCTGGTCAACAAACTCGTTTACCGCTTTACCGAACCGGAACGAGGAGACGTGATCGTCTTCAAAGCCCCTATGGAGTGGCGCAGCAACCCGGAGGACGAGGACTTCATCAAACGCATCATTGCGGTGGGCGGAGACACCGTCTCCTATAGCGACGTCGACCGTGCGATATCGGTTAACGGCCGCGCCCTCGACGAGTCCGCCTACGTGTACAAGGACCCCGAGACCGGTGCCGTGGACCTGCCCAGCCGGGACGGATACGAGTTCTCGGTGACGGTTCCCCATGGTCGCCTATGGGTAATGGGGGACCACCGGTCGGCATCGGGGGACTCCAGGGAGAATTATCTGCGAAACGGCAACGATGTTGTGAATGCGACCATTCCGGTCGACTCGGTCGTGGGGCACGCCTTCATGATCATTTGGCCCCTGGATCGAATGACGTGGCTGACGGCCCCCGGCTCGTATCATCGTATTTCCGAACCGGCCTAGAAGCCTCTTCGGGCTCGTGTTCGCCACGCCCGGCGGTGTGGGCGGATGCGTCTCACGTGCGACGGTGAAGTATGCCGGTGTGGCTTCTTCGACCACCCTGCGATGTGGTGTCCGAACCACCAGGCGGCCCGAGAATGCGTTCACGGCGGCTTCCCGAACGAGTGACACCTCTACCCGGCACCGGCCGTGACACCGGTGATCCATAACCGCCACGTAAGCTCCTAGATGTGATCGACGACGATGCGAAACCGTCGGCGTCCGGCGGCCAGCCCGATACGCCGGAAAAGCCCGAAACGAAAAAGAATGGGTCGTTCTGGCGGGAACTGCCCGTCCTGCTGGTCATCGCAGTGGTGGTGGCCCTGGTGGTGCGGACGTTCCTGTTGCAGTCGTTCTGGATTCCGTCCGGGTCGATGGAGAACACCCTGCAGCTTGACGACTACGTCCTGGCCAACAAGCTGGAGTACCGGTTCAGCGAACCCGAGCGGGGAGAGGTCGTCGTCTTCGAGGCGCCCATGGAATGGCGCAGCAATCCCGATGAAGCGGACTTCATCAAACGGATTATCGCCGTCGGGGGTGACACGGTTTCCTACAGCGCATCCGACCGCGTGATAACCGTGAACGGTCACCCACTCGATGAGACGTCCTATCTGTACACAGATCCGTATACGGGGATACAACAGTCCCCGAGCAAGGACGAGGCGGAGTTCACCGTTGTCGTACCGGAAGGCAGGCTTTGGGTCATGGGAGACCACAGGTGGGCCTCCGGCGACTCCCGCGAGCGGTTCGTCCGTTCCGGAGGCGATGTCATGACCGCAACGATCTCCACCGACGCGGTGATCGGACGGGCTTTCGTATTGATCTGGCCGGTGGACCGATGGGACTGGTTGGGCATACCCGACACGTTTAACGGCGTGCCCGACCCGTCGTAGGTTCGGATGCACCGTGGAGGCTTCGATTCGGCACCGACGTGCCGCGAGGGTGCTGTTGATCGACGAACACAACAGGGTTCTGCTGTTTCGGGGCTGTGATCCACGACAGCCGGAGGACAAGTACTGGTTCACCGTTGGCGGAGGCGTCGAAACCGGCGAGAACGATCGCGAAGCGGCGTGCCGGGAGCTCTATGAGGAAACCGGCATCAGGAGCGGAACGAAAGACCTGGTCGGGCCGATATATGAGACCGAAGACGACTTCATGTTCGCCGGTCGGCGTTATATCCAACGGCAGGTGTTCTTTGTCCTTCGCGTGATTGATGCGACCATCGACACCAGTGGTTTCGGAGAGTCCGAGAGGGCGACGATGGATCGGTACGAATGGTGGAGCAGCGGGCGTCTGAGGACGACTCGACAACGGTTCTTCCCCGTGAACCTGGTTGAACTGTTGGACGGTGTGTGATGGCGAGGACCCTGACACCGGCTCGTGCTCGGATCCGTCGTGGCCGGGACATGTACACCCTGGAAGATGTGCTGCGACGCCACGGGTTTACACACGTCGCAGGCGCCGATGAGGCCGGGCGGGGTGCATGCGCGGGACCGTTGGTGGTAGCGGCCGCGATCTTGGCTGATGGAAAACGCGGACGGATCCCGGGGCTCAACGATTCGAAGCTGTTGAGCGCTCAAGCACGCGAGGAGGTATACGAAGAGGTTTTGGATCGAGTATTGGCATACCGGGTGGTGACCATCCCACCCGCCGATGTCGACGCCAAGGGCTTGACCGTGTGCAACCTGGGCGGTATGCGCAGGGCCGTGGCCCAACTGCGTCCCGAAGCACACTATGTACTCACCGATGGATTCCCGGTCCCCGGCACTTGGGCGCCTAACCTGGGGGTGTGGAAGGGCGATCGCGTTGCCGCGTGTGTGGCGGCCGCGGGTGTGTTGGCCAAGGTCACCAGGGACCGGGTTATGGCCGAACTACACACCGAATATCCCCAATACGGATTTGGCGAGCACAAGGGCTACTCCACCGAGGCACACCAGGCGGCTCTGCGGACCTACGGCCCAAGCCCGGTCCATCGGCGCAGTTACGCCAACGTGTCCGCGGTGTCCGGCGTGGCCAGCGCTGCCCGAACCGTGGCGTCGGCGCATGATGGGTAACAATTGACTAAGCGGAGGCGGAGGACCACTGTTGAGCGCTGAAGATCTCGAAAAATACGAAACCGAGATGGAGTTGCAGCTCTACCGGGAGTATCGCGACATTGTTCGTCAGTTTTCCTATGTCGTGGAGACCGAACGTCGGTTTTACCTGACTAATCATGTGGAAATGCATGTCAGAAACACCGATCGTGAAACCTATTTCGAAGTGGAGATGTCCGACGCATGGGTTTGGGATATGTATCGGCCTGCGCGGTTTGTGAAAAACGTCAAGGTTATGACGTTTAAGGATGTGAACGTCGAAGAGTTGGACAAGCCCGACATAGAGCTGCCGACCGAAGGCGGTTTCGGAACCTGAAGATCACATGTCTGGAGATTTGGGAATCACATCAACGGCGTTCCTTGCCGTGTTGACCGGCCCTTGAGGGTGGCCGAAGGGACCGTATCGGCATCGGCTAGGGCCCGCCGGGATCCGGCGATGGCTGATCGGCTCGGGGGCGGTGTCGGCTCAGCTGAAAACGCCCGTCGTCAACCTCGACGAACCCCGCTGACACGAGCCGCGCCAAGATCCGGTCGGCATCGACCATGGGCACTCCCGCCTGGGCCGCGATACGGGCAGCGGTGGAGGCGCTGCGTATCGGTACCGAATCGAGCACTCGCCCCGCCTCGGGACTGAGACGATCGGTCGGGCGTGTAGTCGAACCCGGTGGCGGCTCGCAGAGCTCGCCGATCGGGCTGAGATCCTCCACGATCTCGCCGGCTCTGGTGACCACACGCACCGGAGCGGGACCGCGCGCCAGTTGGTGAACCCCGACTGAGGAACGCGAGGTAATGGGGCCGGGAACGATCATCACCGTGCGGTCCAGTTCCGCCGCGACGCGTGCGGTCTGTCGGGAGCCGCTTCGAAGACCGGCCTCCACCACCACCGTTCCCAGTCCGAGGGCTGCGATGACTCGATTGCGTACGAGAAAGCGATATCGACGTGGTGTTTGCCCGGGAGGCCATTCGCTGACCAGAGCACCGGTGTGAGAGATCCTCTCGAATAGTTCGGCGTGTTCAGCCGGATAGACGTGGTCGATGCCGCCGGCCAGGACACAAACCGTGCTGCCGCCTCCGTTCAACGCGCCACGGTGGGCGGCTGCATCAATCCCGAAGGCTCCGCCCGAAATAACCGTCCATCCGCGATCCGCCAGGCCATGAGACAGCTCGGTTGCAGCGTGGGCTCCGTAGGAACTGCAGGCTCGTGCGCCAATCAGGGCAACCGACTGTTCCGTCAGCCGCCTCAAGTCGGCGACACCGCGAATCCACAGGCATAGGGGGGTACCGGTAAAGGTGTCGGATTCGTCGAACAGTTCGCTCAGATCGTCAAGACGGTTGGGCCATTCGGCGTCGGCACGTGTAACCATGCGCGCGTCTCCGGCGGCGGCATCGGTAACCGCCTCCTCGACCAGGTCGACCGGTCGGCGTCGTCCCAGCCTTTCCCGAGCCACGACACTCGTCGACGAGTCATGCCCGCCGCTCAGAAGCTGCTCCAGTACGTCCCCGGGTGTGGTCTCGGCCAATGCGGTGGCCACAGTGTGGTCACCGGGTTCGGTTAGCAGCGACAGCGCGATCAAACAGTCGCGTTCTTCCATGGTGATTCTCCTTCGTGTTGTTTCGTGTCGTTCCTGTGGGCGGACTTTTCATCCGGGAAGTGCGTGGCCCATGCGTAGCCCGGTGGCTTCGGTGACGTCCTCTGGGGACGGTGTTGTCCGGCCGGCTAGATCACACAACGTCCAAGCCACCCGCAGGACCCGGTCGTATCCACGAGCGGTGAGATTGCCTGCCTCGACCATCCAGTCGGCCGATGCGGTGGCGGCGCGGGGCAGCCGCCATCGGCTGCTTCTCAAAGCCGCGCCAGGAACTTCGTGGTTGGTGATCCACGGGCACGCGGCTTCGCGCCATCGTTCGCGTGCAGCCAAACGAGCATCGTGCACCCGTGCGGCGATCGTGGCCGAGGACTCGCCCCTGTCCTGAGACGACAACAGAACCGACAGGGGAACCGCGGACAGTTCCAGACGGATGTCGATGCGATCCATCAAAGGACCGGAGAGCTTGGCGAGATAGCGCCGACGGGCCGCCGGGCTACATCGACAATGCGATGAATCCGACTGGGCACATGGGCAGGGGTTGGCTGCCAAAACCAGTTGCACACGCGCCGGGAATCTCGCCATGCCACGCGCGCGGCACACCAGCACCTCGCCACATTCCAGAGGTTGACGCAACGCATCGAGTACCTCCCGCCGAAACTCGGGCGCTTCGTCGAGAAACAACACGCCGTGATGCGCGATGGAGATGGCCCCGGGGCGCAGTGCATGGCTACCGCCTCCGACCATGGCGGGCATGGTGGCACTGTGGTGAGGCCCTGAAAAACTCGGCGTGCGAACCAGACCTCCACTGGCGGGCAGGATTCCCGCCACCGAATGAAGCGCGGTGACCTCCAACGCCTGTTCATCGGTAAGCTGCGGCAATAGGCCGGGCAATCGTTCGGCCAGCATGGTTTTGCCGGTCCCCGGCGGCCCCAAAAGGAACAGATGGTGACCGCCTGCGGCGGCGATCTCAAGCGCACGACGTGCAGCGGGTTGACCAACCACGTCGGCCATGTCGGGCCCGTCGATCCGAACTTCGGCCGGTTCGTGCTTCGGCTCGGAAATCGGCAATTGCTCGAGGGCCCGCATATGACGTACGACCTGTTGCAGATCGATGGCTCCATACGTGGATATTCCGGTGACCAGCGCAGCTTCGTCGGCATTGGCATCGGGGACGACCGCCGCGGTCGCGCCGTGCTCCCTGGCGGTCAGCAGACACGGCAAGACTCCCGGCACTCGACGAAGTTCTCCGGTGAGGCTGAGCTCGCCCAGTAGGACGACGTTGTCGACCGCCGACGGCGGCAGCTGGCCGTCTGCCGCCAGAATGCCGATCGCGATCGCCAGATCGCACCCGGCGCCGTTCTTGGGAATACCGGTCGGCTGCAGATTCACGACCGTGTACGCGTCGGGAAAGGCGAGTCCGGCGTTTTCAAAGGCAGCTCTGACCCTGATTCGGGCCTGGTCAAGGGTGCGATCGGGCAGGCCTGTCATGACCAGTTGCGACGGGCCCTTGCCTATATGGACTTCAATCGTGACGGCGTGGCCCGTGACTCCGACCAGGCTTACGCTGCGGGTGATGCCGTAACCCATTACAGAACCCCCTGCCGGTGGTCGATCCTTGCGTAATCGCCCGAGAGCAGGACACAGACGACGTCGAAACGACGTTGTCGAGCCCATGCCGGCATGCCCCAGCGTCGAGCCAGTTGTTTGATGCGGTGGGCCTTACCGGGGGTGATGGCGTTCATCGGAGTCCCAAACCGAAGACTTCGACGTGTCTTCACTTCACAAAAGACCAAGGTCCTGTCCAGACGAGCCACGATGTCGATTTCACCGATCGGATGGCGCCAATTGCGGTCGACAATGCGCATGCCGTCGCGCATCAGATGTGCACAGGCGAGTTCTTCTCCGTAAAGTCCGACGTGAACATGTGAACTGGATTCGGGCATGACGGCCTTTCGGTTTGTGGGACGAGTGGGACGTTGCGAGCTTTTTAAGTCCGAAGCACTTGCGGGTGGCCGCCATACGGTCACAATGGGGCTATGACCTCCGTTGAACCGTTGCCGTCGGCGATGGCCGCGGCCCGGGAAGGTTTTGTCGCCCACCTCCGTGACGAAGCGGGACGTTCGGTGCACACGGTCCGGGCTTATTCGGCCGACGTCGGTCGGCTTCTGTCGTATTCGGTCGAACAGGGCGTCGACGACGTGGCGCAGATCGATGTCGCCCTGCTACGGCGTTGGCTGGCACATCGACGCGGTTCGTCCGCGGCCAAGGCGACCCTGGCTCGTCAGGTTGCGTCGATCCGTGCGTTTACGGCATGGACTTTTCGGCAGGGACTCACATCAACCGACCCCGGCGCCCGCCTCTCGGGCCCGTCGGTCCCTCGTAATCCGCCTGCGGTTTTGCGGCCCGAGCAGGCGGAAGCTCTGGTCACGGTTTCCGGTGACGATCCAGATGAGGTCGTTATACGTGACCGTGCGGTTCTGGAACTCTTGTACGGCACTGGTGTTCGTGTCAGCGAACTCTGTGGCCTGGACGTGTCTGACGTGGACGCGAATCGTCGGTTGATACGGGTGACGGGAAAGGGCGGGCGACAACGATCGGTCCCCTTCGGGGCACCTGCAGAACGTGCACTGGCCCTGTATCGGAAATCGTCGAGGCCGACACTATTGACCGTTGAAACGGCGGCGTTGTTCCTGGGAGTGCGGGGCCGTCGGCTCCACCCGTCTTCGGTGCGGCGCTTGCTGCGACGTAGCCAGGTCCGAGCCGGAGTGCCCGCGGTGACACCACACGATTTGCGACACACGGCGGCGACGCACCTTCTGGAAGGTGGTGCGGACTTGCGCAGTGTGCAAGAGTTGCTTGGGCACGCTTCGATCGACAGTACTCAGATCTACACCCATGTGAGTGCACGGCGACTGCGAGGCGCGTTTGATCAGGCTCACCCGAGGGCCTGACCGACCCGGAGGAGGCACATGAACGTTCCGCATCCGCCCGATCCGATCCCCGGTGCCGCAGCGCTGTTCTCATTGGACCCGGACCTTTCGCATCTCAACCACGGCTCGTTGGGAGCGGTTCCCTACCCGGTTCAGCACGCTCGTCGGTTGTTGCTGGACGAAGCTGAACACGATCCCAGGGCCTTTGCCGAACGTGTTCCCTCTCGGTTGCGCCTCGCCCGTGAGGCGGTGACGCCTTTGGTAAGTGCACGTGCCGACCTCACCGCATTCGTGCCCAACGCGACGACCGGTGTGGCGCTGATCCTTCATTCTCTCGGCCTGTCCGACGGGGACGAGATAGTGACCACCGATCACGGATACCCGTCGATCGATTTCAACGTTGCTTCGCAGGTTCGGTATCGCGGCGCAGTGCATCGTCGAGTCGAGATTTCGTTGACTCCGACCGATGACGAGGTCGTCGAGGCGATTATGGCGGCTGTGACCCCACGTACGCGTTTGGTGGTGCTCGACCACATCACGTCGGCGACGGCCAGAATCTTCCCGGTGGAACGGGTCGCCGCGGCGTTGCGCGAAGGCAACGTGCCGCTGTTGGTCGACGCAGCTCACGTACCCGGTCATCTTCCGGTGAACGTTTCCACCATCGGTGCCGATTTTTGGGTCGGAAACGTGCACAAGTGGGCTTATGCACCGAGAGGTACCGCGCTGGTGAGCATTTCGCCGTCGTGGCGTGATCGGATGCGTCCGTTGGTGGAGTCTTATGGTCATGACCAAGGCTTTCCGGGATCGGTTGAATATCACGGGACGGATGGATACACGGGGTGGATCGCGGCTCCGGTCGGTCCGGCGGTGCTTGACCAGTTGGGGACGACTCGGGTCCAGCAACACAATGCCGCCTTGGCCGCATACGGACAGGCGGTCGTCGCCCGGGCACTTGATGTCGAGTTGCCCGACGCGGGCGTTTCCAGTCCGCTGGCGATGCGTCTCGTCCCGCTGCCGGACGGCGTTGTCCACCACGGTGAAGACGCCCACGCGTTGTGGCGTCGCATCAGGGACGAACTTTTCTGTGAAGTAGCGGTGACTTCGTGGAACGGGCGAGGTCTGTTGCGAGTGGCGGCCAACGTCTATAACCGGCCCGGCGAATACGAGCGGTTGGCCGAGACGTTGGCGAAGCTGCTGTACGGCTGATCTCTGCAGCCCCGCCGCGGGAAGAGGTACAAGTCGTACTCTCCCCAGATTCAATAGCCACAGTGGATTTATATAGGTGTCGGTGCGGGCCCCCCAGTGCAGGCACGCCGCGGCCGGGCATGGCGTGTGACCGCTCGCCAGTTTGGCGACGGGTTGCCCCGTCGTGACGGATGCGCCACGGGGGAGTGCATCGATCACCGGCTCGTAGGTGGTCACCAGTCCGTTGCGGTGCCGGATGCTGATGACGTCGCGATCGGCCACTGTGCCGGAGAAGTGAACGACGCCGGGGCCGGCTGCCAAGACAAGTTGATCGGGCTCTCCGGCGAGGTCGACGCCACGGTGTCCCCTGTCCCATCGATGTGGTCCGACAAAGAAACCGCGGACCACGGTCGTCGGTCTCAGTGGCCAGCCGAACTGTTGTGTGTCGGTGACGGTGGTGCTTTCCGCGTTGCGGAACGACGCGAGTGGCCGCGACACCGGGATGAGGCAGGCGATGATGCCGGCCAGGACAGTGGCGCCGACCAGTATGCGGAATCGGGACATGGCTTGATCGTCGGTCGCCGAGCACATCGTCGGCAACAGTGAAATCACGATCCTGTGAACCGCGTGAGGGCTGTGGAAAAGCCACAGTGTATAAATTGCTGCGCGGTAGTGGCCGCCCACGGCACAGACCGGTATCGGGTAGCTTCGGTCGTCTGGTGCGAGACCGTCGTGACCGATTCGGCCGAACCCTCTTTCGAGAAGTCCGTGGCCTGTCCCTACCCTGTATCGCTGCCGACCCGGCGGCACCGGTGTCGTACTTCCCCCAAAGGAGACCACGAGTGGCGGATCGATCCCATTACCCCGATAGCACTGGAAGCTGGAACGCCCCGCCTTCCAACCGGCGTGCGGAATCGGGATACATCGACAGAACCGAGCCCATGAGTCGTCACGAACGACAGGAGGTCGCCGACGAGCGTGTCGGCGGGCGTCGATTGGCACCCGAACCGGCGGTGCCACCCGGCGGGGGCTCATCCTGGTCGAATACACAGGTGTCGACACAAGGGCCCGACGCGCATCTGGGGGACCCGGAATTGGCCGCTGCGGCGGTCGGCGTGGACGCGCGCGGACCCGACCCGTACGCGGTGAGGCATTTGCCGCCCGAACCTTCGACATCAGGTCCCGGCGGCGGCCCGCCGGAGACACCGTTCTCCGCGCCACCCCACCAGGCCACACCCGGAATCGACGAACCGACGCAGCTGCACAATCCCGTTCAACATCAGCTGCAACAGCCTCAACATCAGCAACAGCCCCAGCCATCGCATCATGTCCAGCAACAGCAACCACCGGCGTCGAACTCGCGGCGCGGCTACCCCGAGCAGGTCGGGGAGGGCGTTTACCGCCGTAACCGTAAAGGCCTGGGGGTCGTGCTCGCCCTTGTGTCGCTGGCGATGATGGGCCTCGTCGGGTTCATGCTCGTAGGGCAGTTGGGCGCCGAGGGGCCACTGTCCCCGTCGGCGGCGTTGGCTGCGGCGCTCGCGCTTGCCGGGCTGCCCTTGACGGCGTGGGGGCTGTACCCCCTGTTGGGTATGGGACCGCAATCGGGCCCGGATCACCCGGGAGCCTTGTTGCGTCCGCCTTACACGTACCTTTTGACGGGTCTTGCCCTCCTGTTGGCCGCAGGTTTGGCGGCCTGAAAACCGTTGATCGCGTGAGCCGGCCAGCCGTGTCGGCTCGAGTTGGCGTCGACGGACGTGCGCGGAGGGGATCGAGGCCACCGCGTACACTCTCTAGCGGCGGTCACCACCGGTGACCGACTATCGCGTGCTTGCTTTTCTCGACAACCGCATCGACAAGCGGCTGGGCCGAGGCGGCGATCTTCCCGGTCCGGGTTCTCGAACTCGGCATCTCACGATCGTCGACATGTGGGCACCAGGCGCGACGGATCACGAGATTCTCGCGAACAACCAGGAAGCACGGTCGGACACCATCGACCCGTGCGTGGCGAAAGGAAACCAGGCAGTGCCTGTTGTCAGCATGCGCCAGCTGCTCGAAAGCGGCGTGCACTTCGGTCACCAGACCCGACGCTGGAACCCGAAAATGAAGCGCTTCATTCTCACCGAGCGCAACGGCATCTACGTAATCGACCTTCGACAGACGCTCGATTACATCTCGAAAGCTCATGACTTCGTGAAGAACACGGTCGCCGAAGGCGGTTCGATCATGTTCGTCGGAACGAAGAAGCAGGCCCAAGAAGCCATTGAGGACCAGGCACGCCGTGTCGGCATGCCTTACGTGAACTACCGCTGGCTCGGCGGCATGCTCACGAACTTCCAGACCATCTTCAAGCGCCTGCAGCGCCTGAAGGAGCTGGAAACCCTCGAACAGTCCGGTAACCCGAAGGAAGGCCGGACCAAGAAGGAACTTCTCCAGCTCATGCGGGAGAAGGACAAGCTGGCGCGCACGTTGGGCGGCCTGCGTGACATGACCAAGCTCCCGACGGCGATCTGGGTCGTTGACACCAAGAAGGAGCACATCGCGGTCGACGAGGCGCGCAAACTGGGTATCCCGGTGATCGCGGTGCTCGACACCAACTGCGACCCCGACGAGGTCGACTTCCCGGTTCCAGGGAACGACGACGCCATCCGTTCGGCGTCGCTGCTTACCCGCGTCATCGCCGACGCCGTCGCCGAGGGCCTTATCGCCCGCGCCGGTGCGGCAAAGGGCGACGACCAGAAGCCGGGCACAGCGGCTGCGGGAAGCGATGAGCCGTTGGCCGAGTGGGAGCGGGAGTTGCTGGAGAAGCCGGCGGCTCCGGCGGCCGAGGCCGAAGCGCCCAAGGCCGAAGCGCCCAAGGCCGAAGCGCCCAAGGCCGAATCCTGATCACGACCGGCGCAGCCGTAAGGCTGCGCCGGTATCGCACGTCAACCTCATCTTCATCGAGTGGAAAGAAGACATGGCCACAATCACCGCCGCTGACATCAAGCGACTCCGGGAGATGACCGGGGCCGGGATGATGGACGTCAAAAAGGCACTGACCGAAGCCGACGGCGACTTTGACGCCGCCGTTGAGGCCCTGCGGATCAAAGGCGCGAAGGACGTCGGTAAGCGTGCCGGCCGCACCACCGCCAACGGTCTCGTGGCGCAGTCGGGCAACGCCCTGCTCGAGCTCAACTGCGAAACCGACTTTGTTGCGAAAAACGCCGCTTTCATCGAGTTGGCTCAGACGCTTGTCGAGCACGCTGCGGCCACGCAGCCTGCCGACCAGGCCGCGTTCCTTGCCTCGGAGCTGAACGGAAAAACCGTCGCCGATCACGTAGCCGAGGAGTCGGCGAAAATCGGTGAGAAACTTGTTCTCAACCGCGTCGCCGTTCTGGCCGGTGACATCGCCGTGTACCTGCACCGTAAGTCGGAGGACCTGCCACCGCAGGTGGGTGTCATGGTCGCCTACACCGGTAACGCCGAAGCCGCGCGTAGCATCGGTATGCAGATCGCTGCGATGCGTCCGAGTTATCTCACCCGCGACGAGGTGCCCGCCGACGTCGTGGAGAACGAGCGTCGCGTTGCCGAACAGACCGCACGCGAAGAAGGTAAGCCCGAGCAGGCGATCGAGAAGATCGTGACCGGCAAGGTGAACGCCTATTACAAGGACTTCGTGTTGCTGGAGCAGGCATCGGTGTCCGACAACAAGAAGACCGTGACCCAAGTCCTGGAGGCCGACGGAACCAGCGTGACCGGTTTCGTTCGCTTCGAGGTGGGCCGGGAGTAACCGTCAAACGGCCGCAGACGACGTATCGCCTGCGGTTTTCTCCCGCGTCGAGGGTCTGCTTGATCGCGAGGATCGCGCCCCGGCGTTTCGGATAGATCGAATTTCGATGGACGAGGGAGCTATCGGATGGTTCTGCCATCGATGGCTCCCTCGTTTTCGGATATACCCGACCGGACTCACGAAGAAAGATGGCCAATCATGACCGACTCCGACCGTCATCGTTACCGCCGCGTTGTTCTGAAACTGTCAGGTGAGGTTTTCGGCGGCGGCGCCGTCGGGGTTGACCCGGACGTGGTCGCAGGCATAGCCGCCCAGATCGCCGGGGCGACTCGCCAGGGGGTACAGATCGCCGCCGTGATCGGTGGTGGAAACTTCTTCCGCGGTGCCGAGCTCCAGCGCCGAGGCATGGAACGTACTCGCGCCGACTACATGGGCATGCTCGGCACGGTTATGAACTGCCTCGCGCTCCAGGACTTCCTGGAAAAGGAAGGCGTGGAGACCCGCGTTCAGACGGCCATCACGATGGCTCAGGTGGCGGAGGCGTACATTCCGCGCCGTGCGATGCGGCATCTGGAGAAGGGCCGTGTCGTCATATTCGGTGCGGGAGCGGGCATGCCGTACTTCTCGACCGACACGGTATCGGCCCAGCGTGCGTTGGAGATCAAGGCGGACGCGGTCCTGATGAGCAAGAACGGGGTCGACGCCGTTTACACCGCGGACCCCCGGACCGACCCCAACGCTCAACGTCTTGAAACGGTGACTTTTGAAGACGCGCTGCAGCGGCGACTTCAGGTGGTTGATCAGGCCGCGTTCAGTCTCTGCCAGGAGAACAAACTGCCGATGCTGGTATTCGGCGCCGAAGGTAAGGACTCGATTCTGCGTGCCTTGTCAGGGGAAAAGATCGGCACTTTGATCACTTCGGAGTCCTGAATCGGCTTGTCGTGGCGACGTGACCGGTACGGGGAGCCGTGGCATTCACGGAAGCCGCATGAAAACATGACTACCTGACTTCACCAGGCCGGCGATGATCCGCCAGATTGTGAGACGTATAACGTGATTGAAGACGCCCTCTTCGAAGCCGAAGAAAAAATGGAAAACGCGATCGAACACGCCAAAGAGGAGTTCGCCGCGATTCGGACCGGCCGAGCCTCTTCGGCGATGTTCGGCAAGATCATGGTGGACTACTACGGGGCACCGACACCGCTTACCCAATTGGCGTCTATCGCGGTCCCCGAGCCGCGCATGGTCGTCATCAAGCCTTACGACATTTCGCAGACGGACGCGCTGGAGCGCGCGATTCGTGATTCCGACTTGGGCGCGAACCCCAACAACGAGGGCAACCAGCTGCGACTGATGCTTCCTCAGATGACCGAGGAGCGCCGCCGCGACATGATCAAGGTCGCGCGGCAAAAGGGTGAGGAATCGAAGGTCGCGATTCGCAACGTGCGCCGCAAAGCCAAAGAGGAGCTGGATCGGCTCGTTCGTGACGGCGAAGTGGGCGAGGACGAAGGCCGCCGTGGTGAGAAGGAACTCGACGAGATCACTCAACGCCACGTGAAGACGATCGATGGCCTCGTCTCGCACAAAGAGTCTGAACTGCTTGAGATCTAATGGGCCACAACGATCCTCCGTCGTCGGTTCCTTCCCAAGGACCCAACCCCCCATTCGGCGGAGCCGAACCGTCGCCGAGGCCGCCCGACAGCGGCCACACTCCGGTCCCGGACGAGGTGACGGTCGCACCCGACTCGTCACCGGCGTGGCAGGCGACCAAATCCACCGGTAAGGCCGGGCGCAACCTGCCCATGGCCATCGGCGTGGGCTTGGGGTTGGGCGGGCTGGTACTGGGCTCCCTTCTCGTTTACCGAGAGATCTTCCTCGTCGTCGTGGCCGCGGCGCTGGCAGTGGCGATCTGGGAACTCTCCACCGGCATGCGTAAGGCGAACGTCCGTGTCCCCGTCTGGACTTTGGTCGGTTGCGGTGTCGGAATGCTCGCGCTGACATGGATCGCCGGTCCCGACATGCTCGTGGTCGGGCTTGGCTTGACCATTGCGGTACTTGTCGTATGGCGGTTGGCCGACGGTGCCACCGGCTACCACATCGATGTTCCGGCGTCTGCACTGGTTGCGTTGTACGTTCCGTTCCTCGGGGCGTTCGCGGTGCTGCTTCTGGCGCCCGACGACGGCCATCTGCGCATCATCGCGACGTTGGCGGTCGTCGTGTTGAGTGACACCGGTGGTTATGTCGCGGGTGTCCTGGCCGGACGTCATCCCATGGCGCCGAAGATCAGCCCGAAGAAATCCTGGGAGGGTTTGGGCGGGTCGGTATTCGCCAGCGCCGTCGGCGGCGCGCTGCTGTTGTTCTTCATGTTCGATGTGGCCTGGTGGCTGGGAGCGGCATTCGGCGTGACCTTGGCGGTTGTGGCCACATTGGGTGATCTCACCGAATCACTCATCAAAAGAGATCTTGGGATCAAGGACATGAGTAATTTGATCCCCGGACACGGCGGATTGATGGACCGTCTCGACTCGATCCTTTTTGTCCTCCCTGTCGCATATGCCTGGCTTGTCTACCTCGTGCCGGGGCCTTCATGATTGCCGTAGCGAGCAATATCACGCTGAATCGGGCCATCTTCGGCGATCAGAATCGCTTTCGGGCACCTATCGAACGCCGTAGTCAGATTCGGCGTGTAAGACTTGGCTCGACATGACAATGCCAGCTTTGAACCTCAGTCCGGCCAAGGCCAACCGGAGTTTGCCTTCGCGTCACCTGGCCGATCTCGACCTTGCCCAGCGGCGGGAGGCCGTCGCCGAGCTGGGTGAACCCGCTTTCCGTGCAAACCAGTTGTCGCACCATTACTTTGCGCGCCGTGAAACCGATGTCTCGGCGATGACGGACCTTCCGGCCGCGTCAAGGGAACGACTGGCCGAGGCGTTGTTCCCCCGTCTGTTGACATCCGTGCACCAGGCGGAGTGCGATGACGGAACCACCCGTAAGACACTGTGGCGACTGCACGACGGCTCACTGGTGGAGAGCGTGTTGATGGGATATCCCCAACGCGCCACCGTGTGTGTGTCCTCCCAGGCCGGCTGCGGCATGGCCTGCCCGTTCTGTGCTACGGGGCAAGCTGGGCTGACACGTAACATGTCGACCGCCGAGATCGTTGAACAAGTGGTGAGCGCGGCACGGTTGTCCGACGAGGCCGGGCTCGGGCGCTTGTCACACGTCGTGTTCATGGGAATGGGGGAGCCACTGGCCAATTACTCCCGGCTCGTTGCGGCTCTACGCCGGATCACGTCTCCGGCGCCCGAAGGACTTGGCCTGTCCGCCCGTCACATCACGGTGTCAACCGTCGGGTTGGTTCCGGCCATTCGGAGGTTGACGGAAGAGGATCTGTCGGTGACGCTGGCAGTGTCGCTGCATGCTCCCGACGATGAGCTGCGGGATGAGCTGGTACCGATAAACAACCGTTGGAAGGTCGCCGAAGTGCTTGACTCCGCATGGCATTATGCCAAGCGCACCGGGCGACGTGTCTCTATCGAGTACGCAATGATTCGGGACGTGAACGACCAGCCGTGGCGGGCGGATTTGTTGGGACGGTTGCTTAAGGGCAAGTTGGCGCATGTCAACTTGATCCCGTTGAACCCGACGCCCGGCAGCCGATGGGACGCCAGTCCCAAGGACGTTGAACGTGAGTTTGTAGCGCGGTTGCGTGCCGTTGGAGTTCCCACGACGGTGCGGGACACCCGAGGCCGGGAGATTGACGGTGCCTGTGGGCAGTTGGCGGCAACGCAGCGGTCTGATGACCCGCAGGGTGGGACGGAGGAATTGGCCCATGCTCCGCGGGGCGAATCACGGAAGGTGGCTTTGTAGTGGCCAATCATGGTGATCGGTTTAGGCGACGCGCTCTAAGCCGAGGTTACAAAGTCGACGAGGTCGACGCGTTTCTGGATCGAGTGGAAGCGACCTTGGCCGGCGAACCGATGGGTGCTCCGGTCCCCTCGCAAGAGGTCGACGACGTGGTGTTTCGGGTCCGTTTCGGTGGATACGACGAGTGGCAGGTCGACGTCTACCTCGACCGAGTGGCCAGACAACTCAGCGAACTGGAGGAACGGGGAGTTCTGGGTCGTGCCCCCTCGCCCGAGTTCATGAACGGCCCACGGGGCGGCGAAGATCCCGGACGCGACGAAATGCCTCCACGTGATATCCCTTCGCACGAAATGCCCCCCTCCCACGACATGCCACCCCGAGAGATGTCGCCTCCCCACGACATGCGTGACATGCCACCCCGAGAGATGTCGCCTCCCAACGACATGCGTGACATGCCACCCCGAGAGATGTCGCCTGCACGCGACCGTCACGCGATGCACGCTGAACCGTCGACTCCGCCGCCGATGACGCGGCGCGAGCCGGCACGCGGTGGCCGGTCACCGATCGCCGACGACGGCGAAGGCTTCGGACACCTGCGGGCCGACGACGGCGAAGGTTTCGGACACCTTGCCGGTGGACCGGATGATGACGACCCGTTCGGAGGCCGGCCAACCCGTCGCCACAGCACCCCACCTGGTGGGTTCGATCGACACGACGATCGGTTTGACGGTCCTCCCGGCGATCGTTTTGATGGTCCGCCGATGGGTGGTCCTCCCGGGCGTTTTGATGGTCCTCCTGATCGTTTTGAGCAGGCCGCGCATGCCGGTGGTCCAACCGGTCCCGGCGGTTTCGACGGCCCCGGGGGGCCGCCGCAGGATCGGTTTGCACCACCGCAGGAACGACGGTTCATGCCTGAACCCGAATCCTTCGCGTCGTCCGGGCCGTCCGGTGGCGGATCCGGTTGGGGCGCCGAAGCAGGGCCGTTCGATCGACATGAACGTCCGATGCCGCCGGCTGGACCTCCTTCCGGTTACGACGAGGACATCACGCGGCCAATGCGGCGTCTGGAAGAGCCGTCGGATGCCGATTCGCAGGCGACGCAGCGGTTGCGGCGTGGCGGTGACGGTTTCGGGCCACCGGCCCAACGCGATCCGATGCCACATCACGGCTCGGATCCGACGCCACCACGCGGCATGCCAACGGACCCGACGGCGATGATCCCGCACCCGGCGACGCCTCAGCCGAGCCGTCCTCCCTCCCCTTACGGGGATGCACCGGGTGGTTATCGTGATGCCGCACCGGCCCCGTCTCAGGTTGAGCACGGCGGTGCCAAGGTCGATTACGGTCGTCGTAACCCGTACGAGGGTCGCGGCATGTTCGATGGGCCGGGGCGGCATGGTCGCGAGGAGATGACCACTGAGCTGCGTTCCGCCGATTCACCGTTCAAACCCGAGGACCTGCAACGCCTCGAACAGTTGAGGGGCGCGTTCCAGCCTCGCCGGTTCGGCAGTGGCTACGACCCGGCGCAGGTCGACCGGATATTCGACGCGATGTCGTCCAATATGACGGGTCGGTCGCCGGTTCCGGTTAGTGACAAGGAGCTGGACACCAGTCAGTTCAGTCTGGTTCAGCGCGGTTATTTCGAGGCGGAGGTCGACGCGGCGTTGCGCGAGATTCGCGACATATTCGCCAAGCGCGGAATGGTGCGTTTATCCGACGAGTGAACCCGCCGACGACGAGTCGGTGAGTGCTTCCGGCGGCTGTGGTGTCCTGGTTTACCGGGCATCGCAGCCGCCGTCTCGTTTGGTAATCGGGATGACTGTATCGACTAAGCCAAACGCTCGGCCGTGAAGTACGGCCGAGCGTTTGGCTCGTGTTCTGGCGGTGTCCACGTCGATCGGGGCGACGACGCGCACCAGGTTTGAAGGGGTTATTCGCGAAGGCCGTTACGTACGAGGACCCAATCGGCGATCAGGCCGAGGGCGATGACGACCGCGAATCCGATCAGCCACAGGTCCTCGACGGCACCCTGATGATTTCCGAAGAGGTAGGCCAGCATCGTGATGATCGCCGCGATCCCCACGGTGTAGGTGACCTTGCGGTTGGTGGGTTTGCGTTGGTCCGGTGACGTCACCGGTTCGTCATGACCTGCCACTGGAGTCTCCGACCTTTCGAGCGGTTGATCATTATGGGCTCACAGCTAGTCTCGCATGCGCCTGCGGTAGTTTCGTCTCGACCTGGGTTCAACCGGGACAAGGGGTAGGGTCTTCTTGTTGCGGCGGGTTGATCGGCTCCCGGGGTGGGTTCGGTACATCGAAACCGGTGAACGAACCGGTAACTAGGAAGCAAGGACCGAAAGGGCGAGGCTGACGTGCGGATCACAGGTTGCGGGCATGCGAGCATGCTGATTGAGACTGCGGCGGGCAGCATACTGTGCGATCCGTGGGTGAATCCGGCGTATTTTGCTTCGTGGTTCCCTTTTCCCGACAACTCCGGGTTGGACTGGAAGGCTTTGGGCCGGTGTGACTACCTGTACGTGTCGCACCTGCACCGGGATCACTTCGACGAACAGAACCTACGCGAGAACATCTCCAAGGAGACGACGGTTCTGTTGCCGGAGTACCCGACCAGCGAGTTGGAAGACGAGCTTCGCGCCTTGGGGTTCACGAAATTCATTCACACCGTTTCGGGTGAGGTGACCGAGCTTCCCGGCGGTGTCAAGGTGATGATCCAGTCGTTGACGTCCCCGACGGACGGTCCAATCGGCGACTCGTCGATCTGGGTGGAGGACGCGGACGGAGTACGTCTGCTCAATCAGAACGACGCCCGTCCCACGGACCTTTCCGAGTTCACCAAGCTGGGGCAGATCCATGCGCACCTTCTCCAGTTCTCCGGCGCGATCTGGTATCCGATGGTGTACCAGTTGCCCGAGGCTGCGAAGCGGGCTTTCGGGAAGCAGAAGCGTGATCGTCAGTTCGATCGTTCGCTCCGCTATATCGACGACGGTAAGGCGTCGCATGTGTTCCCGATCGCCGGACCGCCTTGTTTCCTGGACGACGCGCTGTGGCAGTTCAACGATATTTTCGGTGATGAGGGGAATATCTTCCCCGACCAGCAGGTTTATGCCGATTACCTTGCCGAACAGGGGCATGACAACACCGTGACCCTATTGCCGGGCACGGTAGCTGATGTCACTTTGGACGGTTGTCGGGTTGTTCAGCCGGTTGACGACGTGCGAGAGTTTTTCGCCGACAAGGAGGCGTATCTCCGCCGGTATCAGGAGCGGCAGCGCCCGGTCATCGAAGCAGCGAAACGTTCCTGGGAACATCCCGAGGTCGATGTCTTCGCCGAGATCAAACGTCGGTTTGAACCGTTGATGTCAGAGGCGGAGTTCATCGCCGACGGCATCGGAGGACCGGTGCGTTTCGATTTGACGGCAGCAGACTCCGATGAGGTTGTGGAATCGGTCCTCTTCGATTTCGTCGAGCGAGAGATTCGTCGTTATGACGGCGAAAAATGCCGTTATCGGTTCACAACGGAGCGTCGACTGGTTGAGCACCTGTTGCACATCGACGAGATCGACTGGGTTAACTCGCTGTTCCTGTCCTGCAGGTTCTCGGCGGCACGCATCGGCCAGTACAACGAGTTCGTGTACACGTTTTTCAAGTGTCTGTCGGAGGAACGGCTTAACTACGCCGAAGGCTGGTACGCCGAGCAAAAACCCGACGAGGAGAACATTCGGCTGTCCGACTGGACCGTGCAGCGTCGGTGTCCGCATTTGAAGGCGGACCTTTCGCGTTTCGGGAAGATCGAGGACGGTGTGCTGACCTGCCAGATGCACGGCTGGAAATGGAACCTGGAGACGGGCAAGTGCCTCACCAGCGTCGGGCATGATATTCGGGCGGAACGTTCTGAGTAGGCGATTACCGTGAGGGCAACGGTGACAGGCGAACCCGTCACCGCCTCGCGGCTTGATCGTTGCGCTGGATTCTTCTGCCGTACAGGACATATTTGGATGGCCGTTCAGCCATGCCTAAAGGTGTTTCCGCTGGTGGACGGGTGTCATGTGGTGGAAAGGGTTTGGACACGGCAACATACGGTGGCATCGCCCTGTCACAGCCCCCGTGATCCCGAGAGGAACGTCGTGCCTGGATATCCGCAGATGAAAACGATCGCTCGTCCTTTTGTGGCGTTGGTACTTGCCGCCGGTCTCGCCGGTTGCACGTTGTCGCCCCCGTCGAAGGCACCCAACGGTGGCGCCGACGCCGCCGAAAAGACGTCTTCGGCCGCCCTGGAGGCCGAAGAGTCCCCCAGCGAGGAGCCGTCCGCGGAAGAGGCCGAATTCGATTTGGAGTCGGTTCCGGTGGCGGACGCATTGACCGGTGATTTCCCGTACTTCGATATTCCCGACGGTTACGCCAACCCGAACCGGGACATTCCCATCGACGACTACGGCAGGATCCCGTTCTGGACCGGCAAGGATCTCCACTGGGTTGAGGGCACGACCTACCAGTCGATCATTCACGCCGCCGACGGGGAGAACTTTTCATCCATTGAGTTGAAGAAACTTGTCGATGACGCGATCACCGAGGCCGGTGGTGTCCAGATTGCGGATTCCAAAATTCCGGCGGACATCCTGGCCGACATCGACGACGAGACCCGACGCGCATACGTGGCCGGGTGGGGTGACATCTACAACGAGCCGACCATCACCTATGTGGTGCGTACCGCCGACAGCCTCGTATGGATTCATCTGTGTTCTGACTCGGCATCGGCGGGGTGGCTCATCGTGGAGGCCGAAGCCTAAACCACGGGGTTGGACGCCGTCCGGACACGGCGTCCAACGCACGGTCAACTCCGCGCGGACAGGTCGACGCCGAAATGGTCGGCCATGTCCTGTAGCTCCGCCTCCAGTAGGTCGCCGGCATGTCGAATGACGGGAAGCTGACCGAAAACCTCCATGGACACGAGGCCGTACAGTCTGATCCAGAAGGAATGGAACGTATAGGCGAACTCAATGGGCATGTCTTTGATGCCGATGGCTTCGCTGCAGCGGTGGATCTCGTCGCGGAGCCCCGGTGACAAACGTGGGATTCGCGGTGTGTGGAGCGGATAGCCGCGCTCTTGGTCGCTCTGGTGATAAATCCGGTTGAAAACGTTGCCGAAGACGTTGCTGAACGCCAACATGGAACGGTACGGCTCGGTGTCGGGGTCCAGGACCGCTGCGGTATCGCCTTGATGGGTGATGACCGCGCCCGGCGCGCGACTGGCGAACATGAAGATGAATTCGGCCTGATGTGTGACCGCCCATCGCCGGAAGCTTCGCGCGGCCGTGAGCACCCGGTCCAACAGGTCTTCGGGCGGGTGCGCGTCCATGTCGTTCAACAGGGTTTCCCTGAGTTCGGTATACAGGTCCACACACAATGCCGACAAGAGTGACTCGAGACCGTCGTAATAACGGTAGATGGCCGGCGCCGACATGTTGAGTCTTCGCGCGATCTCTCGCAGTGATACGCCGGCGGGCCCGGTCTCGATGAGCAGGTCCCGGGCGGTCGCCTTGATATCGGCTTGAGTGGCGATGCGGTTTTTCTCGCGTCGCGTGGGAGGACCTGTGATGGATGACACGGGTTTTTTCCACCTCGGATGCGCAGATCGACTTGCGAACGTGAACGCCGTTAGCAATAGTTAACGGCGTTCACATTCGATGTGAGTCTTTCATCGTATATCCGTCAAGGAGATGGTCCCGGTGTTCGCATGGTGGGGGCGGGTTGTCACCCGGTTCCGATGGGCGGTGCTGGCGGTCGCCGTCGCCGTCGTAGTCATCGGTGGCACATGGGGCGCCGGTGTGTTCGACTCGCTGTCGGACGGGGGCTTCTACAACCCGGACAGTCCCAGCCAGCAAGCCGAGCAGAAAATAGTGGACGAATTCGGCCGGCAGGCCGTCGACGTGGTCGTGCTGTACGAGTCCGACGCCGCGGACGTCAACGATCCCGAGTTCACCGCCGCCGTGACCGACATTCTGGATGACGTGAGGGCTCGTGCCGATGTGGAATCGGTCGCGTCGTATTACGACACCGGAAGCCCCGCCTTTGTGTCGGACGACGGGCGCGCCACCTATGCGGCTATCACGTTGACCGGTGAAGACGACGCCGAACGTTCGGAGCAGTACACGGCGCTGAAACCATATTTGGACGCCGACGGACTGACCACGTCCGTGGGAGGCTTCTCGGCAATATTCGACGACGTCAACACCCAAACTCAGCAGGACATCATCACCGTCGAGATGTTCACTCTGCCGATACTGCTGTTGCTCATGATCGTCATCTTCGGCAGTCTCGTGGCCGCGATGATGCCACTGCTCATCGGTGTCATCGCGATCATGGGCGGCTTCATCATCACGCGGCTGCTCACTCAGGTCACCGACGTCTCGGTTTTCGCCATCAACGTCATCACCATCATCGGCCTGGGACTGGCCATCGATTACGCGCTCTTTGTGGTCAGCCGGTTCCGGGAGGAGCTGGCTGTCGGCCGCGCCATCGAAGACGTGGTCGTCCGCACGATGACCACGGCGGGACGCACCGTCATGGTTTCCGGACTCACCATTGTCATCGCGTTGGCCGGACTTCTGCTGTTTCCGCTTCCCTTCCTGCACGGCATCGCCTACGGGGGCATGTCGGCCGTCGGGGTCGCCATGCTCGGCTCGATGTCGGTGCTTCCCGCGCTCCTGGCCGTCCTGGGAACACGGGTAGACGCCGTGCGAATGCCGTGGCGGCGACGCGACGCAGCTCGCGGGCTCGACGAGAACGGCTTCTGGGCAAGGGTCGGCCGCGCCGTAATGAAGCGCCCCGTCATGTTCATGGTCTTGTCTGTGGCCGTTTTGGTGGGGCTGGCCACACCGTTTCTCCACGCGTCCTTCGGCGCGGTGGACGAAACCGTACTGCCCACCGGAACCGAAAGCCGTGTCGTCAGCGAACGCTTGAAAGAGGAGTTTCCCGGCGGCGACCAGAACAGTCTTGACGTGTTGGTCACCGGTACAGACGAGGCGACCACCAAAGAATTCGTCGCCGACATCGAAGCCATGGAACACGTCGACTCCGTGCTGCCGATAGCGGCATCGGATGACGCCGCCGTGCTGCGAGTGGGCTTCGATGTCGAACCGCACAGCAGCCATGCTCGGGAACTGGCCACCGACATCTCCGGGCTCGAGGCCGCTGGCACCCAGGTCGCCGTGACGGGAATGCCGGCCCACCTCAACGATCAGTTTTCCGACATCTCGGAACGGTTGCCCTGGTTGGCGCTCTATGTCTGCCTGGTGACGTTGATCCTTCTCTTCCTGGCGTTCGGGTCGGTGCTCCTGCCGATCAAGGCGGTTCTGATGAACATCATCTCGATCGGAGCCTCTTTCGGGGTCGTCGTGTGGATATTCCAGGACGGCCACTTTGCCGAGCTGCTGGGCTTCACCCCGACCGGGTACCTGGAGCCGTCGAACCTCCTGCTCATGGTCGTGTTGCTTTTCGGGCTGTCGACGGACTACGAGGTTTTCCTCCTGTCGCGTGTACGCGAGGAATGGGACCGGACACACGACAACACGACCGCGGTGCTGACCGGGCTTCAGCGCACCGGCGGAATCATCTCTTCGGCCGCACTGCTTCTGATCGTGGTCGTCGCCGGTTTCGCCGCCGGCGGGATCATGTTCCTGAAGATGATCGGTGTGGGCATGGCCGTGGCCATCTTTATCGACGCGACGTTGGTTCGCATGCTGTTGGTCCCCGCCACCATGCGCGTGATGGGACGTGCGAACTGGTGGGCCCCGGCTTTTCTCCGCCGCTTCTACGCGCGTTACGGCGTCAAGGAGGGGGGACCCGAGCTCCCGGCGGCCAAAGGTGACCACGTCGGCGCGAGCCGGTGAACGAACAACCGCGCAAACCGGCTGAGCCACACATGTGGGGGTCGCACCGCTTGTCATGGCCCCGATGTGCCGAGACACCCTGATAACGATGGGTACTGTAAAACTCGTGACCCGACGACCCGGTCGGCGACCGCACGGTAACGCATCCGTCCCGGTGAGTGAGGATAATGATCGAATGACCGGAGAGTACGCGCTAACCCTGTCGTGCCCGGACCGTGTCGGCGTCGTGTACGCCGTTTCCGGTTTTCTCGCCGAACGCGACGGGAACATCCTCGACAGTCAACAGTTCTCCGACCCGGGCAGCGGACGCTTCTTCATGAGGGTGCACTTCCACGCCCGCCTACCGCTCGACGAACTGCGAAACGAGTTCGCCGACCTGGTGGGTGCCAACCGAATGGAGTGGCAGCTTCACGACCTTGCGGTCAAACCCAGAGTGCTCGTCCTGGCGTCCCGGCAGGGCCACTGCCTCAACGACCTGCTCTATCGGTTCCGCACCGGGTCGCTGCGTGGCGAACTGGTGTCGGTGGTGTCGAATCACCGCGATCTGAGCGACATCACCGAAGCCGGCGGTGTCGAGTTCATGCATCTTCCGGTCGGTGACGCCAACCGCGCCGAACAGGAGCAGCAGCTGCTGGACATCGTCTCGGCCGAGCGGGTCGACGTGGTGGTCCTGGCGCGTTACATGCAGGTCCTCTCGGACTCGTTTTGCGAAAAACTTCCCGGACAGATCATCAACATTCACCATTCGTTCCTGCCGAGTTTCAAAGGCGCGAAGCCCTACCACCAGGCGTACGAACGGGGTGTCAAGCTAATCGGGGCCACGGCTCATTACGTCACTCCCGATCTGGACGAGGGGCCGATCATCGAGCAGGAGACGGCGCGAGTGGACCATGCGATGGCGCCGGAACGGTTGGCGGCCGCGGGCCGTGACCTCGAGTCGATCGTGTTGGCCCGGGGACTGTCCTGGCACCTGGAGCACAGGGTTCTGCTGAACGAAGACCGGACCGTCGTATTCCGGTAACCACCGTGGTGGCCGCAGCGCGGCGTAAGGGAGAATGGCGCGGTGAGTCAACGCGAGATCGTCATCCTGGGGTCGACCGGCTCCATCGGCACTCAGGCCATCGACGTCGTCGACCGTAACTCCGACACGATGCGAGTGGTCGGTATCGGAGCAGGCGGGTCCCATCCACAGTTGCTGGCCGAACAGGCCATCGCCCTCCGGGTGGAGGTCGTCGCCGTGGCCAAGGCCACCGCGGCCGAAGACATTCAGCTGGCCCTGTACACCGCCGCCGAAAAACAGGGGTACCCCCAGGGACGATTCAGGATCCCCAAGATCCTCGCCGGTCCGCGCGCCATGACCGAACTGGCTCAGTGGCCCTGCGACGTCGTGTTGAACGGTATGACCGGCTCGATAGGTCTGGAACCGACTCTCGCCGCGTTGAACGCCGGTCGAACTCTGGCACTGGCGAACAAGGAATCTTTGATAGCCGGCGGCCCGTTGGTGCGCGCCGCGGCCAAGCCGGGGCAAATCACACCGGTCGACAGCGAACACTCCGCCTTGGCGCAGTGTTTGCACGGGGGCACCGCCGCCGAGGTCCGGCGGTTGGTGTTGACCGCCACGGGAGGACCTTTTCGGGGCCGCCCCCGAAAAGAGCTTGGCGAGGTCACGGTCGAAGAGGCTTTGCGCCATCCGACCTGGAGCATGGGGCCGGTCGTCACCATCAACAGCGCGACCATGGTGAACAAGAGCCTCGAGGTGATCGAGGCGCACGAACTCTTCGACATCGCTTACGACGACATCGAGGTGATGTTGCACCCGCAGTCGTACATCCACTCGATGGTGGAATTTCGGGACGGTTCGACGATCGGGCAGATCAGTCCTCCCGACATGCGGCTGCCGATTGCTCAGGCCTTGGTGTGGCCACACCGATTGCCCGATGTGGCGCCGGCCGTCGACTGGACCAAAGCCCATACATGGGAGCTGTTCCCGATGGACGACGAGGCGTTCCCTGCAGTCAACCTGGCAAAACAGGCGGGCAAGACGGGGCGATGTCTTCCCGCGGTCTACAACGCCGCGAACGAGGAGTGCGTCGCGGCGTTCATCGGGGGAGAACTTCCCTTTCTGGGGATCGTCGACACCGTCAGCGAGGTTATGGAGCGGGTCCCGGACTTTGGCACGCCGGGTACCGTCGATGACGTTCTCGCGGCGGAGAAGTGGGCGCGGGAGGCGGCGCGCGACCGCATTGCGAAAGTGGCACGATGATCGTGCTGCCAGAACTAAGGGGTTTATACGTTGGCTTACGTCATCGGGGTGATTCTGTTCGCCCTGGGCATCCTCGTTTCGGTCAGTCTTCACGAAGCCGGACACATGGGTACCGCGAAGCTTTTCGGCATGCGGGTAACCCGCTTCTTCGTTGGATTCGGTCCCACTCTCTGGTCGTTTCGCAAAGGTGAAACCGAATACGGTGTCAAGGGGATTCCCCTCGGTGGATTCGTCAAGATCACCGGCATGACCGAGCAGGACGAAGCCGACGAAAACCTGTCGGAAGCGGATAAAAAACGTGTCTTCTGGAAGAAACCACTGTGGCAGCGCACCGTGGTGCTTGCCGCCGGTTCGGTCGTCCACTTCATTCTCGGCTTCCTGATCCTGTGGATCCTTGTGTCGTTCGTTGCCGCGCCGAACCCCGCTTACGCGCATGAGCAGGTGTCGTCAACACAGGTGACGGCGCTGGAATGCCTGGACCCGACCGGCGAATGCGAGCCGGGAGACGAACCGTCCCCGGCGGTCGTGGCCGGTATCCAAACCGGCGACGCCATCGTCTCGGTCAACGGGGTCGAGGTTGCAGGACGCGAATGCACCGTCGACGGGGCGTCGAGCCGCCAGACACCGTCGGCGTGGGCATGTGTGGTCAACGAGATCCGTGCACTTCCTGCCGACCAACCCGCCGACTTCGTGATCGAGCGGGACGGCAACAGGATGAACCTGGAGCTGACACCGCGGACGGTGACGCTCACCGGCTCCGACGGAAAGGCGGTCGAGGTCGCCCAGGTCGGAATCGGCCAGTACGTCGACCCGGCGATCAGCCCGTCGATCACACACGGAGCCGTCGACGGGGTCGGTGCCGCCGCCGACCTCACCGGCCAGATGGCCGTTCTCATGGGCGAGGCCATCCTTCGCCTGCCGGAGAAGGTGCCCGCGCTGTGGAATTCCATTTGGGGCGACGTTCGGGACGAGGAAACCCCGGTCAGTGTGGTCGGTGCAAGCCGTCTTGGTGGCGAGATGGTCGAAAACGAAGCCTGGGTCGCGTTCTTCATGCTTCTGGCGACGTTGAACTATTTCGTTGGAGTGTTCAACCTGCTTCCGTTGCTCCCGATGGACGGTGGCCACATCGCCATCGCCTGGTTCGAACGGCTTCGCACGTGGTGGGCGTTGAAACGGTCCAAGCCCGATCCCGGCCGAGTCGACTACATGAAGCTTCTGCCGCTCACCTACACGGTGCTTGTGGTCATGGTGGGATTCACCCTGCTGACCGTGACCGCCGATATTGTCAATCCGATCACGCTCTTCAAGTAAGTGGGGTTCCATGACCGCCGTCAACCTGGGCATTCCGCAGTCGCCGCCGCCCGCTCTTTCGGAACGTAAACCAACGCGCCGTCTCAACGTGGGCGGGGTGCCGGTGGGCGGCGGTGCTCCGGTCAGCGTGCAGTCGATGACGACGACCGTGACAGCCGACGTCAATGCGACTCTTCAACAGATAGCCGAGCTGACGGCCTCCGGTTGCCAGATCGTGCGCGTGGCCGTTCCCAGCCCGGACGATGCGCAGGCTTTGCCGATGATCGCGAAGAAGTCGCAGATCCCTGTGATCGCCGATATCCACTTTCAACCCAAGTATGTGTTCGCGGCGATTGACGCCGGCTGCGCAGCGGTTCGCGTCAATCCTGGAAACATCAAGAAGTTCGACGACAAGGTCGCCGAGATCGCGAAGGCCGCGTCCGCGGCCGGCACACCGATACGGATCGGTGTCAACGCCGGTTCGCTGGACCCGCGGCTCTTGGAGAAGTACGGCAAGCCGACGGCCGAGGCGCTGGTGGAGTCGGCGCTGTGGGAGTGCTCGCTGTTCGAGGAACACGGTTTCGGTGACATCAAGATCTCCGTGAAGCATCACGACCCGGTCGTCATGGTCCGTGCATACCGGCTGCTGTCCGAGCAGTGCGACTATCCGTTGCATCTCGGAGTGACAGAAGCCGGTCCCGCCTTTCAAGGGACAGTGAAGTCGTCGGTTGCGTTCGGGGCGTTGCTGTCTGAGGGGATAGGCGACACCATTCGGGTGTCGTTGTCGACGCCGCCGGTCGAAGAGGTGAAGGTCGGCTCGGCAATTCTGGAGTCGCTTGGTCTTCGCGAGAGGGGCTTGGAGATTGTTTCGTGCCCGTCGTGCGGTCGTGCCCAAGTGGACGTCTACAAACTTGCCGAGGAGGTGACGGCCGGCCTCGAAGGGCTCCCGGTGCCGCTCCGTGTCGCGGTCATGGGGTGTGTCGTCAACGGTCCGGGCGAGGCACGGGAGGCCGATCTCGGGGTCGCCTCGGGTAACGGCAAGGGACAGATCTTCGTCAAGGGCAAGGTCATTAAAACCGTCCCGGAGTCACAGATCGTGGAAACACTGATCGCCGAGGCCCTACGTATCGCCGATGAGATGGGCGCCGACCTGCCCGAAGAGCTTCGGGAGCTGGCCGGTCCAGTGGTCGAGGTCCGCTGAGTACATCGGATTTTTAGCATGACAGGCGCATCGGTATCACCGGTGTGCCTGTTTTCGTGTGCCGGATAGCCGACAGTTTGCTGCCGCGGAGACGACACTCTGAAAGCAACGACGGTGATGTAGTGGGTGCGACGGCGCCGTGTCGGACACGTCCTCACCGGGATAGAAGCCCGAATTACGGCGCTATCGCACCGAAGACGCATTATCGCCTCCTGCCATGGCGATAATGAGCCCTGTACGGAAGGTCAACGACCCAGCCGTGCGACAGGTAACGGCTTAAGCGGATTCGATACCCAAGGATGAGGAGGCAGTCGGAAATGGGAAGGATCACTCGTGACCTCGGCGCGGGGGTGACGAAGTATTACTGGTATCCCGGGCAGAAATCGGACTGGGTGAAGACCGGGATCGCCGTCGGTTCCGGCGTGGCCGCGTTCGTCATGGTCCTGCTGGTTACCGACAACAGCCTGGTTGCGGCCACCGTCGGTTCGGCTCTGACCACCGGCCTCGGAGGGGCATTCCTCGGACGTCGTGACGTCACCGCGTTGCAGGAGTTTCACGACATGGCGGCCGAACGCCGAGCCGCCGTCATCGACAGTGGTCGCGCGGCCTGGCGGGGAACGGTTCAGGGGTTCGTGTGCGCTGCCGCGGCTGTGTTCGTGTTCAACATGCCGCAGACCGGGTTTGTCGCGGACTGGTTGTTGCCTATCGTTCCCGCCGTGGTGGGGGCGTTGGCGCACACCGGCGGCATGGTTTATGAACGCATGGTGCAGATGGGGGGCAAATCGAACAAGGACGGGAAGGCGTTGGAGCCCACCGCGGGACCATAAACGGTACGAATAACGAGCCGGCGCGAAGTGACTGCCACGGGCCTGTGTTGGGCAGGCCGGGCGCTCGACCGCTTTGGGTGTGTCGTACGCGGGAGCGCACTTCACGCCGGCTCGGTTTCGGGTTGTCCATTCCAACGTGGTGATCTACAGAATGCCCCGCGGTGACGCCGAGTGCAAGGGAAAACGGTGGCCAATCAGCACGTCGGACATAACATCTTGATGTCGGTCGATGGATAGTCGAGTTCTCCATAGCCGCAAGGGTTAGCACCTTCAGCCGGCCGGATGACGGCCGCGACACGGTGATGCCTCCGGATCCGGGGAGACGTCACCGATAAGCTGGGTTTCATGACAGTTCGTACCCCCATACGGCCCGGCAAGCGTGGTGCCCGGCGCTCCGTACCCGATCACATCGTCCGGCCTGATTACGTCGGTCGCTCGGGCCCGGCCCCGTTCACCGGTTCGCATGTCAAGGATGCCGACACGATCGAGCGGATGCGTCGCGCGGGAAGGCTTGCAGCCGATGCATTGGTGGAGGCCGGCAAACACGCCAAACCGGGTGTGACGACCGATGAACTGGATCGTGTCGCCCACGAATATCTGTGCGACCACGGTGCCTACCCGTCGACCCTGGGCTACAGGGGGTTCGAGAAATCGTGCTGCACGTCGCTCAACGAGGTCATCTGCCACGGCATCCCCGACTCCACGGTCATGGAGGACGGTGACATCGTCAACATCGACATCACTGCATATCTGGACGGTGTCCACGGGGACACCAACGCCACGTTCCTAGTCGGCGACGTCGACGAGGAGACACGTCTGTTGGTCGAACGGACGTACACGGCCACGATGCGTGGCATCAAGGCCGTCGCACCGGGCCGGCAGATCAACATCATCGGCCGAGTCATCGAGGCGTATGCGAAGCGGTTCGGGTACGGAGTCGTTCGCGACTTCACCGGACACGGCATCGGTGAGGCGTTTCACTCGGGTCTCCACATCCTGCACTACGACAATCCGTCGCAGCGCCTCGAGATGGAACCGGGCATGACCTTCACGATCGAACCCATGATCAACCTTGGAACGTTTGACCACAACATGTGGGATGACGGTTGGACCGCCGTGACGAAGGACCTCAAGTGGTCGGCTCAGTTTGAGCACACCATTCTGGTCACCGATACCGGATACGAGATCCTGACGATGCCGACCGAAGGGCCGTCGGCGGGAACACCCGAGAAGTTCCGTTAGCCGTAACGCAGAGGCCGCTGGACGAGCTCTTCGTCCGGCGGCCGATTCATGTCGTGTTCCCGTTGCTTTTGTGACGATGACGCAGTGCCCCGATCGACGATGTCAAGAAGACGGCGAGCGTCGCCTCGGTGGGGATGGCGCGCGACGTGACTTGCCAACTCTGGCAGTGCTGTGTTTCCGTGACCCATGTTGATCGCCAAGGAGGCGTAGCATTCAACCGCCGTTGCTCGCTCGAGATTCAGTCCAGTGCACAGGGTACGTATACCGGTTGAGACAGGAAGCCCAAAACCGATGTCGCTCTTCCACTGTTTCAGCGAACGTTCATAAAGGTCAAGACTGCGGGCGGGTTGATTGCCGTGGAGCGTACCGGCTTGCCGTAGAAGATCTCTGAATACCCACACGTCGAGGTGCCGTCGACTGCCTTGCAGCTCGTACCCTCCATCCCCTCCGCCGACGGCCGCGCGGTGGGTACGGATTGTGAACCCTTCTGGGAGCAGTTTCCGCAGGTGGGAGACATAGTTTCGCAGATTGCTGATTGCTGATTGTGGAGGATTATCCCACAAGAGAGCGCAAAGTCGGTCAACTGAAAGGCGTTGATTGTCTGCACAGGCCAGAGACAACATGACGGCCCTGGTCATGGCCGACTTGGCTGTGAGGCGGCGGCCGCAGTGCTGCAAAAAGGTCATCGGGCCAAGCAGCGATATGGATGAATTTGTCATGCTTTCCGTCACGGGGGTCGGCGGGGCGGCTACAGGCTAGCAGTGGTTGGTTTCTGTGCGTAGCCACGGGGCGGTGATGGATCTCACGCACTCAAAGTATCTTGTGGATATCTTCGCGTGTGATTGTGGGAAGCGTCTTATTCGGACTTGAAAGGATGGGCGTGAAGATAAAGCGAGTTATCGCCATCGGTGCTATGGCATTGGCGGCCAGTGGTGTGGCGTCCACCGTCGCGGCATCCACCGCTTCTGCGGACGGTGTTACCTATGACGGTGTTGGATGCTATGTCCAGTGGTTCAACACATACGGAAAAAACGCCTGTGGTGCCGCGAGCGAGGGGCATCCGGGTGGCAATATTGCCCTCTATCTGCAGTGTGACACCCAGACCGATTACCAGGGGCCGTATACCTACATCGGCGCCAATGCCAAGGTCGACCCGATCGACGATTTCGAATGTACCTTTGCGGCCACGGGTGGCCACAACATGTGGAACCGATAGGCGCCAACCTTCACTGTTCCCGGCTGTTGCCCCACACCCGGGCAACGGCCCCAATCCTTTAAGGATCTTCATGATGATGAGCCTGGCGGGGGTCACCTTCGGTTACGGGGACGAACCGCTTCTGTCGTCATTGGACCTGGACATCCCACACGGAATCGTGGGACTGTTGGGGGCCAACGGAGCGGGAAAAACCACATTGCTCAAAATCCTTGCGACCGTGCTGAAGCCGCAAGCCGGCACCATCACGGTGGCGGGTCGTGAACTGACGGACTTCGCCGCAGTGCGCTCAGCCCGCGGCGAGATCGGATATCTACCGCAGGATTTCGGGTATTTTCGAGGCTTTTCGGTCCTCGATTTCGTGTCTTACTGCGGCTGGCTCCGCGGAGTACCGAGCGGCAGGCTCGCCGAGTCTACAACGCAAGCCGTCGATGCCGTCAATCTGAGCCATTGCGCCGACACCCGGATGCGGAAATTGTCGGGAGGTATGTTGCGTCGCGCGGGGATCGCCTCGGCCATCGTGGGAGATCCACCGGTCGTGTTGCTCGACGAACCCACCGTGGGGTTGGACCCCGAACAGCGGCTGGATTTTCGTGAGCTCATCGGTTCACTGTCCACGCGTACGGGCGGGTGCATAGTGTTGAGCACGCATCTGGTCGAAGACATCGCAGCCCTTGACGAACACGTCGTCGTCCTGGACGGCGGCGAAGTGTGCTTCAGCGGTCGAGCCGCCGAACTCGCCGAGAACAGTAGCGACGATCATCGCGGTGACACCCCGATCGAGCGTGGATATGTCGCGGTGCGACGGAAACGGGCGGTGTCGTCGTGAAACATGTGCTGTGGACGGAGGTACGGCGTTCACCGTTGCGCTGGTGGTTTCCGGTCCTCGTGGTGCTTCAGATGACGGTTCTACTGGTCAAACAGTACGACTGGGAGTTCGCCTGGAGCGAAACGGGAGCGGCGGCGGCAGCGGCCGCGAGTTTTTCGTTGCCGATCGCGGCGATGGCGGCCGGTTGGGCGGCTCATCGTGAACACCGCAGCGGTGACATTTCACAGTTGCACGCTCACAGTCGTCTGCCGGGCCTGCCTCACGTCGTGCAGTTCGGCGTGACACTGGCTTACATCCTGTCGTCCTACGCCGTCACCGTGCTGGTGGCGTGGGCTACGGCCGTCGGGGCATCGGGGTGGGGCGTGCCGTGGCCCGGGTATCTGATGATGGGGGTCTCGTTTCTGACCATCGCCACCGGGTTCGGATATGCCGCTTGCCGTTTCGTCGGCAGCCGCCTCGCTGTGCCTGCGGTCGGTATGGTGATGTTCGCGGTCTGGTTGATGGTGGACAAAAGGTCGCCCTTGACCCTTCAAATCCTGGGTGGTTACGCGGGTGAGGAACCCGCCGTGGCGGCGTTGGCCTGGCGACTGGTGCTGGCATTGAGTCTGTGTGGCCTGGCGGTCATGATGAGGCCCCAGCAGGACCGCCGACGTCCTCGAGGCGGTGTTATCGCGCTACCGGTGGCCGCCACCGGGCTGGTGATGGTGGCGGTTGCCGGCATGGCTGCGGCCGGTCCATTGCAGGTTCCGCGGTCGGCTGAAGGAGTCACACCGGTCTGTACCGACACGGCGATCGAGATATGTGTGTGGCCAGATCAAGCCGGCTTCATTCCCGAGCTTGAGCGTTATGCGCTCCGTCTAGAGGAACTCGACCGGGCGGGGCTTGACGTCCCCGTTGCGTATACCGAACGAGGACTGTTGGGCCACAGCTGGTCTGAACACCCCAATCTCAGACTGAAATCGGCGACGGGGGAGTGGATACGTGTCGGCGAGCTGACATTTCACATCGCGATAGACCTGGATTCGCCGGACGAATGTGTCACGGACGCGACAACGACCGCTCAGGAGTGGCAACAAGACCTCCAGCTCGTGGTCGTATGGCCGACCTTTTACGTGTTCGGGGGGCATCCTCCGCCGGGAAACGGTGGAGGGCCACCATTCGACCGAGAACTGATGGCCGAGATTCTTGCGCTACCGGAGGAGGAGCAGATCGCCTGGGCGGTGGCCACCACCGACCGCCTCACGGCGGAACGCCCGTGTGGTGACGTTTGACATGTGGCGAATGTATCTGCGTAGTCGGCGGCTTGAGCGTGGAGCCGTCAGCATGTTGGCCGCCATGGTGATCGCCTACATCTGGGGTGAGAACACGGTGGTGGTCCCCGGCTTCGGGCCGCAGGGCGCCGCGTTTCTGATGGCCACATTGCTTCTCCCCACGCCGGTGGTGGCAGGAGCGTTGGCGTGCTTGGGGAGTGACGAGATGGAAAGCCGTGAGCTCGGTGCCGTTCGCCGATTGCCGTGGTGGGATGTCGGCCTGGTCACCGGATGGCTCCTGGTACTGCCCGTTGCTCTCGTCTTGGCGATCGGTGACGCGAGCAAGGTACCGCCCGAGGCGATGACGGGAGCACTGTGGTGGACGGCTTTGGGGTTTGCCGCGGCGGTCTTCCTGGGGCGGAGGCTGGCATGGTCGATTCCCGTGGTGACGACCGTGGCTCTCGTACTGTTCGGTCTTGACGGCGATAGGCCACTGTGGTGGGCCATACCGTTTCACGCGGTCACACCGGCCAAGGTGGCGTTGGCGGTTCTGGTGTACCTGGTCGCGGCAGGTGGCTATATATGGTTCTCGCAGCGCCCCCGTGGACGGTGGACGGTTCACTGGGGAGCCGGAGCGCGGCACTGAACATCGATTCGATGGGGGACGCCTCCACCGGGCGTCCCCCCTTTTAGCGTTTAGCCGGCCACTCGATGTTCGCTCGGGATTTTCGACTTCGTGAACACCGCGGCCCCGAGCATGGCCACCGCGGGGACGATGATCAGTGCCACGATCACGCTCGGCCATGGAATATCGATCGGGAGCGGCTGGACGATCGGATATCGGGTAGCGAGTTGAACGTTCTGTGCCGCAAGGACTGCGGCGGTGAAACCAACGCCGACCACGACTCCCAGCGACGTCCCCAGGACCGACACCACGGCCGCCTGGCACAGGCTCAACCTGCGACGTATGCCCGGCGAGGCACCGATCACTCCCAACGTCACCAGGTCCCGACGGGACTCGGCCGCGGCCAGCGCCGTTGCCACACCGGTGGCCGCCAACGCCAGAAAACCGGTGATGATCGACAGAACGAGCATGACGGGCGCCAGCGGTTCGGTTTCCGGTTTGGCCATGATCGTCGTGATGGCGATGATCGGTCGCGCGGTTGTCGAACTGGGGTCGAGCCCTTCCGCCAACAACGCGCCGTCGAACGCTTCGATCTGGGCCGCGGTGGGGGTGTCCGTAGGTGCTCCGACCAGGACCGGGTTCCGTTCAAACGGAACATCCAGCTGTTCTGCGCTGTGCCGACCGAGCAGGATGGTGTCGCCGGGAGCGTCGATGGCGTAACCGGGTGCGGTGACACTCGAATACACCTGTGCATCGGTACCGGGGTCGCCGAACACGTGAATGTCGACGGTCACCGTGCCGTTGTCGACCAAATCGGGGTCTCCGACGAGGATGCCGCCCTCCTCCAACACGGCGACGGCTTCGGCGGCTTCGTTCTCGGGCAACGCAAAGACGTCGGTCAACGCCGTCGGATCGTCGAGGACGAACGCGCCTTGGAGGGGCTGGACGCCGAAAAACGCGGTTTCGTTGCAGTGGGGGTGTTCTCTGGCCGCCTGTTGATCCTGCGCGCTGAGCCCGTCGCTGTCGTATGGGTTGTCCGGGACATACGGGCATGCCTTGTCGGGGGCCGACTGCGCGAGGACCTGACATTGTCCGTTTTCGATGACGTCCCAGCATCGGGCTTCGTACAGTTTGCTCACCGCGCCGATGGGGAGGTGTTCGGTGGCGAGCGCGGTGAGTGTCTGTTCGGCCTGATCGCTTCGTTCAAGCAGCTCTTTTTCGTTGTCGAACAGGTCCTCATCGGCGTAGAGCGCGAGAACCGTGGTGCCTTCGGCGATCTCCTCGTCCAGGGCTTCGAATCGTTCCCTGTCGCTGGTGAACCACATCGTCAGCGCCGCACCGACCGCGACCACAGCCATGATCGCAGAAATGACCGGTGCCGCCGCCGTCCTGTTCCGGCCGGCGTCGCGCAACGCAAGGCGGGGAGTGAGGGGAAGGTAACGCGCCGATTTAGAGATCAACCCGACGAGAGAGGGCGTGCACAACACGAGGCCCAGCTCAACCAGGATGATCCCCACCGGGATGGCGGTAGCCGTGCCGGTGATACCCATCCATGTTGCCGCGGCACCGGCTGCGGCCACCAGTAGGCCGATTACCAGCCACAGCCTCCGGGAACGTCGCACGCCGCGACGGCCCGTCAGCAAGGCCAAGACGGTCTGACGCGATGTCGTGAACGCCGGAACCATGGCGGCCAACAGGCCCGATGTGACCGCTACGGCCGCCCCACCCAGTAGCACCATCGTGTCGGCGCCGAAACCGACCGTCCTCATCCCGTTGAGGCCTTCGAGAAACGGAGTGGCGACATAACCGGCCAACAGGCCGACCGCGACGCCGAGCGTAGTCGCGGTCAGGGCCAACAGCAGGCCGCCGGCGAGTATCGTGCGCCGAATTTGGGTCGGTGTGGCGCCGTTGGCCGCCATCAGCCCGAACTCTCGCGTGCGGCGCTTGGCTCCGATGGCAAAGGCCGGCCCCGCCAAAAGAACCACTTCCAGAACGATCAATGCTCCGATACCGATGAGGGCGATGGAGTCCGCGGCATTCACCCCGTTTCCGGTGGCCACAGGAGAGGGCGGCGGGTCCGCTGCCACGGTCTTTGACAGGACCGTGATGCCGTGTTCGTTCAAGGCCTGGACATCCGACCAGGTCATCGGTGAGACCGTGTCGACGAGCCATCCGTCGTGTTGCCCGCCGATGGTCGACGGATCTCCGACGATGAACTCGGCGTGAATGTCGCCCGGCATTTCAACGATCGCGCTCACCGACAACCTCTGATCCACCAGATCGACGACCTCGCCGACGTCGACCTGGAGGTGTGCGGCGGCCGCCTGGGAGATCGCGACCTCGCCGGATTCGGGCAAGGTGCCGTCGAGGATCGTGTACCGGTCGGCGGCCAGAGGCTCGGTGAGATCGACGCCCGTGGCGTTGATGTGAGTGACACCGTCGGGCGTGACGACGTCGAAGACCTCGGTTGTCGTGTCGATCGCGGTCGAGCCCTTCGGCAGGAGCGCCAACACGTCGGCGGTGCCGGCCGGTTCCTCCCGCTTCACCAGTGAGTCGTCGACGGGCTCGACCCAGTCGCGCGCGGTGGGGTCCTGCAGCAGCGGTGACGTGTAGTCCCAGGCGAGTTCGGCTTCGGCGGCACCGAGTGAACGAGTTGTGTTTTGGCCGCTGTCGAATGCGGAGTCCAAGACCGTGAAAGCGGTGACCGAGGCGATCGGCAACGCGATGAGCGTGATGACCAATGCGGAGCGGCCCTTGGCGCGTAGGGCGTCTCGGCGCGCCATCCGCATGGAGAGCAACATGTCGGCGAGATTCATATGGTGGCCCTCAGGAGCGAGTCAGGAGTGGAGAGTGGACTTGATGCATCCACAATGTTTCCGTCGCGTAGGAAAATGACCCGGTCGGCCCAACCCGCGTGGCGGGCTTCGTGGGTGACCAGCATTCCGGCGGCTCCGTTGTCGCAGCGGTCTCGAAGCAGGCGCAGGACCGCTTCACCGGTCTGCGAGTCGAGAGATCCGGTGGGTTCGTCGGCGAGGATCAGACGGCGTTCACCGACGATGGCACGAGCGATGGCGACGCGTTGGCGTTGCCCGCCGGACATATCGTCGGGGAACCGGTCGGCAAGTTCGTCGATGCCGACTTCGCCCAGTGATGTCGTCGCGGCGGCACGTGCGGCGCGGATCGAGACACCGTCCAGCTCCAGCGGCAATGCCACGTTTTCGGCGGCGGTCAGACTGGGTATCAGATTGAAATCCTGGAATATGTAACCGATCCGGCGGCGGCGTAGCCGGGCCAGCCGCTTGCGCGACAATTCGGCCAGGTTGACTCCGTCGACGACGATGTCGCCCGCGGTCGCGGTGTCGAGGCCCCCGGCAAGGTTGAGAAGTGTGGACTTGCCGGAGCCGGACGGCCCCATGACGGCAACCAGTTCGCCTGCGGCGACTTCGACGTCGGCGCCACGTAGCGCGTGGACGGCAGCGGCTCCGATGCCGTGGGTTCGGTGGGCTTGGGAAATTTTCAGTACGCTCATGTGTTGGTGGCCTCCCGTTCGGGGGCGTCGACGTCGACGCGGTTGCCGGATGGGGGAGGGGTCGTGGTGCTTCGGCGCAGCAGGGTGGCTTCGCAGTGGTCCAGCCAACGAATCTCGCCCTCGGCGCGGAAGATCATCGAGTCGATGATGAGTTGCCACGCGAGGTCGCCGTTGTCTGCCTGTTTCTTCAGTCGTGTGTATTCCTGTAGCGCGCGAATGGTGGCGATGCGCTGGGCCTGCACCACCGACGACACGTCGATGTCGGGTGTGGTCAACGCCAAAGCCAGTTTGATGGCGAGTTCGTCGCGGGGCCGATCGTTTCCGGTCACGGGAGTGGTGAACCACACGGCCAGGGCGGCGCGGCCGGCGTCGGTGATCGTGTAGGGACGCTGGCCCTGTTGGTTCTCGGGTAGCGCCCGCACCAGGTGGTCGCGCTCCAGTCGAGTGAGGGTGGTGTACACCTGGCCGATGTTGAGCGGCCAGGTGGCTCCGGTTGATTCTTCAAAGGATGCGCGCAATTGATAGCCGTAGGCGGGGCCTCGCTCCAATAGAGCCAGTAGGCCGTGTTTGACACTCATCGAGCCCTCCTCGATTAGATACCGGGTATATAGACTATACCGAGTATATTACCGATGGTCGCAATGGTGCCTACCTGGTAGGTGATCGGCAAGTCTCCAGCCGAAACACTGACCAAAAGTTGATCATCCCTGGCCGGTCGCCGCCGTCGGCGGGCGGCGAGACCCGGATCGGAGGCCGTATCCAACGCGGCCCACGACGAAACCGATCAGGCGGAACGCCCGGGGAAGGCGTCGACGGAGGGGGTCTGGCCAAGGACCCTACGCCAACGCCCCAAAGACACCGCGCTTTCCGACATCGCCCGCACCGCCAGGTCACGGGACTCGCCGTCGGTGGCGGCCAGCACCGAACGCCAGGCCCGGACACACCGTTGTTCCGCTTGATGGATCGCCTCGGCCGCGCTGTCAGCGTCGACGGGGTCGATGGGGAGTTCGTACACCGGTTGCATGGCCGGAGGTTCGTGTTCGGCGTGGTGCAGCCACGTCAACACCGCGTCCCGCATGTCGCGGTGACGTTCTTCCGCCGTCCGTGCGGTTTCGGCCTGTGCATCCGACAGATGAGGCCCCGCGTCCCCGTAGGTGAAGATCGCCTCGTACTCCGCGATGAGCCCCGCATCCAGTTCACCGGCCACCAAGCACCTCCAGCGCATCGGCATGAGCGGAACGGCACGCGGCGATTTCACCCAAGATGGTCGCGTACACCGGGCCTGCGGCGACACACGCTTCGGCGGCCTGGCGGGCCCCTTCGGTCTCCAGCCGCAGCAACTCCTCCCACGGGTCCCCGTCGAGAGCGCCATCCCCCTCGGGCACGTGAATGCCGAAGATTCGCGCCAGTTCGGCGGCGTGCGCGGCATGGTTGTCCCGCAGCATCTGCACGGTGGCCGGATCCAGGCTTCCCTGCTCGGCAGCAGTATCCAGCTTGGCGACCTGACCGGACGCGAAGTCCAATAGCGGGCGCAATGGTGGTGTGTCGTCAACCGGTGGCGACGACTGCGGTCGGGAGGCGGTGCAGCCACTCAAGGCCACAGCCGCGGCAGCGACAAAAAGCCCACGCCGCGTATGGCCGACCGAGTTCAAGACAGACACCGGACAATTGTGACAGGCGCTCGGAGCCGGACCACGTGCAGCCGCCGCCGATGCGTGTGACCGATAAGTCGGATACCCTCGCCCGTGACAGAGGACGCTGTTGTCTGGGGGTTGTACGAACGTGAGCGAAGCGATCCGTAAGCGGATTCGGGACGTCATCGAGCCCATGTTGGCCGCCGACGGATATGACCTTGAGGACCTGAAGGTCTCGAAGGCGGGACGTCGAACATTGGTTCGCGTTCTCGTCGACCGCGACGGCGGCGCCAACCTGGACGCGATCGCCGGAGTGTCACGAAGCCTGTCCAAAGCCCTCGACGAGGCGGAGGCGTCCGGGGGGCCTTTCGCCACCACGTCCTACACGTTGGAGGTCTCCTCGCCGGGAGTCGACCGTCCGCTGAATCTCCCTCGACACTGGCGGCGTAACATCGGCAGGCTGGTGACGGTCTCGGTGGGCGAAGAGAACACGACCGGTCGGATCCAGGCTGCCGATGAACAGGGCGTCGAATTGCTCGTATCCGGTCGGACACGAGCGATAGCCTACGAAGACCTGGGAGCCGGACGCATTCAACTGGAGTTTTCCCGTTCGGCCGGGACCGAAGAAAAGGAGGGGTGAGCGATGCACATCGATCTTGTGACGCTGCGGTCGCTGGAACGTGAACGCGACATCCCGTTCCACACCATCATCAACGCCATCGAAAGCGCGCTTCTGACCGCGTACCGTCACACGCCGGATGCCAACCCGATTGCGCGTGTGGACATCAACCGGGAAACCGGTGCCGCGACCGTCTACGCCAGGGAGCTGGACGCCGACGGGAACGTCGTGCGCGAGTGGGACGACACTCCTGCCGACTTCGGTCGCATTGCGGCCATGACGGCCAAGCAGGTCATCATGCAGCGACTGCGAGAGGCCACCGACGATGTCAACTTCGGTGAGTACGCGGGCATGGAAGGCGACATCGTCACCGGGGTGATCCAAGCCGACGGGGGCCGTGCGGAGAAGGGCATCGTCGTCGTCGATCTGGGAAGGATCGAGGCGATCCTTCCGCACGTCGAGCAGGTTCCCGGTGAGGACTACTCCCACGGGCGCCGCTTGCGGGCCTCGGTGGTTCAGGTGACACGTGGGGCTCGCCGCCCGCAGATCACCCTGTCCCGAACCCACCCGAACCTGGTGCGCAAACTGTTCGCCATGGAGGTTCCCGAGATCGCAGACGGAACCGTGGAGATCGCGGCCGTCGCTCGAGAAGCGGGCCACCGCACCAAGATCGCGGTACGTGCGACGGTTCCCGACCTCAATGCCAAGGGCGCGTGCATCGGTCCGATGGGCGCGCGTGTTCGAGCGGTGATGAGTGAGCTCGACGGCGAGAAAATCGACATCATCGACTACTCCGACGACCCCGGACAGTTCGTCGGGAATGCATTGTCTCCGGCGAAGGTCGTCCGGACACAGATCATCGACATGGACGACAAGGTTGCACGTGTCGTGGTTCCAGATTTCCAACTGTCGTTGGCTATCGGCCGAGAAGGGCAGAACGCCCGATTGGCGGCACGGCTTACCGGGTGGCGTATCGACATCAAGTCGGACGCCGCGCCCGACGCCGACGGTGGTCAGAACGGATCAACGTCCGACTCTCCGCCCGAGTCCGAGGTGGGAGCGGGCGGCGTCAACGCTTAGGGGTATTATTTCTGGTGGTCCGTCGCGCGGAGGTCATTCGCACCTGTGTGGGTTGCCGTACTCGGGCGTCGGCCACCGAGTTGCTGCGTGTCGTTGCCGTTGCCGGCGCTGACGCTACGGGGTATCGGCTGACTCCTGATCCCTCACGCAGATTGCCCGGTCGAGGCGCGCATCTCCACCCCGATGTGGCTTGCCTGACAGAAGCGTTGCGGAAGCGCGCCTTTGTGCGGGCCTTGCGACTGAGGGCGGGAATAGATGCGACCGACTTGGAACGTTATGTAACCGATACGCGTTCGGTGACTCGGAACGTCGACGGTGGACATGGCGATGTTCACCCGCGAAAGCAAGGTAGGTAGACCGGACATGAGCACACGATGAAGCTGTCAAACCAATGACCAGGCATCAAGTGCATAGTTGAGGTCGGCGGGCCGTCGCCCGCGCGACCTCGAGATGAGGAGTGCAGTGGCAGGCAAGGCCCGCGTACACGAACTCGCCAAAGAGTTCGGTGTGACGAGCAAGATCGTGCTCGCCAAACTCAGCGATATGGGTGAGTTTGTCAAGTCAGCGTCGAGCACGGTGGAAGCGCCAGTGGCGCGTCGGTTGCGTGACGAATTCGCAGCCGCCCCCTCCGGTTCCAAGCCGGAGAAGGCCGAAGAGACGGCAGCTGCCGCCCCGGCAAAGAAAACGGGTGTAACGGCGAAGCCCGGTCCCCGGCCCAAGGCCCCGTCGGCCAAGCCGGGACCGGTGAAGAAGGTAGAAAAGAAGACCCCGGGCAAAAAGCGTCCGGTTCCCGGTCCGCCGGTATCGGCGACCAAACCCGCCAGTGCGCACGACATCGAAGTCGCCGCCACTCAGGCGAGGGCAGAGGCGTTGAAGAAGCAGCAGGAAGCTGCGGTCAAGGCTGCTGAAGAGGCACGTAAGCGTCAATCTCGTGGTGACGGTGAACGCCCCGGTGGCGGATCGGCGCCTGAGCGTCGTCCCGTTCCACGCCCCGGCCCCAAGCCGGGCCCACGTCCGGGCGGCAACAACCCGTTCGGTGTCACCGGTGGTGGCTCGGCCAAGGGACGCCCCGGTTCGGGAGCACCCAAGCCCGGCCCGCGGCCCGGCGGAGAGCGTGGCGGAGACCGCCCCGGCGGTCCGCGCCCAAGTCCCTCCAACATGCCGCCTCGCCCCAGCCCGTCGATGATGCCGTCGTCCCGCCCCACGGGCGGTGGCGGTCCCGGTGGCGGCGGTCGTGGTCGTGGCGGTCCCGGTGGCGGCGGTCGTGGTCGTGGCGGTCCCG
>DXGR01000109.1 GCA_019113825.1 Candidatus Stackebrandtia excrementipullorum | reverse complement strand
GGCCGGGCGGGTGTACACCCGCCCGGCCGCCCCGTTTTTTGTTAGTTTCCGTTCGTCTGGTCTGCGGCCGGGTCGATAAACCAGCTCTTGGCGGGTTCCTTGAACAGCACCGCGAGGACGACGAGGGCGGGAAGCACAAGAAGGAGCAGGTTGCACAGACCGGCCATGGTGACCAGGATGACCACGGTCAAAAGGCCTTCGGTGGCCAGAGTCATGGTGCGAATCTGCTTGTTGCGGGTGCCCAGTTTCAAGGCGCACCAGGCTAGGGTGATCGCGATCAGAGCCAAGACGACCGTGACTGTCCAGCCGGTCGTGTAGCCGACGTCGGCTTGACCGGTCAGTGCGCCGTCGGTGATTTCGGCGAGTTCTTCGTCCGTCAACCCGCGCATGGTCAGCATCGAGTTGGCGGTTCCGGCAACGGTGACCCCGAGAACCACGACTTGGATCCACATGAGGATCCGGGGTACAAGGATCGGATTTGCGGGCTGGTCACCTTTGTCTGACCGCGACGGGAAAAGAAAACTCATGGCCTGCCTTTTCGTGAAGTGGGACCGGTGACCACAGGTCAGTGGTGGAACCAGCGTCGCGAGACTCGGTTCATCATGGGGACGGCCACGACGACGGGGAGAACCGCCAGTGCTGCGACGATCCACCAGTTCAACCCGTCGATACCGAGCCAGACGGCTCCGGCGAGCCAGACGAGTTGAATGAGCAGTACAAGGGCCCAGACCCAGCGCCACTGGTAACGCATGAGCACGCTCAGGACGAGTAGGGCGAGCGCGGCGGCGGCCATTCCCACTGCGGTGCGGTAGACGTCATCGGCGATGAGCCCGGGAATCCACTCGTGGCGGTTTTCGTGTCCATACCAGACCCATCCGGCCAGTCCCAAAAGTACCAGCACCTGAACCCATATCGCGCGTCTCGCCGTCTGCGCCGACATCGGCATCGGGTTGAGCTGCTTGGCCATGGCTTCTCCTTGGGATGGTGTAGTTCTGCCCGAGCAGGTTAACCGGTGTCAATATCACATGGTGATGCGACCCGCCCGAGTCGGCCGTCCACGTCCGATGCGCGACACACTCGTGACAGGCGATCGGTGGGGCAAAAACGGCGAATCCGGCTCATTTCGGTGTTTGTTTTTATGGAGGCCGGTTATCGGTGTGGCGTTTCGTCGGGTGGAGTCGAGGCGCCGAGTCGTTGTCCGGTTCGTCCCGCGACGAGTGCGGTAAGGATGGCGTCGATGGCAAACGCGGTGGCGTCGGGGAGGTCCACGGCGCGGTCGTCCAGCAACCATTGCACCTGAAGACCGTCCATGACGCCGATGATTGCGGACGCGGCCGTGTCGATGGCGGCGTCGGACGGCATGGCGTCGGGGTTGCAGATCTGGGCAAGTGACCGTGCGATCATGCTTCGCAGTCCTGTGAATCGGGTGCGAAAATAGTCCTGTGCCGGATGGTCGTCGGTGACCGAGTCCGCCGATAGGACCGCGTATGTCTGGACGATGCCCGGGCGCGTCGTGTTGTTTCGTGCGGTGTCGACCAGGTGACGGAACAGGGGCATCCCCTCGGGTGGGTGTCGGCCCTCGAGTTGTTCGACGTCCGCTTCGTCGCGGTAGTCGAGCACTTCCAGCAGGAGTTGATTTTTTGAGCCGAAGTGGTGAAGGATGCCGGCGTGGGTGATTCCCACCTGGTCGGCGATCTCGCCCAGAGAGCCGTTGCGGTATCCGCGGGCCCCGAACGTTGCCATGGCGGCCTCGAGGATCTCCCGGCGTCGTTGCTCGGAGCGGAGTCGGCGAGGTCCTTTGCTTTTTTCGGTGGCCACGGTTTGGTCGGTGTTCGTCATAGGGCACCCAACGTCGGCGTTTGCTTACTGAACTGTCAGTAAGTATACGGCAGGCGAACATGCTTTCGACGCCAACGGGCGCCGGGCACGGCAACCCGAGTGGGAACCTCTGACTCCGACGGCCTCAGACGGTGCGTCGAAGTGATTCGGGAATATTCGTGATCTCACGGCAGTGTTGAAAGCATGCGACGCGGCGGTGCGACTCGCTCTCGCCCACAGCCGTGGGGGTCAAAGTCGGCACCTCGCGCGCGCACCGATCGAAGGCGTGCCGACAGCGAGGCTCGAACGAACATCCCGGTGGCAGCGCCACCAGATCCGGAGGTGTCCCACCGATACCTCCCAAAGTCCGCCGTGGCCCGTGAAGCGGTGGGAACGAATGCAGCAGGTCGGCCGTGTACGGATGACGCGGAGCCCTGTAGACCTCCCGTGCAGAGGCGTCTTCAACGATCTGACCGGCGTACATGATCGCGATGCGATCGGCCAGTTCGATAAGCAACGAGACGTCGTGCGTAATGAAAATGACCGAAAAGCCCAGTCGGGTTCGAAGTTCCATGAGTTGTTCGACGATCTGACGTTGCATGACCACGTCCAAGGCAGTGGTGGGCTCGTCCATGATCACTATCTGTGGTTCCAGAGCCAGGGCCATGGCGATCATGACCCGTTGTCGCATACCGCCCGACAGCTGATGGGGGTAACTGCGCATTCGGTCCGGTGGGATACCCACCAGATCCAATAGTTCGGCCGCGCGTTCGGTGCGTAGGGCGGCCGGGCCGGGGCGATGGGCCGCGATCACATCGGTCATCTGCCGCCCGACACGGTGAACCGGGTTCAACGAGTTCATGGCGCCCTGGAACACGATCGCCGTGTCCGTCCACCGTGATCGACGCAGTTGCCGGTCGTCGGCGCTCAACAGATCGAATTTTCGGTTGTCGCGTGTACTGGTGAATACGACCTCGCCGGAGGTGATCAGCCCTGGAGGCGGTAGAAGCCGGGTGGCCGCGTACGCCAACGTCGATTTGCCGCATCCGCTTTCGCCGGCCAGGCCGAGAACCTCACCGGCGTGCAATGTCAGGTTTACATGGCGGAGTGCGTGTACCGCGTCGTCGTCGTAGCCGTAGGCGACACTGAGATCCCGGATCTCGAGCACCGGACGGTCGTCGTTGGTGGGTCTCATGCGTTCTCCTTGACGTCGTCATGCGTCGTGGTGCCGCCGCGATAAACCGGTGTGAATCCGACTCGAGCACGAATGCGTTTGGCACGAAGGGTTTTGGCGTTTTGTCCGGTGGTTCGCAACCGTGGGTTCACAAATTCGTCGATGCCGAAATTGATCAACGTCAGTGCTGTGCCCACGGCCGCGATACACAGTCCGGCCGGGACAAACCACCACCATGCCCCCATCGCCAATGCCTGGTTGCTCTGCGCCCAGAACAGGATGGTCCCCCAGTTCCAGTCGCTGATACTGGTGACTCCGATGAAGGCCAAGGTGATTTCGGACAGCATGGCGAAGATGACGGTGCCGATGAAACCGGACGCAATGATGGCGGTCAGGTTGGGAAGAATTTCGAAGAAGACGATGCGCCACGTCGACTCCCCGTTGGCTCGCGCAGCTTCCACAAAGTCCCTTTTGCGTAGTGACAACGTCTGGGCTCGCAGTACGCGTGAGCCCCACGCCCAACCCGTGAACGCGATGATCAAGGCGATGGTGACGCCACCGGCGCTTGGCAGCAGGCCGGTAACGATGATGATCAGCGGTAGAGCCGGAATGACCAGGAATATGTTCGACAGCAGGGAAAGGAACTCGTCACCGATCCCGCCGAGAAAGCCCGCGGTCACACCGACGACCACCGAGAGGACCGTGGCCACGATGCCGGCTAGAAACGCGACCCAGAGGACGCCGCGGGTACCCACGAGTATCTGGGAGAGAATGTCTTGGCCCAAAGACGTGGTGCCCAGCAGGTGATCGGCGTTGGGACTTTGGAGCCCGACGGTTGACGTCGCCGACGGATCGTAAGGGGCGATGACGTCGCCGACGAGCGCCAGGACTACGAAGAACGCGAGCATGGCCAGTCCCACGACGGTCTTGCGGTTCCGAAGGAAGGTCAGGCCCCTCAGAAATCCACGACGGTGTTTGTGCGGGACGTTCGGCGGTTCTTCGGTGGAGGTGATAGGGGTACCGGTTGCGGCGACCATGGAGATCAGGCCTCCTGGCGGGTGCGTGGGTCGAGGACGGCGTAGGCGATGTCGGCGAGCATGTTCGCGACCAGTACCGAGAGCGTGATGATGAGAAAGAACCCCTGCATCAACGGGTAGTCCTTCGCTCCGATGGCCTGAAACAGCATGTAACCGATTCCCGGGTAGGTGAAGACCATCTCGGTGACGAGCGTTCCTCCGACGATGAAACCGAGCGCCAGCGCGAAGCCGGAGACGTTGGGAAGGATCGCGTTGCGGGCGGCGTAGCCGATCATGACCTTTCGTTCGGGCAGTCCCTTGGCATGGGCCACGGTGACGTAATCCTCTGAAGACACGGTCACCATCATGTTGCGCATGCCGAGGATCCAGCCGGCCATGGACGAGATAACGATCGTCAACGCGGGAAGAACGCCGTGGTAGACGGCCGAGGCGATGAACTCCGGGTCGGCCGCCGGAATGAGCCCGCCGTCGAAACCGCCGGAGGCGGGGAAGATCGGCCATGCCACGGCGAATACGGCGATGGCGATGAGACCGATCCAGAAGTACGGAATGGCGGAGAAGAAGTTGGCGACGGGGAGCAGACCGTCGGCCCAGGTCCCGCGTCGCCAGCCCACCCAGATGCCGATCATCGTGCCGAGCACGAAACTGAGGATCGTGGAAATCCCCACGAGGATCAGCGTCCACGGGAGGCTCTGGGCGATCACATCCGATACGGGCGTGGGGAAGTAGGCGAATGACAGGCCAAGGTCACCGGCGAACAGGTTGGCCCAGTAGTCGGTGTATTGACGCCACAGGGATTTTTCCTCGTCCAGCCCGAACAGCACGTACAACGATTCGGTGGCCTCGACACTGATACGGCCTTGAAAACGGTTGATCAGTGATCGAACGGGATCTCCCGGCAGCATGCGCGGGATGAAGAAGTTGAGGGTGATGGCGGCCCACGCCGTGATGAGGTAAAAAGCGCCTCGACGCAGCAGGTATTTCATTGGTCTGCCTCTCCATACAGCCAGCAGGCCACGCTGCGTCCCGACTGCGGGGTGGTGAAGGTGGGGGGTGACTCCGTCGTGCATCGGGGCATGACCCGAGGGCAACGTGTCGCGAAGCGGCAACCGGGAGGCGGGTTGATCAGGCTGGGCGGGTCCCCTTTGGCGTCGGTGGTCGCGTTGTGGTGGCCCAGGGCGTCCGGGTCTGGTGCCGAGGCGATCAACAACCGGGTGTACGGATGCGCGGGGTCCTGTGTCACCGTTTCGGAATCACCGCGTTCAACGATCCGACCCGCGTACATGACGGCCGTTTCGTCGGCGAAGTAACGTGCCGAGGCGATGTCGTGGGTGATGTAGAGGACGGCAAGGTCCAGGTCGTTGGTGAGTTCGGTCAGTAGATTAAGGACACCCAAACGGATCGATACGTCCAGCATGGACACGGGTTCGTCGGCCAACAGCACTTCGGGATCGGCGCCCAAAGCCCGCGCGATCGATACGCGTTGGCGTTGGCCACCGGACAGCTCGTATGGAAACTTGTCGAGATGGCGATTCGGTTGGAGGTGAACCTTCTCCAGCAATTCCGCCAGCGATCGTTCCAGTTCGCCACCACCGATACCGGGATGGTGGATCTTGAGAGACCGCGTCAACACGTAACGCACCCGATGGACGGGGTTGAGGGAGGCGAACGGGTCCTGAAGTATCAACTGCACCCGTTTGACGTAGGCGCGTAGCTTTCGGCCCCCTTTCACCGCGATCGGCTCCCCGTGCAGTCGGATCTCTCCGGACGTTGCGGGGTGTAGCTGCGCCAGCAGTCTGGCCACAGTGGACTTTCCTGACCCCGATTCGCCGACCAGTGCGACAACCCTGCCCTTAAACAGGTCGATGTCGACATCGTCAACGGCGTGAAGAAATCTCCGTCGGCCACGATGAAGGCGGAAGTGTTTGCTGAGTGAACGCGCCGACAAAACGGCCTCCTCATCGGTGGAGGCCGGCGCTGTCCGGATGGTCGCCATGATTTTCGTACCTACCCGTCGGTTGAGCTGCAAGTCCCGAAGCTGATCCGTGCGGCCCTCGCACGGGGGCCGCACGGGCTGCCGTTAGGCCGGTTTAAGACGCATCACGACCTGCGAGATGCTGGGTTGGGTCGGTTGCGGCATGGCGTAGGGGTCGTCCTCGGTGGGCCAGCCGACCCAGTGTTTGGTGGAGAACTCGGCGCCGATGGGACCGGCGACCAGCGGCACGATCGGTACTTCCTCGACCATGATGCGTTGCAGGGTTGCCATGGTCTCGTCACGTGTTTCGTCGTCGGTGGCTTCGGCGTAGTCGCGCAGCGCCCGAGTGGCCTCGTCGCTGTCGAACCGTCCGAAGTTCCAGGTGGCGTTGTCGCCGATCTCCTTGTAGTAGGCCTTGTCCATGCAGTTGGCGAAGATCTCGTAGGGCGTCACCCCGGTGGCCGTCCAATGAAGCATCGCGTCGAAGTCACCGACGGCGATCGCGTCGAACCAGACGTCCGGTTCGAGCGCGTCCACCTCGGCCTGGATACCCAGCGCCTTTAGGTTGTCGGCGATGATGGCCAGGGAGGCGAGGTAATCGGACCAGCCGGCCGGGGCGCACAGGACCATGGTGACCGGTTGCTCGTCGGGCGCAATAAGGTTGCCCGAGGAATCCCAGGTGAAGTCGGCCTCCTCAAGCAGTCGACGCGCTTCGTCGAGGTCGACGGCGTGCACCGCATCCCGATATTCGGGTGCGATGAACGTATCGCCGGCGGGACGCGGGATCCCGGTGAGACTGTCGACCAACGGATACAGTCCGGACTCGCCGATCTCGTGGACGACGACTCGGTCGATGGCGAGGTTCACGGCCCGCCTGAACGCGACGTCGTCGAACGGCTGACGAGTGTGGTTGATCCACAGTGCGTGAATGCCCAGGCCCGACGGGAACCACAGATGATGATGTTGCGGGTCCTTGTCGATGAAAATCTTCTCGTAATCGGGGATGAACACGTACGACCACTGGCATTCTCCGTTGACCAGAGCGGTCGTTTGCGCGTTGTTGTCGTTATATGAGGTGAAACGGATTTCGGGGATTTCAGGTGTGCCGCCCCAGTACTGCTCGTTGGGTTCGACGGTGACGACTTGCGTCGTCCAACTTTTTAGCTTGTAAGGTCCGCTGCCGACGGGGTCGAGGTTGATGTCGGTCGACGGATCGTCCATGGTGGTCCAGATGTGCTTGGGCAGCACCATGGTCGACAGGACTTTGCCCTGGTTGATGAACTGTGACGATTCGAAGGTGACGGTGACGACGTTTCCGGAGACGGTGGCGTCGACGAACGGTAGTGCTTCACCGTTCAAAGCGGTGTCGTCTCGCATCAGATTGAACGTGAAGGCGACGTCGTCGGGTGTGAGTGGATTACCGTCGGTCCATGCGGCACCCTCGCGGATCGTCAGGTCGACCGCGGTGAAGTCCTCGGCCCAGGCCCACTCGGTGGCGAGCCAGGGCGTCGGCTCGGTGTCCGGTGCGATCATGTTGACCTGCGCCAACGGTTCGTAAACAAGCCAACGGTACCCGAGTTTGTTGGCCGCGGAATCGGGCATGAAGGGGTTGTGGTTTTCCGTCAAGGCCCCGTTGGGCAGCCCGACGGTCAGTATGCGGGCGGCGGTGCCGGTGCCGCCACCGCAAGCCGCCAGCAGGGTGACGGCGCCGGCGCCACCCATCATCTTGAAGATCGTGCGTCGTTTCATCGGTGGTCTCCTTGACCGGAGCGCTGTTGGGAGTTTTATGGAGTGGGGACGGGGACGGAGATCCGAATGTCGGTGATGGATCGACCGATATGGAGTGTGTACGTGCCGGGGGGCGTGACCCATGCGGACGTATCCGGATCCCAGACCTGGAACGTGCGTCGTGTCAACGTGATGACACCGACGGCCGTGCCGCCGGGTTCGGCAGCGACGGTGGCGAACCCGGCCAGCCAACGCCGTGGACGGGGCGGGCCGTCGCCGAAGTATTCGAGATAGGCCTGAATGGTTTCGTACCCGCGCCGCAGGCCGGTGTTTTCGACCGTGACCGATACCGAGGGGTCGTCGTCGGAGACGGTGACCCGTGCCGAGCCGTATTCCCACCGGGTCCAACCCAATCCGTGACCGAACGGTGCGGCCGGCGTGATGCCGTCACGCAGATACGCGCGGTATCCGATGTGGATGCCTTCGTGGTAGGTCACGATGCCGTCTTCCGGGACGGCGTGCGGTACGGGAACGTCTTCGTAGGAGGCGGGCAGCGTCCACGGCAGCCTCCCCGACGGTTCGGTATGTCCGAACAGGGAGTCGGCGATAATGTTGCCGCACTCCTGCCCCGGGAACCACACCCACATGACCGTGCTGACCTGCTCCAGCCACGGCAGTACGACGGGCGCTCCGGCGTTGACCACGACGATGGTGTTCGGATTGGCTGCGTAAACGCGTCGCACCAGCTCGTTTTGGTTTCCCGGTAGTTCAAGGTCGGTGCGGTCGAAGCCCTCGGATTCGACCTCGCTGTTGGTTCCCACGACGACGACGGCGATATCGGCGTTACGAGCGGCGGTTTCGGCTGCTCCAATCTCTTCGGACACCGTGGCGTCGGGTCCACGGTGGCGCAGGACGGCCCGCGCGAAACGACCGTGGCCCCAGGCTTCGATGATCTGGAGATCGGCGTTGACCTCGACGTTTCGCGGTTCCGTGACGGTGACGTGCCCTCCGTGCGACGGGGGAGCGTTGACGCTGGAGTTCAGTACCACGTCATGGCCTGCGAAGTGTTCACCGCGGGCAACCGATGCGGCGTCGAGATGGACGTCGAACCGACCGACGGTACCGATGCCGAGCCAATGGTCGCCGACTTCGTCCAGGCGGACCGTGGCGCGAAGTCGTGCCAGGTGAACCTTCGCGTCAATGCCTCGGAGCCACCCGTCGGCCGGGAGCGGACGTGACTCGATGATGTTGTCGGCGTCGTCGTAGAGGTCGACCACGGCGCCGTCTTCGGCCAGGAGGCTCGGTTCGATGTCGGGCTCGTGAGGTCGGGCGTAGCCGCCGCGGTGAACGGTGATCTCGGCCTGGGGGAGCGCCCTGGTGAGAGCTTCGAACGGAGTGACGACATAGTCGGGGTTGACGTGGGCGCTACCGCCACCCTGGAAGAACGTGTCGACGGCGTTGGGGCCGATGAGGGCGAGGCGTTCGATGGTGCCGGGGGCTTGGGGGATCAGCCCCCGGTCGTCCTTGAGGACTACTGTGGATCGCGCGCCGACTTCGCGGAGGAGATCGCCGGTGTCGACCGGCTTCACCTCTACCGGGGTCGCAGGTTCGAGGGCACCGACGCGTTGCCCCAGACGGAGGATGCGTCGGACCTTGTCGTCGATGGTGGATTCGGCTACGTCGCCGTCGATCACGGCTTGACACAGGGCGTCTTCCCATGGTCCGCCGGGGCCCGGCATGACGACGTCCAGACCGGCGTTTGCCGACGTCGCGGTCGTATTGGCGGCCGTCCAGTCGCTGATGACGACTCCGTCGAACCCCCATTCCTCTTTCAGAAGCCGCGTCAGCAGGCCGTGGTGGTCCGTGGCGCTCGCGACCTCCCCGTTCAGGTCCAGTCCGTTGTAGGCGGCCATGAGGGTCCAGGCTCCGCTGTCCTTGACGAGGGCCTCGAAAGGGGCAAGGTACACCTCACGTAGTGCGCGTTCGTCGATGTGGGCGACGTATTCGGTCCGAGCGGTTTCGGAATCGTTGGCGACGAAGTGTTTGATGCAGGCGGCGACTCCGTGCTCTTGCATGGACGAAACCACGGCGCAGGCTACGTGTGAGGACAGTAGAGGGTCTTCGGACAGGCATTCGAAATGGCGTCCCCCGACAGGCGTGCGTTGCAGATTGACGACCGGTGCCAGGACGACGTCGACGCCGTGGCGTCGGGCTTCGGCGGCGAACAGGTGCCCAAGGCGCCGGGCGAGGTCGGTGTCCCAGGTGGCGGCCAACGCGGTGGGGGAGGGAAAGGAGGCGCCGGTTTCGGTGGGGGAGTCGGTGGTTCCACGAACGCCGGCGGGTCCGTCGCTGACGACGATGGAACGTAGCCCGACCTGAGGCAACGGGTGAAGAGTCCAGGGGCCTGAGCCGGTCAGGACTCGGACCTTGTCGTGAAGAGTGAGTGACGGTGACAGCGGCCGGTCGGACGAGGGGCCGGGGACGGGGCTGGTGTGGGACGTGCTCACGCGGCCTCCTGGGCGGGGTAAGAAGTTGTGCGCGTCACAGAATTTCGCCGATCCTAGCAAACTTACTGACGGGTTAGTAAGTCCAAAGTTCCGATTTGTTCTTGGGGGGGGGAGGGCTGTCGTTGGGGGTGCGACGAGTCGTTAAGTATTTAAACTTTACAAATATCGCCTCGGTCAGTTTGTGACGTACCCCATACGTGTGTCAAGCCCGTGGTGTTGCGAAGGGGATGGTGGGGGCGAGCTCGTCTCGCCCCCACCGCGCGTCAGCCTGCGTGAATGGTCAGGCGTTGTGGGTTCTCGTCGTGGGCGGCGCCCGACTCGTCGGGTTGTCCGTCCGGGCGAACGTCGTCGTAGGGGAACGCGTACCCGATCGGCGAATGTTCATGGACGGCGCGCGCCCAGTGGTTGGTATCGGAGTGCTGGTAGTAATCGGCGGCGGTCGCTCCGTTGGGTTGCTCGGAGACATCCAATATGGTGCTGCGATTGAATGCCGCCGCAAGTCGGGCGAGGATGCCCTTCTTGTCGTCCGGATCGTCGGGATTGTTGGTGAACGGGCCGTGATCGCAGGTGAAGATGTCGCGCGACTCCGGTTTGACGAAGGTATGGCCACCTTCGAAGGTCAAGACGTCGTCGACGACGCGCCCTGTGAAGACGCCGCGCCCGCCTTGGTTGTCCACGAGCAGGTCCGTGTCGCGATACTTCGACCAGGTCTGGTCGATGTAGGTGTTCCAGTGATCGCGGAATGGCATTTCGTCGGGACGGTCGAAGTATGGGGCCATGACGGACTGTGGGGACACGGCTCGCAGTACCGAGCCACCCGCGTCGCGGAGTACCAGGTCGTTCCACGGTTGTCCGTCGCGGTCGGCCTGGGCGGCGAGCTCGTCGGCGATGCGATCGACTGCACCGTCGGGTAGCTCCGCCACGGTGTGAGTGTCGTCACCCACCAGTGTCAGCCCGATCGGCAGCGCGGTTACCAGGTCGACGTAGGAGATGTTGACGAAGAGCTGGAAGTCGTTAAAGGTGAATTCGCAGAACGACCAGACCTTGGAGTAATTGGGATCCTCGGGATGGGCGAAGGCCGGTTCGACCAAAGACGGCCCCGGATTGACGAAGAAGTCCAGAGTGTCCTCGTGAACGAAGTACACCCGAGCGCCGTACATTCGCGGCAGGGTGAGAACGGTCGATTCGTTCACGGGGATGGCGCAGTCGACTGGCAGGGGTGTCTCGGGTGCGGCGGGCTCTTCGAGGTGGTAGAGGCTCGAGTCGGCCCTCAGAAGTACCCACTTGTCGGTGCCGAATTCGCGCCCCGTGACGTAGGCGTTGAGTGTCCCCGAGCCGCGGTTTTCGAGCGCGAGTTCGCAGGTTTCGGGGGACTCGGCCGTTCGCCGGCCGATGGCTGTGCCGGGGAGCCACAGCGGCGCGGTGACGGCTCCGAGGGAGGCGGAGGCGAGAAGCGTGCGTCTAGAAATCATCCAGACCTCCAATTGGATCTAAAAATGCAGAGATATCGATGGCATTGCCCGCAGGTGCTGCGCAAGAGCCATGCGACGGAAGTCACAATAACATGCTTACTGACAAGTCAGTAAGAGAAAAGTGCGCCTTTTTGGAGGTGCCGATGCCAGAATTTCGCGCGGTGGCACAATGTCCGACGCTATAAAGGAGGAACGTGCCCCCGACGATCGGTGTTCTCGCACTTCAAGGCGACGTGGCGGACCATCTGGCCGCGTTGGAAAGTCTCTCGGTTTCGACGGTGTCGGTACGTCGACGCGCCGAACTCGACAGGGCCGACGCCATCGTCATACCCGGGGGTGAGTCGACGACGATCGGCAAACTACTGCAGTCCTTCGGGCTCATGGATCCGCTACGCGATCGACTGGCGGACGGTATGCCCGCCTACGGTTCGTGCGCCGGCATGATCATGTTGGCCGCCGAGGTGCTCGACGGAGGCGACGACCAGCGGTTGTTGTCGGCGATCGACATGACGGTCCGCCGAAACGCGTTCGGTCGTCAGGTTGACTCGTTCGAGCATGACGTCGTTCTCGAGGGCATGGGCGACGAGCCGTTTCGAGGAGTTTTCATACGTGCGCCCTGGGTGGAGAGGGCGGGACCCGAGGTCGAAGTGGTTGGGCGTGTTACCGGTGGCGCAGCAGACGGTAGGATCGTCGCGGTGCGCGCCGGCTCCGTGATGGCGACCGCATTTCACCCTGAGATTACGGGGGACGCGCGGGTACACCGTGCCTTCGTCGAAATGGTGCGCGACTCCTTAGCAGGATGCATGGCGACTATATGAGGCGTAGAAAGAGGATCGATGGCCGGCCACTCCAAATGGGCGACTACCAAGCACAAGAAGGCTGCAATCGACGCGAAGCGTGGGAAGCTCTTCGCCAAGCTGGTGAAAAACGTCGAAGTTGCGGCCCGTACCGGAGGAGGCGACCCCGAGGGGAATCCCACCCTGTATGACGCCATCCAGAAGGCCAAGAAGAACTCGGTCCCGAACGACAACATCGACCGTGCCGTCAAACGCGGCTCCGGGGCCGAGGGTGGCGGCGCCGAATACCACACGATCATGTACGAAGGCTATGCCCCCGGCGGTGTCGCCGTGTTGATCGAATGCCTGACCGACAACCGTAACCGGGCCGCCGCCGAGGTCCGAACGGCGCTGACCCGAAACGGTGGCCAGCTGGCCGATCCCGGCAGCGTGTCGTACATGTTCAGCCGCAAAGGCGTCGTGGTCGTCCCCAAAACAGACGGACTGGCCGAGGACGACGTCCTGATGGCGGTGCTGGACGCAGGCGCCGAGGAGGTTCACGACCAGGGTGAAACCTTCGAGGTTCACAGCGAGGCAACCGACCTGGTGGCGGTTCGTACCGCTTTGCAGGACGCGGGACACGACTACGACTCGGCGGAGGCCAGTTTCATCCCCAGCGTCGAGGTGCCGCTCGACGAGGACGGAGCACGAAAGGTGTTCCGCCTGCTCGATGCCCTGGAGGACTCCGACGATGTGCAGAACGTCTGGAGTAACTGTGACGTTCCCGACGAGGTCTTGGAAAAGCTGGACGCGTAAGCCCGGAGGGGCGCCTCCGACTGCGATAAGCCTTCAGGCGGCGACCGTGCTCTCAGTCGACGGTTCCACACCCGATGCGGCGGGACGGGCCGCGGCCCGTCCCGCCTGAAACGTCAACGTCACGTCAGTCGCCGTCGCCGGCTCCGGACTCGGATGCGTCGTCGGCGTGCAGGCTGCTTCCGGCCAGGAAGTCTTCCCAACTCATGTCGAAAGCGGTGAATCCGTCGCCGTAGGGAAGCTCGGATTCGGTTCCTTCTACGAGGACCGGGTCGCCGACCCTCGCGAACTCGAAGACCCACTTCGAGTCCGCGGGTGAGGCGTTGATACATCCGTGGGAGACGTTGCGAACCCCCTGGTCGCCAACCGACCAGGGCGCCGAGTGGATGAACTGGCCGCTCCAGGTCAGACGCTGTGCCCAGTCCACCGGAGTGCGGTAGCAGTCGTCGCCCATCACACGGCCGCCGCACTGAGCCGTTGTGTCGAAAACGGTGTGTGCCGTCTGCTCCATGATCGTCATGGTTCCCGAGTAGGAGGGCGTGCTCTCCTTGCCGAGGCTGATCGGCATCGATTTCACGACCTCGCCGTCTTTTTCGGCCACCATTTCCTTGTCCGCGTTGGAGACCTTGATGACCCGTTCGGTCGGGTCGATGGATATGGTCCGCCGGATGTCCTTCGCGCCGTACTTGCCGTCGCCCAGCGGTACTCCGTCGAGCGCCGCTCGCACCGTGAGAACCGTCCCCGGTTCCCAAAACTCCTGTGGGCGATACTCCAGGTGGTTTCCGGTGAACCAATGCCAGGCGCCTTCCTGTGGCGGCTGGCTGGATACGAACAATCGTTTCTCGACCCCGGCGCGGTGTTTCTCGGCGACTTCAAAAGTTTGAGGAAAGTCGATCATGAGGGGCATCGCGTTGCCGTAGGCGTAATCGGCGTTGTTCCACAGGCTCGCGGTGACCCGCTCTCCCGGCGCCTTCATCGTGGTGAACGACGTCGTGGCTTCGGTGGAAATCCGATTCTCGTCCACGGCTTCGACGGTGGCGGTGTAGGTCGTAGCCGGTTGCAGGGGTTCGTCGGGAACCCAAGCCGAGGCGTCGGCTCTGAGCTCACCCGACAACCGGTCACCGTCGTCGTCGTGCATCTCGACCGACGCCACCTCCCCGTCGGTCACCTTGATGCTCAATTCGGTACTGAGCGGGGCGTCGTCATGCCCCTCGGGCGGTGATAGTTCGATGGACGCCGCGGGCTCGGGTGATGGCACGAACGTCGCCTCCTCGGCTTGATCGCTACATCCGGTGAGCCCGCCCGCAGCCACGGCGACCACGCCGATCGGTACCAGTACAAAGTGCCCTCGCCGACTGACCATGGTGGCAAGCCTAAGCGAGATTGTGGACGTGGTTACGATGAAATGGTTACCTCACCAGCATGGCTGGCAACCACATTGCCGGTTCCGCATCACAGATCTTGTTCGATCCCGATAGAGTGCGGGCGCATCCTGTTGCCTCGCGTGTCACACCAACACCGTGGGCGACCGGGGCCGTTCGACGAGTTCCGGCATCGTGCGGGACGCGCCCTCATCCGGACGGTGCGGAGTAGAGGGTTCGTTGCACCGACGGCACGCGAAAACCGGGACCGGGTTCTCGGGGACGTAACGGTCCTTCGCGATGGCGGCCACCATCGGTGGCACGGGCCTCTTTCGATCGCGTTGCAGGAACGGAATCCCCGCGACCGAGGGCCTCAGCGAAGTGGTCGGGAGGGCGGGCAGTGTGAACGGCTGGGCAGGAGACACGGCGAACCCTATGTTGTGATGTTTGGTGGTTGCTTTATGTGTCGGGGTGACCCGGTCGAGATTGTCGAAGCCGTGTCGGGCACCAAGTCCGAGAAAGACGGCCTTTTGCGCGCTTTTCGAGTTTCGGGTTCGCGGGCGTGGAGCATTACAGTGGTTTTGTCCCCAGGGGCGGCCGACCGTGATCGGTAACACGAGGAGGATCGGCCCAACCGGGGGGACTCGCCCGGGATGATGTGATGAGCCGGACCTATCGGCTTGACAGGAGCGCTATGCAGACTCGAACAGAACTGATCGAAGACCTGATGGGTCGCTTCTCCCAGGTTCCACCCGAGGCCGTCATCAAGGAAGACCTGCTTCGCGGCGGGATGGCCTTTGACGATTCGGCGCTGACCGACAACGAGGACGGAGAGGTCAAGCCGAAGTCGTACTTCATATTCTCGTTTGACCATCGGACGTTGCCCGAGCTCGGCACGGCGGCGTTGCGGAGGCCACCCGAGGAGATCGTGTTGACCGGTGGGCCGTATGACCTTAGGCGAACCGTGGTGTCGGTACGGGTCAATCCCGATTCGCCGTACCGCGTGCAAGCCGATGACGACGGCGTGTTGCAGCTGACGCTGGACGGTCGGCCGATCGCCGACGTCGGGCTTCCGCCGATGCCGGAGTACTACCGCCACACACTTGCCAGTGGTAAGTCGGTCATGGAGGTGGCCCCGACGATTCAATGGGGATACCTGATCTATTTGACGGTGTTCCGGGTCTGCCAGTATTTCGGTGCTAAAGAGGAGTGCCAGTACTGCGACATCAACCACAACTGGCGCCAGCACAAGGCAGCCGGCCGACCGTATACCGGGGTCAAGCCGGTCGATGAGATCTTGGAGGCCATGGAGATCATCGACCGTTACGACACGACGGGTGCCTCGCGTGCGTACACACTGACCGGCGGCAGCGTCACCTCCAAAGTGGATGGACTCGCCGAGGCTGATTTCTACGGTCGCTACGCGAAGGCCATCGAGGAGAGGTTCCCAGGGCGATGGATCGGAAAGGTCGTCGCGCAGGCTCTGCCCCGTGAGGACGTACAGCGGTTCTACGACTACGGCATTCGCATCTATCACCCCAACTACGAGGTGTGGGACAAGCGACTGTTCGAGTTGTACTGCCCCGGAAAGGAACGTTACGTCGGGCGGGAGCTGTGGCATGAACGCATCCTCGAATCGGCCGAGGTTTTCGGAGCGCGCAACGTGATCCCGAACTTCGTCGCCGGAGTCGAAATGGCGGCACCACACGGGTTCACCAGTGTCGACGCGGCCATCGACTCCACGACCGAAGGTCTGGAGTACTTCATGTCGCGCGGCATCACTCCGCGCTTTACCACGTGGTGTCCCGAGCCGACTACGCCGCTGGGCAAGATGAACCCGCAGGGTGCGCCCCTGGAGTACCACATTCGCCTCTTGGAGACCTATCAGGCGACCATGAACCGAAACGGTCTAACCAGCCCGCCCGGTTACGGCCCTCCCGGCGCAGGCAACGCCGTCTTCTCGGTGAGCTCTTTTATGGACTGTCTGCCGGCGGAACCGGACGCGACGACGCAGCCTGCCTGAGCTCTACGCGACGAAATACTGGCGCAGTAGATCGGCCAGATCTTGGTCGGGCGGTCCGTGGCGGCTGCCCGCCATTTCTCGGTGAACGCCGTGAGAAAGCGTCGCTGCCGCCGTGGCGGCTGCACGCCGAAGGGCTTGGTGACTGCCGGAACTGGTCAACAGCATGACGGGCATATCGATGCGGGACAGCCGATCGATCGGCACGAGGCCGTCGTTGTCCCGGAGGAGGACGTGGTCGTAGACGATCGTGTGAGCCAGGTGCTCCATGTCGGGTGTCACGATGGCGTTCACCATGTCCGATGGGACCGTCCCCGAATCGAGGAAGTGACGTATGGCCCCGGATCGGTCACCACGGTCGAGATAGTGCGACACGTGAGGTATCGCGTCGGGGTCCGAGCCCACGAACGGCGGCTCGAACAAAGCCATTCGGTTTACGGGTAGTCGGGCTTCGGCCGCTCGAAGAGCCAGCACCGCGCCCGAGCCGTACCCGTAGACGAACACCGGGGCGTCGCACTGATTGATCACCGCGGCAAGGTCCTCGATCTCTCGGTCGACCACGTACGGGGGCGTATCGCCGCTGTCGCCACGGCCGCGCCGGTCGTAGCGATACACCGTGTATTCCGACACCAGTTCGTCGGCCAGCGCGCGACCGGTTTCACGGGTGGCCAGGGCACCGTCGACGAAGATCAACGAGGGCCCTGTGCCGGTGCGGTCGACGGCTATGGGTGTTCCGTCCGTTGAAGTGACGTGGTGCACGACAGGCCCTCCGTGTGAAGGTTCGCTTCCGACAGGGCAGCGCGTCTAGGCCGATGTCAATATCATGCCGTTATGCCGGGCGTGCGTGGTCGAAACCCCGAAAACCCGCTGTTCACCCCGATATGGAGTAGACGGTGTCGTCGCCGTCGGCCGTGCAGCCGGTGACGGCGACACCCTGCTCGCCCGTCGTGGCCAGAAACTCCCGTTCCCCGTGGCCTTGACGGAATCGGCGAACAACCTGGGGCCGCCCCTGATCGGTCAGGCGTATCCGTACGCGTTGCGCCTGGGAAAAACAGGCGACCAGCTCGTCGCGGTTCCGATCGGCGACCGCCGTTGCCAGGTAGTTCAGAAGGTTTTGCACCTCCGCCAACCGTCGCACCACTGCGTCGGCGTTGTTCATCAGCATGTCGACGGTCCGGTCGGGGCGTGTACCCGCCACCCGGGTCCCGTCGCGAAAGCTGCCGGCGGCCAAACCGAGCACCGCATCCTCGAAGCCCCCCCGCTCCACCGAGCCCGCTAGGGCCCCGGCCAGCAGATGCGGCACGTGAGACGACAACGCCACGACCTCGTCGTGACGTTCGGGGCTCATGACGGTGACATGGGCATCGAAAATCGTTGTAATGATCGTGATCAACGTACGAACCGTCGGCAACGGCATCGCCGGATCGGGGCACAGCACCCAGGTCGCCCCGTCAAACAGGTGGGAGTCCGCGGCCGCGAACCCCGATTTTTCGCTACCTGCCATGGGGTGGCCGGGTATGAACCTGTCGGCAAGTTCCGAGGACGCCGCCGCTGCGGCGACACCGCTCTTGGTGGAGCCGACGTCGGTCACGAGGGCTCCCGGTGCCACATGGGCGGCGATCCGGTCCAACACCGGCTCAAGGGTCGACAGGGGGGTCGCCAAAAAGACGACGTCACGATCGGCGACAGCTCGGACGAGATCGTCGACGAACCGTATCCGGTGCGCCCTCGCGAGTGTCGCGACTGCGGGGTCGGGGTCCCAACCAACGAGATCCACGCCGGTGTCGGCCAGTCGACGCAGCAACGAGCCCCCGATCAAACCGGCACCCACCACGCCGTATCTCAATGCCCCGACCCGCATCGTCTCTCCTCGTCCGCCGCCCGGTCACATGTATACCAAGCCGACCGGACGCCACCCATGCCCAGCCGGTGTGGACGGCCCACGGACCGTCCACACCGACCTCATTCTCGCGTCAGAAGATCGGCCACGGGCGTGTCGGGATCCGAGACACCGGCCGACAAGACGTCCAGCCACTCCGACAGCCAGTCGCCCAAGGTCGATGGTTCGTGAAGCGATCCGTCGGCTATAACCCCGAACCGGTGCCGTTTCGTGCCCGGTTCGACAAAGAACGACGTACGTCGCCGCGGTGCACCCGACGTCCGTTCGTCCACGACGACATCCAGATCAGGCCATTCGAGGTCGAGGGTCATCGAACTTTGGTAGAGGAAACTGACCGGCATCACCGCGGGCACGTCGTCGCGGTGTTCCTTCACATCGTCGAGAATGCGACGCAACGGAACGAAATTGTCCACGGTCGCCGCATAATCCGACAGGACATCGACGGCCAACCGGCCGAAACCGACGGCCGGATCGATGTCGATGCGCAGCAGCGAGACCATGGCCAACACGGCCATGACGGTGTCGTGGTCGGGATGTTCACGGCCGGCGTACGGGGTGCCCAACGTCAATCGCAGCTGGTCGGTTCGTCGGGAAAGAACGATTCCCAACGCGGCCGCCCAGACGGCGAACGGGGTGCAGCCGAGCTTCGCCGCGAGCCGATCGACGTCGCCGGACAACCCGTCGGGGACCTCCCGGCGAACAAACGCCGCCGGCACGTCCGCCGGGTCCCCGGTGGCGGGCAATGCCACGGTGAGAGGACGATCGCGGAGGGACTCGCGCCAGTATCCGAGCCGGCCGTCGAAAAGCGACCGATCCCAATGACGTTGTTGCCAGACGGCGTAGTCGATACTCTGCGTCGCAGCGGGCAACACGACGTCGTCGCCGCGCCGCGCCGCACGATACGCGGCGGCAAGGTCGGCCAACAAAAGCGAAACGCCCCAGCCGTCGCATACGGCATGGTGCACGACGACCACGAACCGCCACTCACGTTGACCGCGCCTCAACAACCGGAAGCGCACGAGGTGCCCCACGGCGACGTCGAACGGTTCTTCGGCGAACCGTTTGCTCAGCTCGTCGTAGTCGTCGACCTCAACCGGAGTCAGGGGCACAGGTTGAGGCGACAGGACCTCCTGCACCCACTCGGTTCCGTCGCGGTGGAAACGCGTACGCAGGGACTCATGTCGTTCGATCACGGCCGTCGCCGCCGCCTGCAACGCCGCAACGTCCAGGTCGCCGGTCATTTCCAGATGCACGACGATGTTCCAGGAGCCGGTGGCCCGAGTAAGCCCGTCGACCATGCCCACCTGCTGGTAGGAGATCGGGCCACTGCGCAGCGTGTCGTCGGAGGTGAGGTGGCGTCGCAGAGCTGCCAACGTAGGCTCGCGGTAGAACTCCGATACCGAAAACTCCATGCCCAGGGCCTCACGGACGCGATTCAACAGGCGCATCGCCGTGATCGAATGGCCCCCGGCCTCGAAGAAGGACTGCGTCTCGTCGAGGACGTCGACATCTAGGACCTCCATCCACAGCGATCCCAACGCGTCGTTGGGGGCAGCCGACGGTGTGTCGGGGCGGTGTTCGAAGGCCGTCAACGGTTTGGCGTGCGGCAGCTGCGAACGTTCGACTTTGTCGTTCGCATTGCGGGGCAGACGGTTGAGGACGGCCCATGCTCCCGGTATCAGGTATTCCGGCAACCGGTGCGCCAGTTCGGCGTGGAGACGCCGCACCAATCCCGACGTGTCGCCGGTCGCGACGATGTATGCGGCCAGGGTGGCGTCGCCGTGATCGTTTCGCCGCGGTAGAACCACTGCGTCGCTCACACCGGGCAGCTCCCGAAGAATCGCCGCGGTCTCACCCGGCTCGACCCGATAACCTCGCACCTTGACCTGATCGTCCGTACGCCCACAGAACTCGAGCACCCCGTCGTTGGTCCAGCGGACCCGGTCCCCGCTGCGGTACAGTCGGCCGCCCGGAGCCGAGGGGTCGACCACGAAACGTTCCTCGGTCAGCCGAGGCGCGTGGAGGTAGCCCCGGGTGACACAGTCGCCACCGATGTAGAGCTCGCCGGGTACTCCGACGGGTGTCGGGTTGCCGGCTTCGTCCAGCACCCGGAAGTGCGCGCCGTCGACCGGTGAACCCAGTGGCACCGGTGACGGGCTGCCCGACGTGGTCGGGTAGGTGGTGACCACGACCGTGGTCTCCGCCGGACCGTAGATGTTGACCAGCGCGAACGGTGAATCCGGTCGAGGTAGGACGGTCAGGAGATCACCGCCGAGCATGATGAACCGGACTCGTGGTTGACGGCTGCTCGGCAGCGCCAAAACCTCCTGGCCCAACGGCGTCGGCAGCAGCGCGAAGTCCAGGTTTTCGTCGGTGAGCCACTGCGACAGTTGCGCCGGGTCGCGCCGTACGGCGTCGGTCGCCATCGTCACGCGGCCTCCCGCGGCCAGCATCGGCCACAACTCCATGACCGACACGTCCCAGCTTTGTCCGCATACGGCGGCTGCTCGTCCACGGTCGTCGAATTCGAAACGCCGCCCGAACCACTCCGACAACCACGCGAGGTTGCCGTGTGTGGCAACGATCCCTTTGGGATGGCCGGTCGATCCGGAGGTGTAGATGACGTATGCCGCGTCGTCCAACACCGGTGGCGGTTCTGGCGGCGGCACGACGGATTCGTCACCGGTCACGGTATCGACGTCGACGACGACGAGGTCGCTCAAGGGCGGAAGGTCTGAGCGAAGCCGGTCCGTCGACAGGACGATACGTGCCCTGCTGTCGGTGAGGACCCTGTCGATGCGGGCGGGCCCCAACGCCGGGTCCAACGGCAGGTAAGCCGCCCGTGCCCACATGATGCCCAGCAGGATCGACGGAAGGCGACGTGACCGTGGCAGCCAGGTGGCGACGACGTCGCCGGGAGCCACACCGTGCTCGTGTAGCGCTGCACAGACCCTCAGAGCGTCGTCCACCATGTCGCGGTAGGTGATGTGGCCCGTTTCGTCGCCGACGGCCACCGCGTCGGGTTTCCGCCGCGCATGCCCGACGATCTGCTCGACAACGGTCTCGGTCGCCGACGGCACGGCGGGCCCGTTCGACCATTTTTCGAGCAACCGGCTGTCGGTCTCGATCAACTCGGACGACGCGGAAAGCCGACGGTCGGGTTCTCGCGCGCCGATCTCCAACGTCTGGCGTAGGTATCCGCCCAGCCGTGTAACGGTGGCGTCGTCGAACAGATCGGTGTTGTACTCCAGGTGTGCCATGACACCGCCGTCGCGGTGCGTCAGGTGAATCATGATGTCGCAGGCGGTGACCTCGCGACCGACGTCCAACGGTACGGCGGTGACCCCGGGAAGGTCCAGATCGAACGCCTCACCGTTCTTGAACTCGGCGGTGATCTGATACAGCGGAGAACGCGACGGGTCGCGCGGCGCACCGGTCTGCGCAATGATGTCCTCCAACGGAGCCGACGCGTGGTCGTACCCGTCCAACGCGACCCGGCGAACGCGCTGGAGCAGTTCACTAAACGTCGGGTCGCCCGTCATGTCGAACCGTAGGGGGATCGTGTTGATCAAAAGCCCCACGGCGTCCTGCTGGTCCGGGCTCCGCCGGGACACCGGGACCCCCACGATGAGATCGTCCTGACCGGTGAAGCGACGCAAGGTGATCGCCAACCCGGTCAACAACGTCATGAACAGGGTGGCCCCGTTGCGGTTCCCGAGCGCTCGAATCGCGGAGGTCAGCTCGGCGTCGAGTTCGACGAACCGTGCTCGCGCGCGGTGCGTCTGTCGGGATGGGCGCTGCCTGTCGGTGGGCAGTTGCAGGACCGGTAGCGGGCCCGCAAGCCGACTACGCCAGTACGCCAGGTCGCGGGCGACCTTTTCGGGTGCGACGTCGATAGACAACGGCCGCCGCGACGGCATCGGCAGCACGGCGGGCCGCCCCGACGATTCGGCCGCGTAAAGCTGTGACAACCGCCTGGTCAGAACCTTTACCGACAACGCGTCCACGGCGATGTGATGGAACGACAGGACCAGGATGTGCCGGTCGACGGCAACGGTGTGCAGTGAACAGAAGAAGACGGGCCCCTGCGCCAGGTCGAAACGGCGTCGACTTTCGTGGGAGATCGTCTCGGACGCAACGGTGAGTTCATCGGTACCGGTCCGATCGTGAACTTCCACGGAGACGGACATTTCCGGGAGCAGGACCTGTGAGGGGACGCCGTCGACGTCTCGATAGACGGTCCGCAACGCGGGGTGGGCCTCGACGAGCCGCCGCACGGCTCGATCCAGAGCCGCGATGTCGACGTGCCCGACCAGTCGGACGGCCTTGGGCTCGTTCTGAGCGTTGTTTCCCGGAACCAGTTGCTCGTGGACCCACATCGTCTGTTGGCCGTCGGTCATCGGGGCATGCACGTGAACCTCGTGACTGCGGCGACGCAACGTGTCCAGCTGAGGCAGTCCCTCCAACAGATGGTCGGCCGGCATCCCGAAGTCGACGAGTGAGGCGATTTCGTCGACCCCGGCATCGGCAAGAGCCTCAACGGTGGCCGCACACGTGGAAGGCGATCCGATGAGGGCCCGCGAATCACAGTATCGGTCGTAGGCGCGGGAGAACAGGTACGCCAGATCGTCTTCATCGGCCCTGTCGAGGTCGATGTTGAAACCGAGGCTGTTGGTCACCTGACCGAACAACGACAGGGATGCTCTCATGTAGTCGGTGAGCGGTTCATACGCCCGCCGGCGAGCGGTCGAAGCGTCCTCGTGGATGTAGGTGTGGACCAGCACGGATACTCGCCCACCGGCCGGGTCGAGACCGGACTGTGCCCGCACGGAACGGTAGTAGGCGATGTTGTCGGCCAACGCGGAGATGTCCTGCGTCATGAGGTTGGTGATGACGCCCAGGTTCGCGCGTGCGGCCTGAGCGAACGATTCGCGACGGCCCACCACCGCGGTGTACATGTCGACGTCCGGTTGCAGCGGCCGTGGGTACAACGACACCTCCACCGGCCGTCCCGTTCCGCCGGTCCTCGACAGACTGTGACCACGCCACAGCCGCCGCACCTCTTCGATCTGTTCGTACATCAGATCGCGGTGCGCGCCGAAACGCTCGGGGAAGAACACGAAGTCATTGGAATTCCATCCCGACGCCACGCCGATGCCCACACGTCCGCCGGAGAGGTTGTCGACGACCGACCACTCTTCGGCGACTCGAATGGGGTCGTGCAACGGAAGCACGACGCTTCCGGCGTTGATACGAATACTACGAGTCCTGGCGGCGACGGCCGCGGCCAGGACCGACGGGTTGGGGAACACCCCGCCGAAGGAGTGGAAGTGACGTTCGGGCAGCCACACCGACGAGAACCCGGATTCGTCGCCGAACCGAGCGGCCTCCAACAGCGTCCGGTAGGTGTCGGCCGCGGTGACGTCTTGTGGATAGTTTCCGAAAAAGTAGAGCCCGAAGTCGGGCGAAGGGGTCGATCGCATCATGCCCGGCCGCCACCGTGGTGGGAACGCAACATGGCGGTCAACTGCGAGACCTGGTAGGTCAACTGTTGATTAATGGAGATCAGCTGCTGGACCTGCGCCGTCAACACCTCGACGGTGCGAGCCGACGCCGCGGCCTCGGGCGTGTACGGATACACCGGTGGCGGCGGCACGGGAGCGGGCATGTGAACCGGCTCCGGGGCCGGTGGTTGAACCGGTGGCAAGGGAACCGTTGGCGGAGCCGACGGCGGGGGCGGCACAGGTTGCGCGACCGAAGGTGGGGACGGCGCCGCTTGAGCGACCGACGGTGTCGGCTCCGGTTGTTCTTCGTCCATGGTGTCCGTCGGCAGGCGCGCAGCGACCAGTGCGGCGAGTTCGCCCGGGGTGGCGCCCTCTTCGAAAAGTTCTCGCATGGACACCTTGACATCGAAGGCTTCTTCGAGGCCTCGTGCCAGGTCGACCATGCTCAACGAGTCGGCTCCCAGTTCGAGGAACGATGAATCCGGTGTGACGCGATCGGCGGGATGCCCCAGCCGTTTCATCGTGGCTTCCGTGATGTGTGCCAGGACGGTGTTGAAGGACATGTCTTCGTCTCCTGTCGATGATCGTGATCGATCGGCCTGGGGCGGAGCCGGTCCGATCCAATGTGCTGTTCGGTGGTACGGGTACGAGGGGAGTCGCAGTCGGCGGCCACCGTCGGGCCAGGCGATGGACGCTCCACGGCAGTAGGCGTCGGCGTCGGGCGGCATTTCCAGTGCCGTACCGGTAGCGGAGGCCACGCCGGTGCGGTACCGGCCCGACTCGTTGAGCGATAGAAAATCGCTCAGGCCTTGACACCATTGAGCCACCGTGGACCCGAGCACCGCAAGCCGAAGCCGGTGGTGGCGTCTGCCGGCTCCCGCCGTCGCCGCGACGTCGGCGGGGTGGAGGTCGGGCTCGTCGAGGAGCCGTCGGTGCCAGGCCGAGGCAAGGGCGGTGAGGCTCTGCGATGTCGCCGCCGACAGCGGCAGAAACGACACTTCCGGGCGCGACACGTCCGTGTAGGCGGCGGATCGGTCGGGAAGCCCCAGGATCAGGTGTGCGTTCGTACCTCCGACGCCCAGGGCGGTGACGGCGGCCAGGCGGGGCAGGTCGATCGGCCATTCGCGTTGACGGTCCGGAAGATAGAAAGGGCTCCGGTCGAGCGGCAGGCCGGGATTCGGTGCGGTGTGATTCGCCAACGGCGGAATGACACCACGGTGGATGACGCCGATGGCTCGAATGAGGCTGGGTAGTGCGGCCGCCGAGTCAAGGTGGCCGATATTGGCTTTTGCCGAGCCCAGACCGCAGTAGCCGACCTTGTCGGTGTGGTGTCGGTACGTCCGGTCCAGCGCCGCGAATTCGATCGGGTCGCCCTTGAACGTGCCGGTACCGTGCGTCTCGACATAACCGATGTCACCGCAATTGACTCCGGCGGCGGTGAGGGCTCGTTCGACGACCTCCGCCTGGCCGTCGACGCTCGGCGCGGCATAGGCTGACTTCGATGCGCCGTCGTTGTTGATCGCGGTTCCCAGAACGACCGCGTCGATGGAGTCGCCGTCGGCGAGGGCGCGGTCGAGACGCTTCAGCACCACCGCTGCCGCACCGTTACCTGTGACCATACCGTCCGACGCGGCGTCGAAAACCCGGCAGACTCCGCTCCGCGAATGGATCGAGCCCTTGACGTACCGATGTCCGACAACCTGCGGAATATGGACGGCTGCCGTCGCCACGACGACCACGTCGGCCTCGTCGCCGCGGAGCGTCTGGCCGGCAAGATGAACGCCCACAAGCCCCGAGGAACAGCCGGTTTGAACGGTCATGACCGGCCCGGTCAGTCCCAGCCGGAATGCGGTCTTGGTGGCCACGAAGTCCGTGTGGTTTCCGAAGGCAACCTGTAGACCGGTCACCTGGTTGCGGGCGAAGTCGGCGTTGAAAACCCGCCCGTCCAGGTTGTTTCTCAGGTACCCGCCCAGCGGATGCAGGTGGAAGCCGGTGTTGCCGAACAGGCCGACCTTACTGGTCGCCCCGCTGTACCCCGATGTTTCCAGAGCGGTGTGGCAGACCTCCATGAACAGGCGATGTTGAGGGTCGGTGATGGCGGCTTCCCTGGGGCTCATTCCGAAGGCCCCGGCGTCGAAGCCGTTGACGTCGTCGAGCAACGCGGACGCGCCGACGAAGCCCGGATCGTGCGCCTGCGCTTCGTCGAGGCCGGCTTGGACGAGCTGCTCGGGGGTGAAGCGTTCTATGTGAACCACCCCGTCGAGGGCGTCGTCCCAGTATTTCTCGACCGTGTCGGCACCGGGCAGGCGAACCGCCATGCCGATGACGGCCAGGGGTGTTTGCGTCATGAGGCGTGACCCGAGTGATGTGGTTTCGGACGTTTCAATGATGCGCTCGACAGCCGAAACCCGATCGCTGTGATGACGGCGACGGCCGCGACAGCGGTCACCACGGTCCACACGGGCACTGTCGACAGTAGTGAGCCGGCGGCGAGCATGCCGACGGCGAATCCGAGGTTCTCCGAAGTCAACGACAAACCGAACAGGTGACTGCGCTCCTCGTCGGGCGCCTCCTGCAGCCGGGACTGGTAAGAAGTCTCGGCCAAACCGCTCGCAGCGCCGGTGAGCATCGCGGCGGCGAGCGCGACGGCCAACGGCACGGGGAGAAACACCACCACCGAGGCCGTCGACATGGTGCAGGCAGCGATGATGAAAACGTCGATGCCGACGGTGCGGCCGGTGCGTCGGGCCCAGCGTGACAGGCCCAGTTGCACGGCGATGTTGCCTATCGCCCACACCGTCCAGAACCAACCCATGAACGCCTCGGGTTGCCCGGGGTCGAGAAGACTGGAATAGACCGGGATCGCGACACCGGCCGTTGCCGAGGCGACACCGATGACGGTGCGTATGACGATCAGTCCGCCCACCCCCGGCTGGGAACGGATGTAACGCATCGCCGTTGCCTGCGACGACAGCCAACGGCGTCGCGGCACAGGTTTGCGGGTGACGTCCAATTGCAGCGTGACGACGATGAGACCGGCCAGCACGAAGGTCGTGATGTTGATGACGAAGACACCGAAGTAGTCCCAACCGGCGATGATGATGCCCGAGGCGGCGAACCCACCGATCATGGCGATGGAACGTCCGGCGACCAGCATGCTGTTGGCGCGGACACGATGTTCCTGGCCCACGATCTCCGGCACGGCGCTGCGCAGGGCGACGGCGGCCATGGTGCCGGCCACCCCGGTGAGGACCGCCACCGCGTACAGGGCTGTGGTCGTGCTTGCCGCGGGTACCGTCATCAAAATAAGCATCGCGGCCGCCTGCGTCAGGTTGGCCGCCACAATGACCGTCTTGTATCGGGTGCGTGCCACGACATTGCCGGCGAACAGCCCGGTGACGAACCCGGTGCCCAGACGCAGCGCCATGAAGGCGCCGGTGTGGAGAGGGCTGCCTGTCGTCTGATAGGCGAAAAGCCCAAGGGCCACCGTGTTCAGATTGGTGCCGAACGCCGTGATCGCATTGGCCAGCGCGAGTAGGCGGAATACGCGCATGTTGCTCACCCGTCCTTGCCGGGTCGGTTCATGTTCGTCATCACCTTTGGATGAGGGGGCCGTGGGCACGGGGCCGGGTGCGCACGGTCGTCGCGTAGGAAGCCGTCTTTACATACTGTTTTGTTGCGCGGTGTTCAGGCGGCGCCTTGCGCCGTTGTCGAAGGGTCCTGCATACAACACCGGTATGCCGGGCCCTCTTGCATCGTGCGTCGCAGTCATTCGAATGGTCGTCACCACGAACAGGGTCCGAAGACGGTGTCCACGCCGACCGTCCTGAGTTGATCCATGGACCCGAGGGCGGCCGGTTGGATCAACGGCGATGATCGTACTGGGTGGCTCTGTGCCGTGAGCGCTCCCATATTGACGGCCATGATCACGTGTGAGTCGGTGGTGGTGTAGGTTCCGATGCCGTGCCGTGTCACCACCGACGGTGGGGCGAAGTTGCGCCGGATCCCCGGGCCTTCCGGACCGTCGGTCGTAATCAGAACATGTGTCGATATCTCACTTGAGCTGGACTAATGCCGCGTCCTATAAGGTGATTCGAGGTGTGCTGTCGACAACACCGGTGCCGCAGCCGATCTCATGGCGTCGGATAGACGTTGATGGTGTGGGCCAAGCCGATTATGGTGGGTGATCACGCAGTGGCGCAGCGGTATCGGAACATCAAACGGCTGACAGGGTGGTGTGATGTCGTCATCGTGGCGATCCACGTCGACATCGACGTGGCAGGACGATTTCGTATACCTGCGTGCCCTGATGCGCGAAGGGTCACCGTACGAAGTCATTGCCAAGGCCGAAGAGATCGCCGAGACGGTGTCCGATTCGATCCGAGTGGCACAGGCCCGCCAATACGTGTTGGCGGCCAACATGAACCTACGCGACCGTCCAGGCGTGATCGCGGCGTTGGCGCGTGCCTCCGATGCAGTCGAGAACTGCCGAAACTACCGATTGATCGGCAACTTCCACGCCCTGGCGGCTTGGGCAGATTTCCAAAGTGGCTCGTTGAAAAACTGCGGCCTCCACCTGGTCAACGCGGAACGGGCCCTTGAGAAAATGTCCGACACCGGTGAGCCTGCGGCATCGGCGTGGCGCAACCTGGGACTTGCGTACTCGAGCATCGGATACTACGAAGAGGCCGAATCCGCTTTTGGTCGCGTCCTGGCACTGTCCGATGCCACCATGTGGGACAAAGGCTACGTACAAACGGTCGTCCGGAGAGCCCTGGCCAGGGACCACCGCGGCGACTCACCCGGATGCGCGAAACTACTCGACAACCTGTTGAGCGACGTACCCGACGAAACCGAACTGGAAGACATTCCCAAAGTGTGGCTGAACTTTGCCGCACGCCGCCTCGAGACGCTCGGCGGCACATCAGACATCCGATTCGGCACGACCGTCGACCTTCCGCTGTTTCGTGAAATGCGATTGCTGACCCACGCGTGCCACAGCATCGCGGTCGGTGACGGACAGTCGGCGATGGACGCTTTGGAACACCCCGACATCGGCGGCAATGTGGCCGGCGTCGCCGAACCGTTGCGAATCCGATCGCTGGCGCTATCGTCCCTGGGACGACATGCCGAGGCGTTGACGACGGAACGCGAACTCATCTGCAACATCGCCGGACACACCGAACGGCTGCGCCCGTTGCTGTTGGACAGCGCCTCTGCCCTGCTGGACCAGGAGAATCTGCGCCAGACGGTGGCACGATACGCCGACGCGGCGATGACCGATCCGTTGACCGGTTTGCCGAATCGTCGCCGGTTGGATCGCTTTCTGCGCGACCTGGTCAGCAGGGGAGCGGCGGCGATGATCGGCGTCATCGATCTGGACGGTTTCAAAGCGGTGAACGACGCCCACGGCCACGCCACGGGAGATCAGGTGCTGAAGCGCGTCGCCGGGATCGTGGCACGCAGCGTCCGGATAGGGGACCTGTTGGCGCGTGCGGGCGGTGACGAGTTCGTGGTGGTTCTTCCCGAAACGACGGCTGAAGACGCCCAAAGCATAGGCGACCGTGTATGCGAGGCGGTCGTTCAAGACGAGTGGCAACGGATGGTCATCGACAAGACCGTGTCGGTCAGTATCGGATGGGCGCCGTTGAAACCTCGGTTCACCGGTGTCGCCGATGCCATACACGAGGCCGACCAGGCTATGTACAAGGTCAAGCGGGCGCGTGCCCGACGGGTTCCGAGCGATTGACCACGCGGTGTCGCACCCCAACGGAATCATGACGGTATGACACCTTCCGCACTGACCGCCGGCCTGGCATTCGTCCATTGACACGGCAGATTGTTGGAACGGCGCATGAGTGATCTCTTCTTCACTTCGCCGGGCGCAGTTTCCGCTGCCGCCGCCGTCGATGCGCTGCTGGCGTATCGCAACGACGACGGCGGGTTGGGCCAAGCGTTGGAACCCGACCTGCGGGCGCCCACCAGCCATCCGTTGGCCGTGGACTTCGGTTTGGAGACGGCGCAACGGATCACCGAAGCCGACGCAGGAACCGATCACAACGTGCGTCGGCGCCTGCGCGGTTTGGCCGACGACTGCGCGACGTGGCTGTCGACGGTGCTCACCGACGAGGCCGGTCTGCCCATCGTTCTGCCCGACGCGGCAGCGTACGCACGTGCCGCACACTGGGGTGATTGCCGGTTCGACGCGGGATTGAATCCGACGGCCGGCATTGTTGTCCGTCTGCGGCGTTTCGGAGTCGATGCTCCATGGCTCGCGGCGGCCGAACGTTTCTGCGTCGACCGGATCGAGGCGATGCCGGCCGACGAGATGGGAGGTCACACGTTGGCGAATATCCTGGCGTTCCTGGTTTCGGCGCCGGACCGTTCCTGGGCGATGCGACAACGCGACCGACTCACCGCCGATTGGGACGCGGTCAAGTCCTTCCATCTGTACCCCGGCGACGGTTACGGTTTGACCCCACTCGACCTGGCCCCCGCGCCGGACGATCGTCTTCGCGCACGGTTTCCGCAGAAGGCGGTCGGCGACCATCTCACGGTGTTGGCCGCCGACCAACAAAGCGACGGGGGTTGGGGCATCACGTGGGAGGCACCCGGCGAGGAGGCGACGCAGGAATGGCGGGCGGTGCGCACGGTGGAAGCCATGCGGGTCCTACGTCTCAACGGGCACCCCGATTACGTCGATCGACCATCGTCGGCAGTGGTTTAACCGGTTAAAACGACGTGGATCCGCCGGATTCGGCGCACACGCCCATGCCGGTGTGGAAAGTTTGAGCCACGACACCGAGGGGTAAGCCGGACGCGTGGGGGGTGGTCCCGATGACCGAGGTAATGGATGAAGTTACGCAGGCTTCGACTCGTCCTAGCAGCACAGAACACGCTCCGACCCGTCCCAGCACCACACAACTGGTGCAGCGCGCTCTCGAACAGATGACGCGCCTGATGCGGGACGAAATCGCGTTGGCGCGGGCCGAAATGGCTTCCAAGGCCAAGCAGGCCGCTGCCGGAGCGGGCCTGTTCTCCGGCGCCGCCGTATTCGGTTTCTTCGCCTTCGGGTGTCTGATCACCGCAGCGGTCCTGGGGCTTGCGCTGGTGCTGCCCGGTTGGGCGGCCGCGCTTATCGTCGCGGGTGCGCTGTTGTTGATCGCCGGAATATTGGCGCTGGTGGGACGCGGGCGAATGAAAAAGGCTTCGCAACCGTTGCCACAGCAGGCGATGGACGGTGTAAAGACCGACATAGCCGTTGTTCGAAAGGCGATGAGTCGATGACAGTCGAAGACCGGCGAAACAGGATGGACGAGGCCGTCAAGGTTGCCGAACCGACGGCCTCGTCCGAAACTCCGGACGATCCGGCGGCGATACGCGCCGACATCGCCGCAACACGCACCGCGCTGGGCTCCACGGTCGAGGAACTCGCCGACCGGGTCAACCCGGTGACTCAAAGCAAAGCCGCGGTCAGACGGCTGCGCAGGGCCGGTGACGACGCGGTGGACGCGGCCATACGGTGGCGGCTTCCGTTGGCTGTGGTGACGGCCGTTGTGGCTACTGCCGTCACGTGGGCCTTGATCCGTAGACAGCACCGCTGAGGCGTTTATACGGAGGCTGCACAGTATGCGAACCGACCGTCCGCCCGATCCCGTGCACCGGGTCGACGAGAATTCGAGCCTGCGTGCCGACCGTTCGCCGGTGGGGGTGGTTAAACGGGCGGCAGCTGGGTTCGGACGTCACGGTCTGTTGGATTGGGCGGCGGCATTGACCTACTATTCGGTGCTGTCGATCTTTCCCGGGCTTCTTGTGCTGGTGTCGTTGCTGGGGCTTACCGGGGCCTCCACGACCGATACCCTCGTTGACGAGATCACACGGTTTGCACCCGGCGCTGCAGGCGACATCCTGGTGGACCAGGTTCGGAACCTTCAGGAGTCGTCGTCGACGGCGTCGTTCTTCGCGATCGTCGGTTTGGCCGCAGCACTGTGGTCGGCGTCGGGGTACGTCGGAGCCTTTATGCGCGCGTCGAACACGATCCACGAGGTTCCGGAGGGACGGCCGGTGTGGTGGGTGTGGCCCGTGCGTATCGCCGTGACCGTGACAACCGGGGTCCTGTTGACCGTGTGCAGTTTCCTTGTCGTCTTCACCGGCGGTCTCGCCCGGTGGTTGGGGAGACTGATCGGTATCGGCGACACGTTTGCGACGGTGTGGGACATCGCCAAATGGCCGGTACTGGTGGTGTTGATGAGCCTTATTTTGGCGGTGCTTTATTGGGCCGCCCCCAATGTGTCGAGCCGCTTCTCACTGGTGGGGTGGGGCAGTCTGACGGCCATTGTCCTGTGGGGTGCTGCGTCGGCCGGGTTTGCGCTCTACGTCGCGAATTTCGCCTCCTACAACGAGACCTACGGGGCCTTGGGCGGCGTCATCGTCTTCCTTGTGTGGCTGTGGATATCGAACATTGCCGTTCTGTTCGGTGCACAACTGGATACAGAGATGCGGCGACGCCGTTCGGCGGGCGAACCGCGGCTGCGCAGTACACGGAAAGTAGACGAGAAAGACGTGGCCGTGGAAAAGGCGACGGCCGATTGAACGCCGATCCTGGATCAGCCCGGAGGAGCACGACGGTCGGCGTCGAGAGACGCTCCGCCGGCCTGCTTGTGGTCGACCGATTCTTCAACCCGGCGAGCGCGGTTCTCCCTCGACGCGCCCGTCCACATGAGCGCACCCGCCGCCAACCGAAAAACAGTAGAGTCGGCGTCGTATCCCACGTCAGGAGTAGTCATGGCGCAACGTGTACAAGCCGTGGTGGCCCGCGAAAAAGGCGGCCCGGTCTCCATCGAGACGATCAACGTTCCCGACCCCGGACCGGGAGAGGCTCTTGTCGCCGTGCAGGCCTGCGGCGTGTGCCACACGGACCTGCATTATCGCGAAGGCGGCATCAACGACGATTATCCGTTCCTGCTTGGCCATGAGGCCGCCGGAACCGTGGAGGCGGTCGGCCCGGGCGTCGAGGAGGTGTCGGTCGGTGATTACGTGGTGTTGAACTGGCGCGCCGTTTGTGGGCAGTGCCGTGCCTGCCGGCGTGGTCGACCCTGGTACTGCTTCGACACCCACAACGCGGTCAACCGTATGACGTTGACCGACGGTACGGAACTCACCGCGGCGTTGGGTATCGGTGCGTTTGCGGAGAAGACGTTGGTGGCTGCAGGCCAATGCACCAAGGTCGATGAACGGGCGCCTGCCGAGGTGGCGGGCCTGCTCGGTTGTGGCGTCATGGCCGGTCTGGGAGCCGCCGTCAACACCGGGAACGTCGGCCGGGGAGACAGCGTCGCGGTGATCGGGTGTGGTGGCGTCGGCAGTGCGGCGGTGGCGGGGGCTCGACTGGCCGGTGCCGCCAAGATCATCGCTGTGGACGTGGACGAACGAAAACTCGGCTGGGCGCGGGAGTTGGGCGCGACCCACACCGTGAACGCTGTGGACGTCGACGTCGTGGAAGCGGTTCGTGGGCTGACCGACGGGTTCGGCGCCGATGTCGTGATCGAGGCCGTCGGGCGGCCCGAGACGTACGAACAGGCGTTTTATGCTCGTGATTTGGCAGGAACAGTTGTTCTGGTCGGCGTTCCGACCCCCGACATGAAGCTTGAGCTGCCGTTTTTGGACGTTTTCGGGCGTGGCGGTGCGCTCAAGTCGTCGTGGTATGGAGACTGTTTGCCGTCACGTGATTTTCCGATGCTGGTCGATCTTTACCTCGACGGACGGTTGAAGCTCGATACGTTCGTCTCGGAAACGATAGGCCTGACCGATGTCGAGGAGGCGTTTGCTGCAATGAACCGTGGTGAGGTACTTCGTTCGGTGGTGGTCCTGTGAACGTCCGCATCGAGAAGATCGAAACCGATGGCGTCTTCCAACTGGACGGTGGTTCCTGGGAGGTCACCAACAACGTCTGGTTGTTGGGCAACGACAGTGAGGTGGTCGTCATCGACGCCGCTCACGACGCTCGGGCGATCGCAGCGGCGGTGGGAGATCGGCAACTCGTGGCAATCGTGTGCACTCACGCGCACAACGATCACATCAACGCCGCATTCGACCTGGCCGATGCTGTCTCGGGGCCGGCACCGGTGCTTTTGCACCCCGATGACGGAGCCCTATGGGATCAGACGTACCCGGATCGCAGCCCCGACGGGGCGTTGACCGACGGTGAAACGCTCACCGTGGCCGATACAGTGGTCCAGGTGCTGCACACCCCCGGGCACGCACCGGGAGCCGTGTCCTTGTATGTGCCGAGCCTGGGGGTGGTGTTCACCGGGGACACCCTCTTCGAGGGTGGACCGGGAGCTACGGGACGGTCGTTCAGTTCGTACGATGTGATCGTCTCCTCGATCAGGCAGGTACTGTTCGCCCTCCCGGACGAGACCGTCGTCCATACCGGACATGGTCCGGACACGACCATTGCCGCAGAACGGAAGAATCTGACCGACAACACGTCCGAGTAGCGCGGTTACAGCCCGATGCCGGTCGCGGCGGCCTCCAAATCGGAGCCGCGCGAAACGAGTTCGACGTAACGGCCGGTACACAGGCTGATGGAACAGTTGCCGGCAGAAAGCTGGCACAGGACGGCGTCACACGATCCTTGACGAGCCAAAGCCACGAGAACGGCTTTGGCTCGTCTGACGCCCACGATCGGTGGCACCGTCTGTCGCGGTACCGGGATGAGTTCCCCGCGCGAGAACATACTGTTGGGGGCCTCGTTCAGTCGCCCGGCGGCCAACCTCACGGCTTCGTCGAAGTCGGTCACGCCGTCCGGTGCCGCCGGGGTGACGACGGTTCCCGTAGGGCTCCACGTCATGGTCCAGACCGGGTCGTCCACGCCGTCGGCGGTGGACATGCGACACGTGATGTCGAGACGCAGTCCCAACCCGAAACCGATCTGTGCGAGGTGGTCAAGCGTCCACGGCCGCACGCGCGGCGACGAGGAACGGGTGGGCTGCGCCAGCGTGATCGAAGCACCGTGACCGGTGTCAAGACCGTGGCAGTTGTGGCATGTATCCGCCTTCGCGGGTGTCTGTCCACCCAGACAGTCACAATTCGACGTTTGAGCTCGTTTCGTCAACGACGCCGATATGGGGAACGCCTGACGTATCCGCCACCTCGACCGCTGCGCCGCCGTGGCGATCGCCGCAGCTTCGAGTTCGTGTCTGTCGTCGACGGGAAGATCCGGATGGTACTCACGAGGTAGCGGAATGATCTCGTCCGCGTCTCCTGTGCCGTACACCGAAACCTCGCCCGCAAGTTCGGCAGCGATCGCACGACAGTCGAAGCCCCAACCGCCGTCCACCAGCCGACGCGGAGGATGAGCACCGGCCACAACCTGCGTCGAGGCAACCGTGGCCAGGTCGACGTTGACGACCGAGATGACCACTTGAGCACACACCATGCCGGTTGCATCGCAGTACCGACACAAGGACGGGGAGTTACCTGCCTCACAGCGATGGCAGGCGTCGAGGTCGTCGACGTGGGCCTCGGGGCAGGAGTCCAGTTGCAGCCCGAGCCCGTCGCACGAGGGACACGCCGCAAGTACCGCGTCGAGGTCGTCGTGTTCAACCATGTCGCCCTCCCGTTGGTCCGTGACGATACCGGAGCCCCGGGTGTCGGGCAGCGGTCGCACTAGCATTCTGCGGCAACGTATTCCGAACCGTCCGACCCGTTTCAGGGTGTGCCGTGGCGCGTGTCGACCGCGAACGGTCGACCGGGAACGGTGAGGTGAGAACCAGCGACTATGCATCCATATCTTCGTTCAAGGTGGCGGGGAGCGACCGCCTCCAAGGATAGAAGAACCGGCCGAGCGGGGGGCTGAAATCGGCACTCATCGCGTGTCTTGGGTGGTGGACAGGCTTCTGCCGTACGGTACGGAGCGCGTATCCGGCTACTCGAACACAAAATGGCGTGTCTGTTCGTCACAGCCCCGGCGGGTCGGCCGGTATCTTCATGCCGCTGAGGTATTAATGATCACCATGGAATTGGACTTGCTCGGTGATCCCTACAGGCGGCAGACGATCGAGCTTCCTCCCGACGAGGAGGGTGAGGTCGTGGCCACCCTGGTGACCCGTGACGACTCGCCGGCCACGGGCCGTGCCGTGTTGTACGTCCACGGGTATTCCGATTACTTTTTCCATCCGCACGTGGCGGATTTTTTCGTCGAACGTGGTTTCGCGTTCTATGCGTTGGACCTTCGCAAGGCCGGGCGCAGCATGATGCCCCATCAGACGCCGCATTTTGTCAGGCACATCCCGCAGTACTTTGCCGAACTCGACAAGGCAACGCAACTGATCCGCGACGCCGGTAACGAGTCGATCCTGGTATACGCACATTCGACCGGCGGACTGACGACGGCGTTGTGGGCCCACCGAATGCGGCACCACCGGTGGCTTGCCGGACTGGTCCTCAACAGTCCGTTCTTTGCGTTGAACGTCGGTGACGCCGTTCAACGCCTGGGTACCGTTCCTCTGGACATCGCCGGGCTGTTGGCCCCCAAACGGCCCGTGCGGTTGGGAGGCCCGGGCATCAACGTGCGTAGTCTCCACCACGACCACTACGGCGAATGGGACTTCGACCTCGCGTGGAAGCCGGTGACCGGGACACCGATCCGACTGGGTTGGTTGCGCGCCGTCGACAGGGCACAGAAGCGCCTGCGCAACGGCCTCAAGATAGCCGTACCTGTCATGGTCTCGGTGGCGGCGCAGTCGTGGTTCGCCACCGAATGGGACGAACAGGCACATACCGCCGATACGGTGCTGAACGTCGAGGACATCGTCAAGTGGGCGCCCGGCATCGGCTCCGACGTCGACGTCGTCCGTATTCACGGCGGCAGGCACGATCTCGCCCTCTCACAGTTGGGCGGTCGCAAACTGTTCTTCGACGAGATCGACACATGGTTGGCGCGTCACGGTCTCGTCGCGCCGTCGGGAAACGCCCTGAGCAGGCCGTGAGCTCGACTTAAACCGTGGCGGGAACGGCTCTGTCGCCGAGACTGCGCCGTATCTCACGGGCCGCAGTACGGCCGGCTCGGTTCGTTCCGACCGTGCTGGCGGAGGGGCCGTAGCCGACAAGGTGAATGCGCGGGTCGTTGACGACCCTCGTCCCGTCCATGACGATTCCTCCGCCCGGCTCACGTAGTCGCAGTGGAGCGAGATGATCCAACGCGGCACGGAATCCCGTTGCCCACAAGATCACGTCGACGTCAAGTCGTTCGCCGTCGTCCCAGACCACGCCCGATGCGTCGATTCTTTTGAACATCGGGCGCCGTTTCAACGGGCCGTTGCGAATCGCCGCCGCGATCTCCGGTGTCCATCGATACCCGGTGGCCTTCACGACGCTTTCGGGCACCAGCCCACGGCGAACCCGGTCCTCGACCCGCGCGACGACCTCGCGTCCCCAGTCCATGTCGAACGGTCGGTCGACGAATGTGGGTTCTCTTCGGGTGACCCAGAACGTCTCTGCAACCTTGTCGATTTCCATGAGGAGCTGTATGGCCGAGGCGCCACCACCCACGACAACTACTCGTGCGCCACGGAACTCATCCTTTCCGCGATAGTCCACCGTGTGTATTTGTCGTCCGGTAAACGTCTCCTGGCCGGGATAATAAGGCCAAAAAGGCTTATCCCAGGTGCCGGTGGCGTTGATGAGTGCGCGAGCCGTCCAATCGCCTCGATCGGTGGCGATGAGAAGTCGACCGTCGGCAAGGCCGCTCACCGAGGAAACCACGACCGGGCGAAGAACCGGCAAACCGAACGAGGCCTCGTAATCGCGAAAATAGTCGGACACCACCGGGGCAACAGACTGCGATGAATCGGGTTCGGGGACGGACATGCCCGGCAGTTGATGAATACCGTGCACGGTTTCAAACGTCAGTGACGGCCACCGGTACTGCCAGGCGCCGCCCGGCCCCTTTGACCGATCGAACATCACGAAATCGGAATGTGGCCTGAAACCGTTGCGCCCCAGAAAATAACCGCTCGACAGGCCGGCTTGTCCCGCACCGATCACCGCTACGTCAACCGTTTCAACCATGGGAGACCTCCACCTGATGTAACGGAGATGAGGCCGATAAACATTTCGATGCGGGGTGTGAGGGTGCTCTCCAGCCGCCGTAGCCCCGTCCCGATCCCGCTTAGGTTAGCGTTTTGCCACATGCGCGCGGCGCCACACGGGCGCTCGGTTTGATGGAGGGATCTGGTCATGGCTTCTGTGCGAGTGGAACGCACCGATGCGGGGTTTGTCGCCAAGAACGGTAGAGGCGACGAAATCATCGTCGGCAACGGCGACGGCGAGGGTTTCACGCCGGTCGAGCTCCTGTTGGCGGCAGTGGGGGGATGCAACATCGTGACCGTGGAACCGTTGACCGCCAAGCGTGGCCACCGGTTGGTGCGGCTGGCAATGACCGTTGACGCCGAGAAGGTCGAACCGACGCTTCTCGGGCCGGTAACCGTCACCTACGACGTTGAGCTGCCGACCGACGATCCATTGGCCGCCGAAGTTTTCGAAGCCGTTGCCGAACGTGTTCACACACGGGCGTGCACGGTCGGCAGGTCCCTGTCCAACGGTACAGAGGTCAAGCTCGTCACTTCATGACGCGACCAACCGGTTTCAAGCCCGACCGGTTCACAGGCCCGGGAGGGTGGGCTGTCTCGGTGGTGGCGGTGGCGACGGTGGTCGATCCCGATGCGCGCCGTCTTCGATCCCGTACTCGGCTGCCAGGGCGCGGACGCGGCCGGTGATCCGACGTTGGTATTCACGGTCGGCATAGGAACCGGCCGCGTACAGTCGCCGGTACCGTGACACCAGGCGTGGGTGTTCCCGTTGAAGCCATGCCAGGTACCACTCCCGTGCGCCGGGACGCAGGTGCAAAACGATGGGCGTCACCGACACCGCCCCGGCTTCGGCGCTTGCCGCGACGACACGTCGCAGCTGCGCCGGACTGTCACTCAGGTACGGGAGGATCGGCGCGATCAGCACCTCACAACGCAACCCCGATTCACGAAGCCGGGCACAAACCCCCAGCCGTGCCGTCGGCTGCGGAGCGCCCGGTTCGATTCCACGCCACAGCTCCTCGTCGATGAAGCCGACCGAGACTGCGGTACCTACCCGGGTGCGTGCGGCTGCGGCCTCCAGCAGTCGGATGTCGCGCAGTATCAGAGTTCCCTTGGTGAGTATCGAAAACGGGTTGGCCGCTTCGGTCAACGCCTGCACGATGCCGGGCATGAGACGGTAGCGCCCTTCAGCCCGCTGATAGCAGTCGACGTTGGTGCCCATGGCGATGTGTTCGCCTCTCCAACGGGCCGCGCCCAGTTCTTTCGCCAGCAGAGCGGCGGCGTTGACCTTGACGACCACCCGAGAGTCGAAGTCGGATCCGGCGTCGAAATCCAGATAGCGGTGCGTGTTCCTGGCGAAGCAGTACCTGCAGGCATGGCTACAGCCCCGGTACGGGTTGACCGTATGACGAAACGGCACTCGTGAGGACGCGGGTACTCGGTTGATGATCGATTTGGCGTGGATCTCGTAGAAGGTCATGCCGGCGAAATCCGGAGTGTTGAAGGTGCGTGCCACGGCGGAACGTTCGATCAGCGCCGGGGCCGTCGACGTCCCGTCCAGCTCGAGTTGTTGCCAACGCATACCCCAGCATAGAACATGTGTTCGATCGAATGGCGGTGAGACGCGACACCGACGGAATGCGCACCCCGTCCGGAGGGTTCGACAACCATGTGAACACCAGGCCGATACGAATATCCGTCCTCGATCGGTCCGCGCTGCGGGGGGAAGAAGAACCGGCCGCAGCCATACGCGCGACCGTCGACATGGCCCGGCACGCCGAAATACTCGGCTTTATGCGCTTCTGGGTCGCCGAACACCACAGCGTGCCCGGCATCGCCGGTTCGGCACCCACCGTGCTCACGAGCGCGGTGGCCGCCGCGACGACATCCATCCGGGTCGGTACCGGTGGCATCATGCTCCCCAACCACAACCCATTGGTCGTCGCCGAACAGATCGGAACCCTCGACGCCCTGTACCCCGGGCGTATCGACATCGGACTGGGACGGTCGCAAGGGTTCACCCCCGCAGTGCGCGCCGCCCTGGGATCCACAGGCGGACCAGAGGACTTCGCCGAACGTCTCGCCCTGCTTCTCGGTTACCTCACCGGCGACCAGGACACACACCCTGGTGTCCACGCACGCCCCGGTGAGGGGGCCGCACCTTGCCTCGCGATACTGGCGACCGGTGCCGGAGCCGAGATTGCCGCGCAGCTGGGCCTTCCCCTGGTGCTCGCTCCGGTCTCGGGTCTCGATGCGGCCGCGTCGACGATTTCCGCGTACCGACAAGAATTCACCCCCTCGCACTGGCTGCGACGGCCCGACGTGACCATCGCCGTCCCCGTCGCCGTCGGCGAGACCACGGAACAAGCCCGAGACCTGCTGATATCGGAAGCCTGGTCCATGGTGCTGTCCAGAACTCTCGGTGAATTCACCGCCTTGCGATCGCCCGAACAGGTGCAGGCCGAACCCAAGACCGTGAGGCAACACAAACTCCTCGACAAATCGTTGGCCGACTCCGTCTATGGAACCGGCGAACAGGTCAGGGCAGAACTAGCTCGTCTCATTGCGGTGACGAACGCCGACGAACTGCTCGTGACCACCGCCGCCTACGACCGACCCGCTCAGGTGTCGTCATGGAAACGATTGGCCGAGCTGGTTTCCACGTTCTAGAACACCCCGGCTTGAGGTGAGGGTTCCCGTAAAAAACACCCCACCGGTGCCGACGTTTTTACGTGTTTAAGCGCCCGATTCCGGGTAGGTGACTAGCATCTGATCTTGGACGACCGATACAACGGTCGCTTACCGGGGGAGCAGGCATGACGGCAAAAACAGAGAAGAAACCGCACGACAGCCAACCGTGGCTACACCAAAAGGGAGTGGAAATCCAGGAGTTCGGAACGGTCCGACAGTTTCCGGTCGGCCTCTCCTACGACACCAGGATGTACGCCTGTGAACGATTGAATCAGTTGCTGGCGGACACGCAGATGTTGCACTGGTTGTACAAGAAACACCACTGGCTGATGCGCGGTCCGACGTTCTACCAGCTACACCTTCTCCTCGACAAACACGCCGGCGAACAGCTCGAGATCATCGATGAACTCGCCGAACGTGTGCAAACGCTGGGCGGAGTGGCCGTGGGCGACCCACGGCATGCCGCCGAAATCACCGTCGTTCCGCGGCCGCCCAACGGCGCCGAAGAGGTCCCGGCGATGATCTCGCGGTTGCTTGAAGCACACGAGACGATCCTGACCGCCGCTCACGACGCCGCGAAACGCACCGACGAGATGGGCGACGACGGAACCAACGATCTCATTGTCTCGGGGGTGATTCGCACCGGTGAACTGCAGGCCTGGTTCCTGGCCGAACACCTGGTGGACACTCCACTGGTTCGTTCCTAACCGACACACGCGCCGCCGCGCCCCGGCTTGTCGGCCGGGGCGCGGCGGCGTGCTTCCGGCCTACTATTTCTTCTTTCTTTTACCCGGTGAGGGTTTACGTTTTTCGGGTGTCAGGTCGCGCAGTGGTTTGCGATCGGCGAGACGCGATGCCGCTTCGGCCCAGGAGGACGGTTCGTGGACCCGATCGGGATCGGCGTTCTCGCTGAACCAGGCGTCGTCTCGCATCCACGACTCCAGCCAGGCGTCAAGGTTGTCGGTGTCGGTGTACCAGGCGTTCGCCCACGAAGCGGTGGCGGAGATGCCGTTGGGTTCGAACAGGCGGACAGGAGCCTTGTCCGACAGGCAATCCACGGCCGCATACATGCCCGACCCCCAGGCCAGGACCGGGATAACGCCGGCGGGCCAATAAAATTCGGCCCCGTCTCGTTTTCCCATGAAAGCGTTGTATTCGCCGAGAACCGTTTCGTCGGCGCCGTCCACCATAGGTAGCAGCGTGCCTCCCGGGCCGAAGAGACCGTCGCCGATGTCGCTGTAAAGCCGTGCCAGCAACGGCGGCAGGGAAAACCCCAATTCGGCTTCGGCGATCTCCATGGTCGTCGCCGAAGCGCGTTCGCCGGGAGATTGATCGTTTTGCGCGACCCAGTGACGTATTCGTTCTATCAAGTCAGGATCATTCACCGGGGCATTCTTGCAGTCGTCGCCCGGGCTCCTCACAGTGCATCGAAATGCAGCGATATTTCAACGTGTCCTTGCTGGTCGAACGCGATACGACCTCCGTCACGTTTCCGGTTCGGTCGGAGGTTCCCGTCGGATGTGCATGGCCTCTTCCTCGCTCGAAGGTGCGGCGCCGTCGAACTCGGTGGCGGTCGTATCGGGATCGTTTCCCTCTGACACCAGCTGTCCGCTCCGTGGCGCGGGACCGTTTGGCCACTTGTCGTCCACCGACTCCGGAGGAACATCCGGCACCTCACGCGCCAACTGCATTTCCAGGCTTTCGCCGCTGCGCGCCTCTTCGGGAGTCGTCCCGTAATCGTTGGCTGCCTTGTAACCGTCCGCCAGGAGGATCTCGTCCTCCAACTCGCGTTCACTGATCGCGTCGTCGTCGACCATGTCCATGGGCCCTTCTTCGGACGCGGAGAACTCCGATTCACGTGCCATTACGCACCTCCACAAGGAGATCGGTGGATTCGAACCTCTCCTCGCCGACGCTACCGGGTATGAGCAGCCCGTGGTCTCGACCGGCCGTTTGTGCGAGCCCTCGTCGGCCTCGCAAAACCGCTCAGGTAGAGTTAGCGCGCGTTGAAGGTCGATTAGCTCAGCGGGAGAGCGCTCCGTTCACACCGGAGAGGTCACTGGTTCGATCCCAGTATCGACCACCAGCAAAAAAGCCCCCCACCGGATGAACCGATGAGGGGCGTGAAAGCCTAAGAGGGAGCCTACACCTCGCCGGAGGCGAACCATTTAGTCATCTCGGTGACCCCATCGGTGATCACTGGCCGCAACTCGTCACGGTAGACACGACGTGTTGTTGAGGTCGTGGCATGTCCGCAGATATCGGCGATCAACTCTTCAGTGCCGCCCAGCGCCGAGGCGATCGATACGAAGGTATTCCGAGTCTCTGCTGGGGACATACGTGGCACCTCAGCCTTATCGCACAGCGCGTAGAGCCTGCGACGGACGTTGTCTTTTGTCATTACAGTGTCGAACCGGGTTCCGAACACCAGCCGTATTCCTTGGTGCTTGTGTCCCGATTTGAGGCGGTTCTCAGCTTGCCGGGCCTTCCAGCGCGTCAGCGATTCCACCACCGGTGCGGCTAGAGCAGTGGACCGATACGACGTTGCTGTCTTCATCGTGTCGTTCGCGCGCACCGACTGAATCCACCGCACATGGGGTGGAAGCTCGGATCCATTCGCAACCTTGGCCGTCGCTAGGAAGACATTCGACCACTCCAACCGCCGAATCTCCTCGGTACGTGGGCCGTTGAGAATCGACAACCATAGGTACGGTTCGATCCACGCCCCATGCGTTTCCTTGGCAGCGGCCAGCATGAGTGCCCGGGCTTGCTCAAGTTCAGCGGCCTTCCGCTTCCGCCCTGGACGCCCCTTCGGCACCCGGATGTCCTGATCAGCCACATTGTCGCGCGCCTTCTTGCGTCGTTTCGCGTGCGTCAGCGAGCGGCGCAACAGCGAGAGGCACGATTCCAGCATTCGAGTCGATAGGACTGGAGCCTTCGACTTCAACCACCCCTCGATGTCGTCGGCAGTGAGAGCGTTGCGGCCCTTCACTTTCGCGGCTCCGAGACCGGGTATCACGTGATTGTCTGCATAGGACCGAAGGCGCTTCACCGTCTCGGGGTCGACCGTTCCGGCCTTCGATTCGATGTAGTCGTTGACGGCTTGGGCCACCGTGTACTTGTCAGAAGTGTCGATGCCGTCGTCGTAGTTTCTCAGCTTCTCTTTGAGGTTCTCGCGGGCTTCGGTCATCGTGCGGCCATAGGCTTTCGGCCGGATCCGCTGTCCCGCCGGTGTTTTCCCGAGCGACACCTCAGCGCGATACTGCTTCTTTCGGTCGTCCCAGAACACGGTGCCTTCACCGCGTCTACCGCGTTTTTCCTTCGGTTCCTCTGTAGTCATGCGGTTTCCTCTATGCCCTCGGTGATGAGTTGAGTTCGGTAGTCGTTGAGCCATTCGGCGGGGATGCGTCGGGAGCGGCCTCGTTTGATGGAGCGGAGTCGGCCGCGTCGGATTTCGTGGAAGAGTTCGGTTCGGGAGATGGAGAGCAGTCGGGCGGCCTGTTCGACGGTGTAGAGCGGGTCGACTGTGGTGGTGGTCATGACGAATGCCTCTCTGGTGTGGTGGTAAGCGGTGTGAGTGGCCCGCTGCGGGGCCGGGTGGTGGTGCGCGCGGTTGATGGTGGGTTGGTCCTCCTTGGCGGGAGATTGCTTCTGGTCGGCCCGCCCAGAGCCACGCTGAGCGGCTTTCGCGGCATTATGGGTATCTCTGGGTGGCCGGATTCGTTAGAGGCGATTTGAGCGGGTCAACTTCGATCAACTGAGCGACGTGAATGAGGGTCGCCACGACCGTGGCGACCCTTCGGGTTGTGTGGGTTTGGTTGTGTGTCCGGCGTGTGTCCGTTGTTTGTGCTGGTCACGGCGTTGTGGACACGTCGGACACGTGGGACACACCGGTTAGGCGATGCGGGTGTACTTTCCGGCCGGGTCGGCGACCAACAGGCCTTCGTCTCTCATGCGTTGGCAGGTGTTCTTGACGTTGCTGGTGCCGAGGCTGATGCCTCGGGCGATGGCGGTTGGTCCGGTGCCTGGGTTGTCTCGGAGGTACCCGAGGATGGCGGCCCGGGTGTCGGTGGCGGTCAACTCTTCGACGTCGCCGTCGAGTAGTGACCAGGCTCCGGTGTCGGATGACCACGACATGGCGTATTCGGTTTCGTCGATGTCGCGGCCGGTGACGGCCAGGACGCCGTCGGCTTGGGCGCGTGCGCGTTTGAGGACCATGGTGGCGTCGGCGGCTCCGGCGACACCGTGGGTTCCGGACACTTCGGACAGGAAGTCGTCGTCCTTCATCTTGCGGACGTGGTGAACCACGACGATGGGGACGGCGTGCCGGTCGGCCAGGCGTTTAATGGCGCCGATGGCGGCGTAGTCGGCTTCGTAGGCTGAAACACCAGGGGCATTTCCGCCTCGGATTTTGGTGAACACGTCGATGACGACCAACCTCGCGTTTGGGTGGTTGGTTAGCCAGTTGTCGATCGCTTCGGAGCCGCCACGGTCCATGGTCGGAAATTCGACGACGACGGTTAGTGCCGTCGGTGCCGGCCGACCCTCCAACAGCATTCCCATCCGTGACTGGAGACGTTGCGGCGTGTCCTCAAGCGCCAGATACAGGACATCGCCCTGTTCGACCGGGATACGCCCAAACGCCTGGCCACCGGCAGCGACCTGCAACGCCAAGTCGAGACTCGCCCAGCTCTTGCCCACCTTCGGTGGTCCGCACAGCAGTGAAACGCCTTCGGCGATGATCCCGGGGACGGCCCAGTTCGGTTCTGGGAACACCATGGACATGAGGTCGGCGGCGTTCCACGCGACCTGGCGTTTCGGTGCCGGGTTGCCGGTTGGGTGACTGATCGTCACACCGGGCGAATCCGAGAGTGTTTCAGCAAAGAACGTGTCCTGGCCTTGACGTGTCATGCGGCGATCCTTCGTGGTCGACGGGCACCGGTTCTGAGGCCGGA
>DXGR01000108.1 GCA_019113825.1 Candidatus Stackebrandtia excrementipullorum | reverse complement strand
GACGGGTCGTGAGTGCCCCGCGGGCTCGGCATCGGCGACGTTGGATATCTTGGCAAGCTGGAACGTATTGCCCGCTGAACCTGACTGGCTCGTCCGGTCATGTTCCAGGTATGCTGTGCCGGCTGCTACGTGACCCGAAAGAACGTGGCACGTACGCAACGCACACCGCCCCGCTTGGAGGAACGCCGCCGTGGCCGACGAAGAAAGCCGCAACGAGGACGCCAAGAAGCGACCCGGCAACTCCTCCAAAAAGGACAATGAGGCGTCCGGTAAGAAGGACGACCACAAGAAGGACGCCAAGGGCAAGGACGCCGATAAGGCGGACAAGAAGTCCTCGAAGGCGTCCGGTGGAAAGTCCGACAAGGCTGAGAAGTCCGACAAGGCCTCCAAGGCCGAGAAGTCGGAGAAGGCCGTGAAGACCGCCGGTAAGAAGGGCTCGACCAAGCCCAAGCGGCGCGGTCCCATTGGCGCGGTGTTCGGTTTCCTGAGGGAAGTCGTCGAGCAGCTGCGCAAGGTGGTCTACCCCACCCGCAAGGAACTGTTGACTTACACGACCGTCGTTTTGATCTTCGTGGCCTTCATGATTACGGTCATCACCCTGTTGGACATGGGTTTCTCCGAAGTCAGTCAGATGATCTTCGGCGTCGAGTAGCGCTCAAGCGTCTTTATTCGGCAGGGTAGGATCACTGTTTGGCCGCCGGTCGCGTACATGCACGCCTGAATCGGCGGGGGCGGGTCAGGCGGTAAACTCCGATCGCACGAAGATGCGACATGGGGCCTGCCTGCCCGTGTTTCGGCCAACCCGAAGAGATTGTGAGCCTTAAGCGTGTCCGAGATCGACGAGACCGCACCGCAGCCTGCCGACGAGCCGGAGGCCGTCGAAGAAGAGAAGGTTGACCCGGTGGAAGAGCTGCGGCAGGCGCTGCGGTTCGCCCCTGGCGAGTGGTACGTCGTGCACTCGTACGCTGGTTTTGAGAACCGGGTCAAGACGAACCTGGAAGGCAGGATCGCCAGCTTCGACATGGAGGAGTACATCTTCCAGATCGAGGTGCCGACCCAAATGCAGGTTGAGGTCAAAAACGGCAAGCGTTCACGCGTACAGGCCAAGGTCTTCCCCAGTTATGTACTGGTGCGAATGGAACTGACTCCGGAGTCCTACTCGGTTGTGCGTAACACTCCCGGTGTCACCGGTTTCGTCGGCACGACCGACCGTACCGACCGGCCGTCGCCGCTGGGCCTTGAAGAGGTCTTGAAGTGGCTGGCTCCGACGGTCGCGACGGAGGAGACGGCCGACACCGCGAGCGGTGACGGCGACGCCTCTCCGACCAAGCCCGAGATCAAGCTCGATTTCGCGGTGGGGGATTCGGTCACGGTTACCGATGGTGCGTTCGCGTCCCTGCCTGCGACCATTTCGGAGATCAACGCCGATCAGCAGAAGCTCAAGGTGCTGGTGTCGATCTTCGGTCGTGAAACCCCGGTGGAGTTGAACTTCAACCAGGTCACGACCATCTAATGGTCAACCGCTAAACTCGACAAGTTGTCCGCGGCAGCGTGCCCGCGGTTTGATGAGGCGGCCAGTCGCCGCCACCACCACAGCCCAGGAAGAAAGACATGGCTCCTAAGAAAAAACTTCAGGTGACCTTCAAGCTGGAGCTGTCCGCAGGACAGGCGACCCCGGCTCCGCCGGTGGGTCCCGCCCTTGGTCAGCACGGCGTGAACATCATGGAGTTCTGCAAAGCGTACAACGCCGCGACCGAAGGCCAACGTGGAGAGGTCGTCCCCGCTGAGATCAGCGTGTACGAAGACCGTTCCTTCACCTTCGTCTTGAAGACCCCGCCGGTGGCGAAGCTGCTGCTGAAGGCGATCGGCAAGGAGAAGGGCTCGGGAGTTCCGCACACCGACAAGGTCGGGTCCGTGACACCGGAGCAGGTCCGCGAGATCGCCGAGCGTAAGCTCCCCGACCTCAACGCCAACGACATCGACGCCGCCAGCAAGATCGTCGCCGGCACCGCACGTTCGATGGGCATCACGGTCAGCGCATAACCCCGCCGGGGGTGCGGGGAACGGAACCCTCGCGCAGCAGTACCGCGTGACCGGTCCGATGATGGAACGTCGACGACGTGGCCATGACGCCGGGCACGGTTGACGCGCAATCGTTGAACGACTCGTCGAGGAACCCGCGAATCCATCGTGAGACACGTGGATTCGGTAGCTCCCTCGGCGAAGCGGACGACGCCGAGCACAGGTGGAAGGGCCCGCTTACAGCCCTCACCACGACATCCGTACATATCAGCAAGGATGCGAAATGAAGCGCAGCAAGAACTATCGCAAGTCGTCCGATCTGGTCGACCGGGAACGGCTTTACAGCCCGCTTGAGGCCACCAACCTGGCCAAGCAGACCAACACCGTCAAGTTCGACGCGACCGTCGAGGTGTCCATGCGCCTTGGCGTGGACCCGCGTAAGGCCGACCAGATGGTGCGCGGCACCGTCAACCTGCCGCACGGCACCGGCAAGACCGCCCGGGTGATCGTGTTCGCCGCGGGGGAGAAGGCCGAGGCCGCCATCGCCGCCGGTGCCGACGAGGTCGGTTCGGAAGAGCTGATCAAGCGTATTCAGGAAGGCTGGCTCGATTTCGACGCCGCCATCGCCACTCCCGACCAGATGGCCAAGGTCGGCCGGATTGCGCGGATTCTGGGCCCGCGCGGTCTCATGCCGAACCCGAAGACCGGAACGGTCACGATGGACGTGACGAAGGCCGTCAACGACATCAAGGGCGGAAAGATCGCCTTCCGTATCGACAAGCACGCGAACCTTCACACGATCATCGGCAAAGCGAACTTCACCGCCGAGCAGCTTGCGGACAATTACGCCGCCGTCGCCGAAGAGGTGCAGCGGTTGAAGCCGAGCTCCTCGAAGGGCAAGTACGTGAAGAAGGTCACCCTGTCGACCACGATGGGCCCGGGTATCCCGGTGGATCCGTCCCTGATCCGTGACAACGTCGAGGCTGCGGCCTGACTCGGGGAACCATGGCGCCGTGTCTTCTGGTATGAAGGCATGGCGCTTTTTTCGTTTGAAACCAACGGCTTCTGGCCGTGCTAATCGTGGAGGCATCGGATGCGGCGTATCGCCGTTGCGGTGTTGCTGGCTCTGGTGCCGGTGCTTTTCGTTGTGCCGCTGGCGAATGCCGACCCCTCGATGGACGCCGACGACTGGTATCTCGAGGCGATGAAGGTCACGCAGGCTCATGACCTGTCGGAGGGCTCCGATGTGACCGTCGCGGTGATCGACACGGGTGTCGACCCGGGGCGACCTGAACTCGTGGGGCGTGTTCTGCCGGGAGCGCTGATCACCGAGGACGGTCCCAAACCGGGCAGCAGTTTCGATGAAGACGGCCACGGCACCGCGATGGCGGGTTTGATCGCCGGTGCGGAGACGAGTGACAATCCGGCGATCGGTGTCGCTCCGAAGGCGACGATCATGCCGGTGAAGATCGAGCGTGACCCCAACGGCACTTTGGACCATCGATTGGTGTACGAGGGTGTGCGGTGGGCCATCGATCACGGTGCGGCGGTGGTGAACCTGTCGTTGGCGGGGCGGCCGACCGAGGACGACGCCTGGAAGAGTGAGTTGGTCGAGTATGCACTGGCCAACGACGTGGTGATCGTCGCGGCGGTCGGCAACCGGTCGGTTGCGGAGGCAGCGGTGGGTGAACCGGCGTCGATTCCGGGGGTCGTCGCGGTCTCCGGAATGGCCAGGGACGGATCCATATGGTCGGGTTCGGCCACCGGCGACGAGGTGGTGCTGTGCGCACCGGCTCAGGATCTACCGCATTTGGACGGTAGCGACGACGTGCGGCTTGCCTCGGGCACCTCGGCGGCCACCGCTCTTGTGTCGGGTTCGGCGGCATTGATTCGCTCGGCCTTCCCCGACGCGTCCGCGGCCGAAGTGGTGTCGCGATTGGTGGACTCGGCTACCGACGCGGGTGAGAAGGGACGAGACCCCTCTTACGGGTTCGGCACCGTCAATGCGCACGCGGCGTTGACCACGTCGGTGCAGCCGGGCGCGCGTTACCCCTTGGACCTGTTGGAAGACGATGTCGAGACGGCTGTCGCAGACCTTTCCGAACTGGGCGGATGGTGGCTGGCGGTGCCGGCCATCGTGGCTGCCGTAGCGGGGATGGGCGCGTTCTACTGGTTGGTTCGGCGAGCTCGAGGCCGTCAGCTGGTTCCGGTGGAGGAAAGCGCCTGACAACGGCGTCGACCACGGTGATCTCGGTATCGGTTCACCTGGTACGCTCGCTTGAGTTCCCAATAACCCGAAGACCGTTGGTCGTTGGTGAATCCCGTTCTCGATCGCGTGGCCTTATGCCACGGGGTGAGTGGTGGCTTCATCGGCTGAAGGTGTCGGCGCTCGACACGGCCCACGTAGGGATGCTTGGACGAACGACCGCTTTGGTGCGGTCAATCTTCCTGCGCTCCGACGTGTGTTGTTCCGCGGGCGCGTTTCCCACCTTCCACATCGGTTTTCCACGATGCCTCAAGGAAGGAGGGACATGGCTGAAAGAGTGTTTCCCGCCGACAAGGTCGCCGCGGTCGAAGAACTGACTCAGAAGTTCCGCGACTCCAGCGCGACCGTGCTCACCGAGTACCGGGGGCTGTCTGTTCCCCAGCTGGCGGAGCTGCGCCGTGCTCTGGGCGAGAGCGCGTCGTACCGCGTGTCGAAAAACAAGCTTGCCAAGCGTGCGGCCCACGATGCCGGTCTGACCGAGCTCAACGACTTCTTCTCCGGTCCCACCGCGCTGACGTTCGTCACCGGTGAAGTGGTGGACGCGGCCAAGGCCCTGCGTGACTTCGCGAAGAACAACGAAGCGCTGGTCATCAAGGGCGGAGTGATGGACGGACGCACCATCACCGCCGAGGAGTTCGCCAAGATCGCCGACCTGGACTCGCGTGAGGTCCTGCTCGGCAAGCTTGCGGGCGCCATGAAGGGCAGCATGTCGAAGGCCGCCGCTCTGTTCGCGGCTCCGGCCTCGAAGGCGGCACGCGCGACCGCTGCTTTGCGCGACAAGAAGGAAGCCGCGGGCGAGTAGCCCGTCCCGTGTCCCGTATGGGCACTGTAGACCTAAACTTTGAAAGGAAACATCATGGCTAAGCTCAGCAATGCAGAACTGCTCGACGTTTTCAAGGAAATGACCCTGCTCGAGCTCTCCGAGTTCCTCAAGGAGTTCGAGGAGACCTTCGACGTCACCGCCGCCGCTCCGGTCGCCGTCGCCGCCCCCGGTGGCGTTGCCGGTGACGCCGGTGCCGCCGAGGTCGAGCAGGACGAGTTCGACGTCGTCCTGGAAGCCGCCGGTGACAAGAAGATCCAGGTCATCAAGGAGGTTCGCGCTCTGACCAGCCTCGGCCTGAAGGAAGCCAAGGAACTGGTGGAGTCGGCTCCGAAGGCCGTCGTGGAGAAGGTCAACAAGGAAGCCGCTGAGAAGGCGAAGGAGCAGCTGGAAGGCGCCGGCGCCTCCGTCTCGCTCAAGTAGTTTCTGCTTGAAACGCGTCTGCATTCGTGCGGACGCGTTTTTTCATGCCCAGACGGCGAGTTGATTCGTGGTGTGATCGCTGTCACTGTGCGCTCTACGTGATCGCACGCTTGCAGATATGACACGGGTCACATGAATCGGGTCGGGTTGGCAACCTCGCAGGGGGGCCGTGGCGTGATGGAGACATGAACCCCTTCATACGACGAATACCGGCAGTCGTCGTCGGTGTGGCCGTGATCGGCCTGCTCGCCACGGCGTGCGGTGGTGCAGAGGACACCCCCGCCGACACCGATCGGATCCGCGACGCCGTGGGTGACGCGGTGGCGCTCGAAAACCGGTTTCACGATGCCAAGAACCGACTGACCGTCGATTGCATGACGGAAGCCGGTTTCGATGTCCATCCATTGGATTTGACGACCGAATATGCCCAGAACCTCGACGAACAGTCCAAAGCCTTCCTCGGTTCCGACGCGCCCGGTCTGTGGGAGCTGCCCAGCGTCGACGAGGCAAAAGAGCGAGGCCTCGACGTCGGTCGCTACAACGACCCGGACTTCGACTGGGACGGATACGAGAAGGAGCAGGCCGACGACGAGTCGACCGCCCAGACCGACCCGTTCTACGAGATGGACGACGAGTACCGCGAAGGCTATGAACGCGCGCGGTACGGCGACGAGTTCTACGACTTCATGTACAACCCGGAGTCCGGTTCCGAGAGCGACGATGTTCCGGTGGAGGCCGGCTGCGCCGGTCAGGTCGTCGAAGCGGTGACGCAGACGGCCGGCGTCGACGAGGAGGGCCTCGTCTGGCCCGCCGCACTGGAGGACTGGGAGGCGCAGATCGCGCTCTACAACACCGAGACACTGGCGACCGCTCAAGGAGAGTGGGCGACGTGTGTCGAGGATCGGGGCCACCCTCGTTTCGAGTTCACCGACGGCAGCATCAACGTGTGGGAGTACGTCAACTCGTTCTACGAGGACATGGCGGACACCGACACCGGCGAAGATCGGATGTACGAGCCACCGGCGGGCGCTCCGTGGGAGTTCGACGAAGCGTACGAGAAGGAGGTCGAACTCGCCGTCGACTTCGCCGAATGCGCCGACGAGACGGGACTGCGCGAGACGATGCAGTCCGAGTGGGACAACGCCATGGAGACGATCGCGGTGGAGAACCGGGAAGACATCTTCGCCTGGCACGACAGGCTTGAGGAGGCCGTGAACGCCACGGAGGCCCTTCTCGACGGATAGGGATCTTCCCAAGGTGTGGACCTGCGCCGGGTACGGAAATGATGCCGTGCCCGGCGCATCGTCGTACCGTGGCTCGATACCGCGCGGGGGATCTGTTGATTACCAAGCAAACCAGCTGGCAAGTGTGTTGGGCTTATCTCGGTCGTGGATCCGGGAGACCGTTTCACGAATCTGAATGATATGGGCGAATTATGACATCTCGGGTTACAAAACATTTTCGTTAACGCCCAGTTCATCCAGCGAAAGGCTGATCGTGTCCGCTGTTTCATCATCCCCATCGGACTCATCGAGAGTCCGTCTCAGCCGCCGTTCGTTGTTCGTCGCAGGCGCTGCGGTGGCCGGTGCCGCGACCGCCATCCCGGCCGGCACCGTTTTTGCCCAGAACCGCGCCGCGACCCCGGCCGACTACACCGCTCTGCGGGAGCGACGCTTCGAGGCGCTCACCGGCGGCGGTTTCGACCCGAGTGACCCGCTGTACGAGGACGTCCTGGCCACCATCGACTCGGCGGCGGAGGTCGCCGTGGCCAAGCTGGTGCGCGCGTCCGGTCGTGACCGCGTGTTCGAGGACTACCCGTTCGGCTCCCAATCCACCTACGTGCGAGACACGTACAACCGGTTGCGTCAGATGGCGATCGCGTATGCCACGCCCGGTACCCGGTTGAACGGCGACGCCTCGCTCCTGGAGGACACGCTTCTGGGGCTGAAAGACGTGCACCGACTCCAGTACCACGCCGGTAAGGGTCAGTACGACTCCTGGTACCAGTGGCAGATCGGTGCCCCGCACGCGTTGGTGGACTCCTGTGTCCTGTTGTACGACCACATCGACCCCGACGACCTCGCCGCCTACATGGCGGCCGTCGAGCATTTCATCCCCGTACCCGGGGACAAGAGTTGGCCCGATCCCAAGCCGTTTACGGGATCGAACCTGGTCGACTCGAGCCTGATCTGTGTCATGGCCGGTGCCCTCGCCCAGCGGGAACAGCGTATGGAACAGGCGATGGAGGCGCTGTCACGGGTCTTCGTGTACTCCAACGACGGAGACGGTTTCTATCGTGACGGTTCCTACATCATGCACCGGACGATCGCCTACAACGGAAGTTACGGCGAGGTGCTCATCATCCGCCTGTCGTACCTGTTCCATCTGGTCGCCGGGTCGCCCTGGGAGGTGGACGACCCCAACCACACGATGATCCACGACATGGTCGAGAAGGCCTACCAGCCGTTCATCTTCAACGGCGAGATCATGTCCAGCGTCCTGGGAAGGGCCATTTCACGTCATGCCCACAATGGTCGCGCGCACGTGATCATCGAGGGCATCCTGCGCATGGCCGAAACCGTCGACGACGAGACGGCTCGTCGCTGGAAGGCGATGTGCAAGGGGTGGCTGACCAGGGACACCTCTACGGATCCGTTGAAAACCCACTACATCGAACGCGTCACCCTGTTCAACGCACTGTTGACCGACACGAGTATCGAACCGACTCCCGAACCGGTGGGCCACTGGCAGTTCTCCGGGATGGCACGCGCAGTTCACCGCCGACCCGGGTGGGCGTTCTCCATCGCCATGGCCAGTAAACGCATCGACTTTTACGAGTTCGACACGACCGAGAACCTCCGGGGCTGGCACACCGGTGCCGGGATGACGTACCTGTACCTGGACAACGACAACGTCCAGTTCAACGACAACTTCTGGCCGACGGTCGACCACCGGCTTTACCCGGGAATCACGTTGTCGCGCCGTGAATTGAACGAGCGCAAGGACAATCGCGGTTCGTGTACGTGGGTCGGCGGCGCGACTCTGGGCGGGTACGGCGTCGTCGGGCAGGACCTGCGAGGCCCACGTGAACTCATCGAGGCGCGCAAGTCGTGGTTCTGCCTCGACGAGGGCATCGTCGCGCTCGGGGCGGGCATCAGCTCGAACGACACGATGGGGGTGCGGTCGGTGATCGAAAACCGGCATCTCCACGAAAACGGCGTGAACAAGATGATCATCGACGACGTCGAGCAGCCGTTGGACCTCGGATGGGAGCAGGAGTTCACGAACCCGAACTGGGGGCATATCGAAAACGTCGGCGGCTACCTCTTCCTTGGTAACCGCAAGGTCACCGCGTTCCGGGTCGAGCGCAGCGGCCGCTGGAAGGACATCAACCGGCACCGGTACACCGAGGAGCTTCACACTCGACGGTTCGCGGGGTTCTTCTACAGCCACGGCGTGGGTCCGGTGAACGCCAACTACGGCTACATGATCCTGCCCAACGCGACGGTGGAGCGTACACGCGAACTGGCTACGGGGCGGAAGTTCGCCATCATGGCCAACAACGCGAATCTGCAGGCGGTCGAAGCACGAGACATCGGGTTGATGGCCGTCAACTTCTTCAAGGCGGGTCGTACCGTGGAGACCGGGGACGGCGTGGTCATCGCCTCCGAGGCCACGGACAACGCGCCGGCGGTCATGATGCACCGCGACGGAGACAACCTCTATATCGGAGTGTCGGAGCCGCGCCGGGTCAGCAACCGCGTGATCGTGGAGGTCGGCTTGTCGGGGTATCGACTCGTCGAAGCCTCCTCTCACATGACCGTCGACGTGGGCGGTGCCATACGGTTGACCGCCGATACCAGTGAGCACGATGGACGTACGCATACGGCGCATCTGGTCGCCGAGTAACACTGGCAAAGGGCCTTCCCCTCGAACCTCGACGGGAAGGCCCTTTGCTCTCTGCGGCACCGGTTCGGCCGAACCCGCTCCCACGGCACGTCGTTGTACGAAACCCGCGGCATGACGAGGAATTCGGTGTCCGGGGCAGCGGATCCAACGAACATTCCCCCTCGACAATCGGGTGAACACAGCCGAAACGGCAGCTCAACCGAGCATGACGGGAGCCACTGTTCCGCACGGTAGGATTAACCGCTGCGTCGGCTTCTCGGCGCAATCCGCAGCCTGCCAAAGGAGTTTGTGACGTGCGTGGTGTGGTATTGGCCGCAGGCCAAGGACAACGGCTGCGGCCGGACACCGACAACCTGCCCAAGACGCTGTTGCCGGTCGACGGTGACACCACGATCCTCGACATCGCGCTGCGTAACCTCGCCGCCGCCGGTGTCACCGACGCGTCCGTGGTCGTCGGGTACGCCGCCGAGGCGATCGAAGCCCGTGTCGACGCCATGTCGAAGCGATACAACCTTCCGGTTCACCTTATTCACAACGACCGGGTCGACTGGAACAACGCCTACTCACTGTGGCATGCCCGCTACGTGTACGCCGACGGCGCCCTCCTGGTCAACGGTGACACCGTTCACCCCGACTCGGTCGAGAAACTGCTGCTGTCTGCGTCACAGGAGGGCATCCTGTTGGCCACGGACTCGGTGAAGACCCTCACCGACGAAGCCATGAAGCTTCAGTGCGACGACGACGGCGTGGTCGGCCTCGTCACCAAGCAGATGCCGGTCGCGTCGGCCTACGGTGAATACATCGGGGTCGCTCGACTGGACGCCTCGATCGCCGACGACCTGACCGCGGCCCTGGAGGCCACCTGGCGGGACGACCCGAACCTGTACTACGAAGACGCGTTCCAGCGGTTGGCGCCGTCCGGGCGTATGCACGCCGTCCCCATCGGCGACGTCGAATGGGTCGAGGTCGACGACCATGCCGACCTCGCGGTCGCCCGGGAGGTTGCATGCCGCTGCTAGCCCGGACCGTTCCCAGCCCGTTGATCGTCGAGGTTCACGCGGGTGCGATGTCACATCTGGGAGACCTTCTCGCCGATCAGCGCATCTCCGCCGGCGGGGAGGTCGCGGTCGTCGTCGGCCCCGGCATCGGACGTGAAGCGGCGGAAGAGGCTCGCAAGAGTCTGAGCCGAGCCGAGATCATCACCGCCACCGCGGGAAGTCACGCCGACGCCCTCGCCTTGGCCGACAAACTCAAGACCCGGAATTTCGACGCCGTCGTCGGCATCGGCGGCGGCCGCCTCATCGACACGGTCAAGTACGCGTCGTTTCAGCAGGGACTTCCCATGGTCGCCGTGGCGACCAGTCTCGCCAACGACGGCATAGCCTCGCCCGTGGCGTCGTTGGAACGTGACGGGCACTCCATCTCCTACGGCGCTCACATACCGATCGCCGTCATCGTCGACCTGGACTTCGTGCGGCGCGCCCCCGCCCGGCAATTGCGTTCCGGTGTCGGCGACGCCATATCGAACCTGTGCGCGACAGCCGATTGGCAGCTCAGCCATGCCGCCACCGGCGAGGCCATCGACGGGTTGGCGGTCGCGATATCGCGCAGCGGCGCCGAAGCGGTCCTGCGTCACCCCGGCACGATCGCCGACAACGACTTTTTGGAGACCCTCGCCAACGCGCTCGTCCTGGGCGGGACCGCCATGGCGATCGCCGGAACATCGCTTCCCTGCAGCGGCGCCTGCCACGAGATCGCGCACGCGGTCGAGGAGCTTCACCCCGGGGTGGCCACGCATGGAGAACAAGTCGGTATCGGTGGACTGTTCGCCACCCGTTTGCGCGGCGATAACGCGTTGTTTACGGAGATGGCCGCGGTGATGAAGCGGCATGCCCTGCCGCGCACGCCTTCCGATATAGGGCTTACTGTGGAGCAGTTCGCCGCTGCGGTCGCCTATGCGCCGCGCACCAGGCCCGGCAGGTACACCATTCTGGAGCACCTGAATCTAGACGTTTCCGCTTTGCGCGCAAGGATTACGGATTTCGTAGATGACCTCGACTAGCCCCACCACACCACCCACCGCCCCGCCCAAACGGATCTTTCCCAAAACGACGGGTCTGGCCGCACTGTGGCGGCACCGCCAGCCGTTGACGGTTTTGGTGCGCCGTGACCTCGCAGTCAAATACCAGGCCACCGTCATGGGGTACCTGTGGTCGTTGATCGAGCCGTTGGGCCTGGCGGCGATCTATTGGTTCATCTTCGGCATTCTCTACGACCGGGGCGGCCTGCCCGGCAACGTCGAGTACCCGCTGTACATCGTGTCCGGCATCTTCGCCTGGATGTGGATCAGCTCCGCCATGACCGAGTCCAGCACCTCGTTGACGTCGCAGTCGACGCTCATCACCACGATGCGGGTTCCTCGCGAGGTGTTCCCGGTCGCCCGGGTGTTCGCGCGGTTCGCCGAGTTTTTGGCGGGCGTCCCGATCCTGCTGTTGTTCGTCGTCCTGTTCAACGGACACTTCGGGCTGCACACCGTGAACATGTTGTTCGCCATTGTCCTGCAGTTCATGATTCTGACAGGTTTGTCGTTCATCCTCGCTTCGGTGAACGTGCTTTACCGGGACGTACAACGGTTTATGCGGCTGGTGATGCGGTGCCTCTTCTACGGCAGCCCGATCATCTACCCGTTGGAGAAGGTCGTCGGCGCCGACAGCCCGATCGCCGGATGGGCGCAGACGCTGTACCAGTTCAACCCGTTTGTCGGGATCATGCAGCTGCACCGCTCCGCCTGGATCCCCGAGATCACCGCCAGCTGGCTACAGGTGGGCGTCTCGGTCGGATTCAGTGTCTTCATCCTGTTCTTCGGCCGCTGGCTGTTCTACAAGATGGAACCGGCCGTGCTCAAAGAGCTGTAACCGTTTCGGTCGTACCGCCGGCCATGCTCCAACGTCGTGGCCTGCTCGGCGCGTCAACCCGTGTAGAGACAACTTCACCCCCACCCCCAAGTCGGAAGAGTTCGGTGCCACCGAGCCACCGACGACTAGAGTTAACAATCGTGAGAGAACGGCAGGCGAGCATGCGCAGCACCAATCTCCCCAATGACGCGGAATCGATCATCACGTCGGGTGTCACCCGGCCCCGGCTCACGTTTTTGGGCGTGGGGCCGTTGGGCGGAACGTATGCCGCCTGTTACGCGGAGCTCGGTTACGAGGTGCTCGGTTACGACATCGACGAAGGCCGTATCTCGAAGTTCAACGACGGGCAGTTGCCGTTCTACGAGCGTGGGCTCGACGAGCTACTCACCAAGAACCTCGCCAACGGGAGACTCCGGTTCACCACTGACATCGACGAGGTCGCCGAATTCGGGGATGTCCACTTCCTGTGCGTGGGGACACCGTCGCGCCCCGACTCGAACTCGGCGGACCTGTCCTACCTCGAATCGTGCGTGACAAGTCTGGCGCCGCGGCTGTCCCGTCAGTGCATCATCGTCGGGAAGTCGACCGTGCCGGTCGGCACGTCCTCGTGGGTTCAGCAACTCATCGACCAACACACCTCCGACGGCGTCGACGTCGAGGTCGCGTGGAGCCCGGAGTTCCTCCAGGAGTCGAACGCCGTTCAGGACGTGATGCGCCCCAACCGAGTCGTCCTGGCCGCCCAGAGCGAATGGGCGCAGCAGCTTCTCCAGGCGGCACACAAAGGCGTGTTCGAGTTGGCGGCGCAGGAGGACCGCGACGTCCCGTTGGTCGTCACCGACTTCGCGACCGCCGAACTGGTCAAGGTCGCCTCCAATGCTTTCCTGTCGACCAAGATTTCCTACATCAACGCGATGGCCGACCTGTGTGAGGTCGCCGGTGGTGACGTCACCGCGCTGGCTCGCGCCATGGGCCACGACGAACGCATCGGGCAGAAGTTCCTGCGGGCCGGTATCGGCTTCGGCGGCGGCTGTCTTCCCAAGGACCTGCGTGCGCTGGCGTCGCGCGCCCAGGAGTTGGGCGTGGGCGAGTCGCTGCGGTTCCTCGCCGAGATCGACGAGGTCAACACTCGTCGCCGGACCCGCGCGGTGACGATCGCAGCGGAATTGTGCGGGCGTGACGTCGGACCGGCGGGGGCTCGCATGGAGGGTCTACACGTGACCGTGCTGGGTGCGACGTTCAAACCCGACACCGACGACATTCGGGACTCGCCGGCGCTGGACATCGCGCGTAGGCTCCGCAACGCCGGCGCCACCGTCACCGTGTACGACCCGAAGGGCATCGACAACGCACGGACCGCGCAACCGGAACTCAACTACGCGAAGCCGCTGTCGGAGGCCGTTGAGGGCGCCGACCTGGTCTGCGTCTTGACTCCGTGGGAAGAGTTCCGTCACCTGGACCCGGCGGCGTTGGGCGACATCGTCAGCCACCGCCGCATTCTCGACGGTATGAACGCTCTGGACCCGCAGCTGTGGCGTAACGCCGGCTGGGAGTACCGGGGCATGGGACGCAGCTGACCCGAAGGACGCTTGTCGGCGCCACGTTGCCTCACCGGTCGCACAACGGTCGAAGAACCCTTCGGACGTCGTGCGCCCGGGAGGTGACAGCGGTCGACCCGTAGGGTGGGAGGGCCACCACAAGCCGCTCGTCCATCGCTCGGACGGCACGCGACGGCGTCACGCACCGTGCGATACCGCCACCGCGGCAGCCCCTCCAATAAACGACTTCTCAGCGCACGAACAGTCGCCGCCACGGGGTGAGGTCGCCGGTTCCCGGGCTGTGTTGATGCGTCCCGTACAGCAAACCGTCCATGCCGGTGGCCATGGCGAAAATTCGGCCCCTGCGGTCCAAGATCATCGACGGTTGCCGTTGGAACCGTGGCCCCGAGCCCTGCCAGGCCGGTTGTGTCGACGCCGTATTGGTTTCCAGGCCCGCATAGTTCATGAACGTGAAGTGCATGCGGGCGTCGTCACCGCGATGCAACAGTCCGATGTTCGTTTCCCACGCCCGCGGGATGATCGCGGGCACCTGGTCGATACCACCGTTGCCGCCCAACACGACGGGTGAACGAACCCACTCGGCCTTTGGGCCGGGACGTTGATAGAGCACGATCGCCGATGTTCCCGCCTGCCGCGCGATGACCACGATGCGACCGTTACGGTCCGATACCGCGGTCACCGGCCCCGCCGGTGGATCCATGGACAGCAGGTGAGTGGAGTGGGTCTGATCGTCGACGACCCGCCACATGCGGATTCCGTCGGAGGCCGCCGCGAACAGTTTCACCGACTCGTCGGCGTGGTCGACGATCGCGGTGAGACCGTCCTGCGTGTTCTCCCCGCCGAGGTCGATCCAGTCGGTCCACCCGCCGTCGTCTCGTTCCATGCGCGCCGACAACCCCTTGTCGTGGTTACGGCTGAACAGCATGCGGTTGCCGTCGGACGCGACGATCAGCTGAGGGGTACCCAGGTCACGAACATCCTTCGTACCGGCTTCGGCAGGGTTCCCAAGCTCGTGCCACGAGACGTCGTCATGGTCACCGCGAGCCCATTGCGCGACGACGACGTTGCGGACGTGCTCCGACGGCGAACCGCCGATGACGTACTCGACCGCCGCGACGGTGAGGCGGCCGTCGTTGTCGACGACGGCGCTGGTGTGCGGCAACAACGGCAGGTCACGCGCGAAATCACGCGCCCGCCACGAACCGGTCGTCGTGGGATCACCCGTGACGATTCGCAGATGCCCGTTGACGACCGTCGCGGCCTGGATATCGCCCTCGTGATTCAACACCAGGGACGGGTCCGCGCCCTGATGACGTTGGATCGTGCTGCCCCCGTAGCGTTTCCCGACACCGTCGGCGGGAAGTTTCCCATCACCGCAGCCCACCGGGTCACCGCAGTCGGCCTTGTCCGCCCACGCGTATGTGTCCAGATATCGACCCTTCTCCTGACGCGCCTGCGGGCTCAGATTTCTCGGCCAGCGTTGGTTGTAGTAGCCGCGGTAGGCGATGACCTTCGCATCGCCGGCGTCAGGTAGCCACCGCGCCAACGCGCCGGCCGCGAACCACGCGGTACCGGTGTGGTCGATGTGGTCGGAGTAACCGTCCTGCTCGGCGAACTGCGGATTATCGGCGTCGTGCAGCTGAGGGTCGGGGTCGGCGTCCATGATCCGGACCACATCGGGCCGGTACTCGTCGAGCAGGTGCACGATGGTGCCGATGAGGTCCTCGCGAGTGAGGGCGACGGTCTCGGCGACGGTGCCGTTGGTCAACGGAAGCGTCGGCAGATCCGTCACCTTCCCGTTCCACAGGTCGCTGATGCGTCGATTTTCACCGGAGCCGGAGTGCTTACCGTTTTCGAAGAGGCTCAAGTACAGGAGAATGACGTCGGGGTTGTCGACGAGCGTTGCCTTCTCCGCTCGCATGAGGTTCGAGATCTCGACGGCCTCACGTTTCCACTCGGCCGTCGTGTCCCCGGTGGCCATCTCCGCGTAGGTGCGGCGGGCGCCGGTGAAACGAGCGGCCGCGTAGCCGGCGTAATCGGTGGGCGTGGACTCCCACTCGGGTTCCTTGCGAGCCAGGTTCTTCCCGTCGGCTTCACCCGCCAACAGGCACACCGTCACAATGCGGTGCCCGTCCTCCAAAGCTCGAGCCAGATCCAGGTTGAAGAAGTAAAAGTCGTCGTCGGGATGAGCGATGATCTGCATGTGAGTGGCCCGCCGACCCGCCGCGTCCTCGGACCGGGCCGATTCCGCGCGGTCCATGCAGCCCGACAGCGCGGCCGCCGCGGCGACCCCCGCAGCACTCAACAGCAGCGGCCGACGCGCTATCCCGCCCGTGCCGCCGGAAACCTCATCTGGCCGACTCAAATACGTCATTCGGGGTGAATTTCAGTTGTGGGGACGGTTCAGTTCGTGATCTCGAGGTTTTCCTGAACTCCTTGGCAACCCTCGTACATGGCGGTTCGGATCTCCGGTGTGCTGTCCTTCTCGTCCCACTGACACGTGATTTGAATGACCTGATTGCCGTGGAACAGGTACGTGTTGTCCTGGTAGACGCGTTTACCGCTGCTGTTGGCGTACAGAGCCCGGCGGAAGAGCCCCTCGTCACCGCCGACCAGGGCGGTGTTGACGGCACCCTCGTCGAGGTTGCCGAGCACCTTGTCGTAGTCGGCCAGGATCGCTTCCCGGTGGTTGCGGGTTTCGGTGGGGATGTCGGGGTCCAGCAGATACGAGACGACGAAGATCATCTCGTTGGAGCTGGCGTCGTCCAGCTGGAGTGCCGTCGCCTCGTACTGTTCCGCCAACGGGTACTCCACCTGGGCGTTGGACACCGAAGTGAATCCGTCGGGCGTGTCGTAGGACAGTTGCGCGGGCGCGGTGGCCGCCGGCGAAGTGCTCTCCTCGGTCTGAGGTTCGTCGCCGGAGCCCTCCTCGCCGCACGCGGTCAACGTGAGCATGAGGGCGATCGCAGCGCCGCCGGCGAGGGCCTTGGCTCGTCTCATTGCTTCTTCCTTCATTGCAGCGGGGGCTTGGGGCGTGGTTGTGGGCCGGGATCCGTGTCGAGTAAGGATAACCCGAGGCCCGGTGATCATTCGGTGGCGCGTTCGGCTCCTCGGGCGGCGCGGACCGCTTCGTCGACGGCGGTGACGAACCGCGCCAACGACGGCGGGTCGGACGGCCCGAGCAGATATTCACGCAGGTGTCGGCGGGTGGCCAGAAGCGGATCCTCGTAGCCGGAGTCGGCGCGCAGTTTCTCGACGTGGTCGAGTATGTCGCGTAGGCCGGTCAGGTCGGCTCCCAACAGGTAGCCACCCTTGGTGGACGGGTTGGTGCGCTGGAACGTTTCGCCGGGTTCACCGGCGGGGTTACAAACGATGTACGGCTTCTCACTGGCGATGAAGTCGGAGACGACGCTGGAGATGTCGGTCACGAGGACATCGGACTGGTTGAACATCTCGTACAACGTCGGCAGCGGCATCTTCGACACCACGTGATGCCGACTCGGGTCGCCCGCCGACCAGTAGCCTTCCTGCCACTGCTGCCGCAGCCGTTCGATCTCGTCACCCAGGTCCGGCCGGGTGAAACCACCGTCACGGGATCGCTGGGCCTCGTCGACGCCGTTGGGCGAGGCACCCAACATCGCGATCTCGTCCTCCAGGGGACGCAGATTCTCCGGCACCCAGGTGGCCGCAGGATGGCCGGCACGCGCGTTCGCGTCGTTCAGGATGCGAGTGATCCGCTGATGCGCGGCCAGCGTCGCCTTGTCGCGGGTACCGGTCAACGGGTGCGGCCGGTACAGCACCCGTACACCCGGAACCTCACGCAACAGGAACTCGATGAGCTTCGGGCCGATCTTCACCAGTGACGTGTGCTGAAGATTCGCCGTCCACCCCTCCCACGTCGGTGCGTACAACACGGTCAGATGGGGTGCAAGCAGCCGTTCCGCCGCGAGCTGCACTCCATGCAGTTGTGGGCGGCCCACTTCACGGATGTCGGCGTCGTCGACGCCGATGTCGGCGACCTCGTACCGGTCGCGTCCCGCTTTACCGGCGGTCCAGATCTGGTTGTAGACCTTCGAAAACGGGTTGAAACTCGCCGGTTTGTCGCTGTCGCCGTGACCGATGAAGACGTGTGTGACGCCGGGTATGCGCAGCATGTGAATGTTCTTGCCCGCGTTGCCCGGGTACAGGGCGGTCCTGATGGTGGGCAGTTCGAAATTCATCAGGTCGATGTTGTCGGGAATGCATACCGTCGGGATGCTGGTTGAACCCAACTGCCGTAGAAGTCCCCGCTCCCGCATGATGATGACGGCGCTGCGGTCCAGCTGTTCCAGCGTCCGCAGCCACATGTTGATCTGGTAGATGCTCGTATCGGAGCCGGTGAAGTACAACGCCACCTCCGGAGCCGTGGCCGCGACTTCGTCACGGACCCGGTCGAGAACCCAGCGTTTACGTTTCAGGTGCCGGTTGGAGTAGGCGCTGACCAGCAACACCGTCGCCCTGACCGCCATGATGGCCACGGCGGCGGCGACACCGACGGCCACGGCCGCGTCGAACCGCCACACGATCGCGACGAGAACACCCGCCGTGATCGGTATGTCCATTTCGAACAGGACGCGACGTTGCGAGGGCACCCAGCGCCTGTGTAGCGAATCGGGTATCCGCAGCAGCGACAAATTGACGTTACGGGTGGCGACCGGCAGTTTTCGTCGCGCGGTCACGTACGTCATGGACCCGGTGACGACGGCGCGCAGCGCATGCGCAACCACGAACCCGACGGCAAGAAACCACAGTGCCGAAGCCCCCATGTGCGGGGACACGGCCACCAGCAGCATCGTCGAGACCTGTCGTATGAGCGTCAGGATCGACGTACCGAGTTGAACACGCCGCAGTATGTCGATGAACGCCGGGATCGTGCGGTTCGTCCACGTCTCCGTGACATACGTGGTCGCCAGGACCGCGGCGAAAACCCACCAGGGGGCGCTGATCGCCAATGCGGGCAACGTCGCCAAACCGGCCAACAATGCGACGGTGGCGACGTGCCCTGAGCGGGGAGCGTGCCTGATGTCGGCCAGCACCTTGCTCATACGCCCGCCCCCGGCTCGCTACGGGACGACTGCACCGTCGCGTTGCTCAACGGCCGACGGACGTCGACGACGTGACCGGTCAGATGGGACACGAGTACGTCGACCGCGTTGTGCGCGACCTCTTCGGCGCTCAACAACGTCTGCGGCGGTTCGTTACCGAACGCCTTGGTGCGCATGGGGGTGGCCGTCCGTTCCGGGTTGACACAGTTGACGCGCACGCCGTCGGCCGCCCACTCGTCGGCCAACGCCTGAACCAGGTTGACCACACCCGCCTTCGCCGACGAGTACAGGCTGTACCCGGCTCGGCCGCGCGTATAGGAACTCGAAGTGAACAGAAGCAGCCCGCCACCGGTACGTCGCAGGTACGGAAGAGACGCGTGCGCGATCGTGATGGGCGCGAGGAAGTTCACGCGTACCGACTCGTCGATCGTCGCGTGGTCACAGTCGTCCAGACGAGTCTTGTGAAGTACGCCGGCGGTGTTGACGACGTAATCGATCCGCCCGTGTTCGGTGAAGGCGTCTTCAAGGGCGGACGCGACGTGTTCGGGGTTCTCGACGTGAATGTTCGTGGTGGACCGGGAGTGACACACCACGGTGGCGCCGTGCTGCTTCACGAGCTCTGCCATTGCGGCCCCGATGCCGTAACTGCCACCGAATACCACGACGGTGCGGCCGTCGAGAGCCTGACGCAGCGCCGCGGGGCTCGCCTCTTCCGGGGAGGTTTGGGAGGCCAGCTGGAACAGCCGGTCGGCCAGATAAATGTCGATGGGGTGAGTGATCTTCATGTTGTGTTCGCTGCCGACCACGACGTGGATCGGCACGTCCGGTAGGTAACGCCGAACCACACCGCAGTCGTCCGTCGTGGCGAAGTCCGGATCGGCGGCGGCCAGTTCGTAGGCGCGTTTGAGGACGGGCAACGCGAACCCCTGCGGTGTCTGGCCTCGACGCAGCCGCGACCGGTCGGGAATGTCGGAGATCGTCTCGTCACCGTTGTTCGTGTCGACGGCGATGATGGTGTCGGCGGAGTCGATGGCGACGTCGATCGCGTCGTACCGGGTCAATGCCTCGACACAGTCGGAGAGGATGCGGTCGTCGACGAGGGGCCGTACGGCGTCGTGCAACAGAATGTTGCAGTCCCGTCCGTCGAGTTCGGCGATGGCCGCGCGCGTCGTGTCGGCGCGCGTATCTCCGCCGGGAAGAATGCTCGTGACCTTGGCGTAGCCGCAGTCGGCCACGATCTTCTCGGCGTCGGGGACGAACTCGGCGTTCATCATGACGATGATTTCGCCGATGGCGTCGCTGCGTTCGAACACGTCGAGTGTGTGCTCCAGGATCGCCTTGCCCGAGACCTTCAACAGTTGCTTGGGAAGCGAGGCGCCGAATCGTTGGCCGGTTCCACCGGCGAGGATCACGGCCACAGTGGGGCGTTGGGCGCGCTCAAGTCTCGTCATCGAAATTCGGGCACTACCGCGGGGGTGGTAGTGAGGGATCCCATGCTCCTGTTCTCACCTGATGTCGATTGCGCGACCTCGAGGTAAAGGTGCGCGGCAAATCCGATGCCGTCGGGTTTTCCGTGACGTACTCGCCTGATACGGCTGCGAGTACAACCCTTGGGGCATTGACATACACGATAACGGACCGCATCAGGTTGCAGAATCAGCTCAACGGTGCCGATCCGGCGAAGGCGACCGTGACATCGCGCATGGTTTTCCCGGGCCGCATGCGGGACTATGGCGACATGTCGAAGGCGCGGCCCCACCACGTCGAGAGGCCGCGCGATACGGTGATGACGTCGCCGTGTGACGCGTCATGTGGATGACCACCCCACCCCCCGCCGGTACGTCCTGTCGGACGGATCACAGGCGATAGGCGACACAACCCGATTTGGCCCCCTTACTGTGACGGTGCGGCGACGACATGAAGATCACGTTCCTTGTCCACGCGATGTACGGGCTGGGCGGCACCATCCGCACCACCCTCAACACCGCGTCCTCGTTGGCCGATCTCGGTCACGAGGTGGAGATCGTTTCGGTGATGCGTTCCCAGACCGCTCCGCGGCTGGAGTTCGACCCGCGTGTGCGCGTCATGTCGTTGATCGACCGTCGAGCCCCCGGCGATCGAGCGCAAGGTGACGGCGGCGCGGTGAGTCGTCGGGATCGACGGTTGCTGGAGACACCGGCGGTGGCGTTCCCTCAGGCAGAGACGATCTACCACAGGTACAGTGCGTTGGCCGACCGTCGTGTCGCCCGGTTTCTGCGTCACCACGACACCGACGTCTACGTCGGCACACGGCCCGGCCTGAACGTTTACCTGTCACAGTTCGCCTACGGTCGCGCGGTTCTGGTCGGACAGGAGCACATGTTCCACGACTACCATTCACCGGCCCTGCGTCGGCGATTGTCGAATGCGTATCGACGGCTGGACGCGTTCGTGACCGTCAGCGCCGGTGACGCCGAGGTTTACCGCGAACAGATGCCCCACTTGGCCGACCGCATCAGGTTCATCCCGAACATGGTCCCGTCGTGTCGGGTAGAACCGGCCGACGGCTCGGCGCGGACGATCATCGCGGCGGGGCGCATCGAGAAGGTGAAACGGTACGACCTGTTGATTCGTGCCTTCGGTGAGGTGGTCCGCAGCCGACCGGACTGGCGGCTGCGGATATACGGCGTCGGCACGCAGACGAACGAGTTGCGGGCGCTGATCGGCTCCTTGGGGCTCAACAACTCGGTGACCATGATGGGTGCATTCTCGCCGATGGACGGCGAATGGGTGAAGGGCTCGATCGCGGCGGTGACGTCGGAGTACGAGTCGTTCGGTCTGACGATCGTCGAGGCGATGAGCGCCGGCCTACCCGTGGTCTCGACGGCGTGCCGGATGGGCCCACTGGAACTTGTCGATCACGGTGTCAATGGTCTCCTTGTCACACCCGGCGATTCCGCGGCCATCGCCGGTGGCCTGCTCAAGCTCATCGACGACCCGCAGCAGCGGCAGGCCATGTCGACCGCTGCGATGGCCAAGGCACGGCTGTACCGGCCGCACACCGCCGTGTCCCAGCACGAACGGTTGTTTCAGGAGCTCGTGGACCGGAATCGAGGCCGCACCGCCCCACCGCTTCGGGCACGCGACAGGCTCACCAAGTCTTCGTATCGGCGGTTCGCCCGGACCGACGTGGTGCCGTCGAAGGAGACGCCGTTGGCGGTTCGGTGCCGATCGTCGGGGTTCGATCACGTGGTGTTCGAAGCCGATCGAGAGTTTCGGTCTGCGCGACTGCGCAGCGCTCGACAGGACACGGCGGTGATGCTCCCGTGGGAGGGGCGCACGATCACCGTTGACGCCGAACAGCTGAACGGTATGGGCGCAGGGGTGTGGCTCCTGGAGATCGACGGCGCTGCGCCGAGCGTCGAATGCGTCGACACCAGGGCCTTGTCTCCGGGACGGCGGGGGCTGCAACCCGAGCTGGCCGCCGTGCCTTACACGGACGAGGGGCGCCCGGCGATCCGAGTATGGAAGCGGAAGCTGTACGCCGAGGTGGTGAGCGTCGACGTCGACGGCCCGGTGATCGAGGTGGGCTGCGACGTTTTCGGTTCGGTACCGGTGCCGGAACACCTGGGTGGGCAGTTGACCCGGTCGGGCGCCGACGCCGTGCCCGTCCCCGTGACATCCGACGGGGAACGGTTGAGGCTTCGGATCGATGCGGCCAAACTCGCGGCGGCACGCCGTAACGACCACGAGGTGTGGCACCTGGTGCTGGAGAGCCCGATGGCACCGGGGCTGCGGGTGAGACTGGGCGCCTTCTTCGACGACGTGATCGACAAGCGACGCCTGGTCAGATATCGGGCCGCCCGGGTCGGGAATGTCTACATCGAACCGTACTATATGAATGATAACCAGCTGGCGGTCCGTGTCGTCGCCGACTCCGGACCCCGGTAACAAGCCGTTCGCCGTAAGCGGCTCGGTGTAGCGGTCCTGCATGCAGGACCGCTACACCCCAAGGCGCCTACCGGCACCGAAACAACGGAACGGTTAAAACCCCAGCTCCTCTCCCAACAGTGGAGCCAGCGTTTCGGCATACGTTGAGCTGATGTGGTGACGGTCGCGGAACATCAGCAGGTTCTCGACGATGACAGGACACCCGTCGTCGGTGCAGAACCACGGCATCGGGTCGATGACGGTGACGCCTTCGGCCTGCAACGCGCGGTTGGTGGTCGCGCGTCGCTCCGGCTTCACCAGGGCCTTCGACGGCGACTGGACGCATTCGGTGGCGTCGGACAGGTGCATTGCCAGACAGTCGGGGACCTTCTCGTCGAACCACGGGGTGTCGGCGATGTGCACAAGCTCGGTGTCGGGGGACTGCACCATCTCGACGGTCTCCAGGAAACCGTCCACCCAGTCCTCGTCGGGGGTGTCGGTGTCGGCGGGTTCACCGCCGTCACTGGTCGGCATGACGACCATGTCGGCTTCCAACTTCTGAATGCGGTCCACGGCGGCGTTGCGCCACTCGATGCATTCGTCGTAGTTGCGTCCCAAAACCGACGTGTACGTGGTGACCATCGGCACCGCGCACGCACTCTTGGTCATGTTCACCAGCTGCCACCGGTGTTCCTTCGCCAGCGTGTCCAACGCCGGAAACCAATGTGCCGCATGGGAGTCTCCGAACAGGATCATCATGCGGTCGCCCTCGGGGTCGCCGTAGACGCAGTCGGTATTGAGCTCCACGACGTCGAAGTCGGCGTGGCATTCGTCGCCGTACACCGGCGGAATGTCCTGGTTGATGTCGTCCAGCGACGGCGTGAGGTTGACGGGCACGTCCCGTATGCGAGTGCCTTCCTCGAGCAGCTCCTCCATGCCGTCCCGGTTGACGTCTTCGGCGGCGACTTCCGCGGCGTCGCCTTCGCCGGTGGTGGAGGGCGCGACGAGAAAACCCAGCGAGACGACGACCGCGACCCCCGCCGACAACGCCGCGCCCAGGCCCAGGCCGCGTCGCGACCGGTGAGCAAGCCAGCGTTTACGTCGAATCGGGTTCTCGAGAAAGTGGTACGACAGGATCGCCACGGCAAGCGACGCGATGGACAGCATGACGTTGAGACCCGGGTTCGGATCGACGCCCAACGCGGCCGGTCCGATAAGGAGAATCGGCCAATGCCACAGGTACCAACCGTATGAGACCGCGCCGATCCCCGTCATCGGAGGAAGACTCAGCAGCCGGGCCGCGCTTCCGGCTCGCGACGCACCGGCGTAGATCACCGATGCGGTGCCCAGCACCGGGAGCAGCGCGACCCAGCCGGGAAACGCGGTCTGTGCGGTGAACGCGACACCGGATACCACAATGGCCGTAAGCCCGACCCAGGCTGCGGTGTCGGCGAATCGCCGAGGCATGAGCACCGCCTGGTGAATCGCCAACGCCACGATCGCACCGATCGCCAGTTCCCATGCCCGCGTGTGGATCCCGAAATACGCCCACGGCGCCGAGGACTCCGTTTGTGCCATGCTCGCGGCCAACGACACGACGGTGACACCGACCAGGACGACCAGGATCATGGTCGGGTTCAGGCGCCGTCCGCCTCGCCACGCCAACGCCGCCGCCAACAGCAGCAGCGGCCACACCAGATAAAACTGTTCCTCGACCGACAACGACCAGAAATGCTGCAACGGTGACGGCGCCTCGTCGGCGGCGAGGTAGTCCGTGCCCTGGACCGCCAGGCGATAGTTGACGAAGTAGAACGCGCTGGATACCGCGTCCATCAGGATCGCACCGTACCGGGTAGCCGGAAGCCACAGCCACGCCGCGACCAGTGTGGCCACCATGACCGCGGCGGCCGCCGGGAGGAGCCGCACCATGCGTCGCGCATAGAACCGCCGGACCGACAACGTCCCGGTGTTCCGAAGTTCGGTCAGCAGCAGCGACGTGATGAGGAAACCCGAGATCACGAAGAACACGTCGACACCGACGTAACCGCCGGTGAAGAACGGAACACCCGCGTGCCCCAGGACGACCAGCAGGACCGCGATCGCTCGCAGCCCCTCGATGTCGGTTCTAAACGCTATTCGATGCTTGGAGCTGCTTTTTTCCGACGTGCTTTTTCGGATCGTCGATCCACTGTTCAACGGTCAACTCGCCTCACTCGAGGTCTTCAGCGCCGCCAGCAACTCCTGGTGCCGGACGGCGGCTTCGTGTCGTTCGGACTCGATCGTGCCCAACAGCCGCCGGTGGGAGGCCTCCATGCGGGCGTCGACTCGGTCGAGTCGGGCCTCGATTCCTGTACCTGCGGCCCGGTTGAGTCTTGTTACCCGTCGGGACAGTTGAACTACCATCAGCAGCAGAAGCACGTTCAACAGTGCCAACGACACCATGCTCCATTCGGGTGCGTTCACGATGGTGAACACGCCCGCGGCCCCGGTCAACACCACCGCGCAGGACACGGCGGCCAACTGTGGCCTGGTCATTCGTTTCACAATTTTCAACAACCGCATGGTGCGTGTTTGCTCCTTTTGCCGGATTCATCGGTTCAGGACGTCGACAACCAGGTCGTGATAGGACTGGTGGCTGTGGAACCGACGTACGTGTTCGACGGCGGTCCGGCTCTGGGCCAGGAACGCCGCCGGGTCGGCGTAGTACTTGTCGATCAACCGGGGCACCTCGTCGGGCGTGCAGTAGACGGCCCCCTCCCCGAAGGTGTCGGCGAAGTGGTGCGGCAGCACGGTCACGCACCCGGCTGCGAGTGCCTCCAAAATCGTGCGGCCGAACGCCTCGATCTGGTGCGGGTGGGGGAAGTACACGTAAAAGTCCAGTTGATACAGGAAACCGGGAACGCCGACCTCATCGTAGTCGTAGGCGACCCAGTTCAGCGGGATCTTACTGCTCCCCAGGAGTTTCCGTGCCGTCTCCGCGCCGCCCATGATCCGCACGTCCACATCGGACGACTCCGGGTAGGCGGCCAGAAGATCGTTACGGTCGGCGGGCCACTTGGTCCAGTGGTCCCGGGAGTGTCGCCCGATGACGGGTAGATCGCTGCGGAAACCGGTGCGGGGTACCGACCAACCGGACGCGTCGATGATGCCGGGCATGTTGAATGTCGTGACCTGTGAGGTTTCCAGGGTCGGTGGCGCCAAAGCGGTCCGAATCGACGGTCCTTGCGGACACCATAGTGGCTCGACACCGAACCAGGCCGTCGCCGCGTCATGGCAGGTGCGCGGCACATACCGCAGGTCGGTGCCGTCGTTTTCGGATGGTGCCTGATTTCCGAGGATGATCAATCGTTTGGGGCGCAGCCGATGTGTTTGGCCGTCGGCGAACTGCAGGATCGGTGGGTAGCGCAGGATCAGCAGGTCGATGTCGACGTCGTCGGTCGGCAGAACGTGATCGACGACGCCTGCGTTGATGAGCCGCTGAATCGGTGTACACAGTGGTTTGCGGTGGATCGTCATGAACCGGAACGCCTCGAAGTGCGTGACGGCCACACGAAGCCCACGATCGGTCAGAGCCGTGATTTCCTCGATCATGGACTTTTGGGGACCGCCGTAGGCGCGCCAGTCGGCGGCGAACACCACGTCGTACGAACGTCTGTCTCCACCGCCTTGAAAGTGCGCGGGAGCGAAGAAGCGGCGGGACCTCTGGTGGCGAGGCAGGAACGGGTCGGCGCCGGCACGAATCTCGTCGTGCCACAGCCCGTAGGCGGACCGATACGCGGCCCGAGCCGGATGCATCCAGCCTGCCCGAAATTCCGCCCGCGACAACGACTCCGTCGACAGTCGAATGACCGTGTGCACCCGGTTCTTCAAATGCCTGACCGCGTGCTGCCCGAATGCGGCCTGTATCCGGCGGCAGTATTCGGTGTCGGCGGCTTTACGGATCTCGTCCAGGTAACCGATGCGGTCCATCACGACGCGCCGCCGGAACATCAGCGAGGCCGTACAGATCTCCATGGCGATCCGGCCGACCCGCACCGCCGACAGGTCTTCGGTGACCTTCAATCCGTCTGATGTGGTCGCCATGAGCGTGTCGTCGCTCAACAGCGGCGCCACCTGCTCCTCGAGTCGCCGCGGGTGCGACCAGTCGTCGGAGTCCTGAATGGTGACGAACTCGCCGGCGGCGACCTCGAACGCCGTGTTGCGAGCGCGGTAGGTGCCGCCGTTCTCCTCCAACACGATCAGTCGGACCCGGTCGTCGACGGCGGCGGCTCGGTCCAACACGGGCGTGTACTCGGCGCCGGAACCGTCGTCGACGATCAGCACCTCGAGGTTCCGCCACGATTGACGACAGATCGATTCCACGGCCGTGACCAGCGTGTGATCGGGCCGGTACGACGTCACCACGACCGTGATGACGGGTCCGGACGTGACCGGGTCGGCCGGCGGAGTCGTCAACCGGTCGAAGGGGACCGCGTCACCCTCGGCGACGAACGGAGCCGGTTGGGGAAACACCTGTTGAAACGTCGCCAGCCATTCCTCGGGATCACCCGTCGCCGTGAACGGGTTCGTCCGGTCCAGCTCCAGTGACGTACGTGCCTTGGCCGACAGTTTCGTGTACCGCTCCAGCAGCGGCTCCACCGGCCCACCCGCCTGCAACACCAGTTGCGTGTGGATCTCCTGATCGCGACCGGGCAGACGGTCCGGCCCCTCGATGCTCGCCGCGAGCTCGTACAGCGCCACGGCGTCGGCACGATCGTCGGGGAGTCGGTCCTGGAGCGCCAACAACCGAGCCAACTCCGCCACCGCCACCGGGTCCGCGTCATCGGGGACGGGACCACCGGACGCGGCCGCCATCAGGGCCTCCATCGAGTTGACCGACGGCGCCGCCGCACGGACGAGTAGCGCCCGCGCACTCAACGAGCGAGTACGCAGTGCAGCGGCCGACAACGCCCCCGGAGCCCGCCTGGCTCGAATCGACAGGTAGTCGTCCAACAGTTGTGCGGGATGCTCAGGAAGCGTAGCCGCGCGACCCTGACTCATAGCGCCTTTCCATGCTGGTACCTCATAGGCTGTCTGCGAACCGCTGTGTATACGACCTTCTCCGTTTGACGAGGCATCCACTCGAACCGCCGCGCGCCACGAATCGAGTTCGCGAACAGCCCTTCAGATGTCAAGCGTTCGACTCCGAAGCGGTCCCTCGACTCGCGGTTGTGAGGCGCGGTGTTCAGACGGCGCCTCGAAGGCCCTGCGTTCGGCACCGGGATGCCCGACATTCTTCGCCTTAGGACACATCCGCCCGAACGGCCGCTCACGATGAACGAAGTTCAAAGACAACCTTCCACGCATAGTACGTAGTGCCGCCACCCGCTTCCTGGCCGGTCGATCACCGTCCCTCGGAGGAACACGTGGCCCCGCCGTGGGCGCCCACCCGTGACCGGATTCGCCGGGCGACCGGCGAGAACATGCCGACGGGAGGGCACTTTGACGTGGTCGACCGGCGCGATACGTGCCGCTACAGCAGGTGAACGTTCGCCGACCGTCCCGAGTCGTCGACCGTTCGAGACGTGCCGCGTGTGTCCAGAAGCATGCGTGCCGTCGCGGACAACTCCGGCACCCGGTACTCGGCATGCCCGGTCAACAGGATCACCAGGTCCGCATCGGTGTCGCGCCATTCGGCGACCCGTTCGACGTCCCGTCCCGAGACCTTCCAGTGCGGAACATACGGGTCGTGATAGATCACCGAGGCCCCGCCGGTCAACAGTTTCGACGCAATCGGCTCCGCCGGAGTCTCCCGCTGATCGGCGATGTCGGCTTTATAGGTTACCCCCAACAACAGAATGCGCGACCGCGACAACGCAAGGCCCTGCGTGTTCAACAGCTCAACCGCCCGGTGCACCACATAGTCGGGCATCCGTTTGTTGATCTCCTCGGCCAGCTCTACGAACCGGAAGGGGTATCCCAGGGCACCCTTGACGCGGTGTGACAGGTAGTTCGGGTCGATGGGGATGCAATGCCCGCCTACACCCGGCCCGGGCGTGAACGGCTGAAAACCAAACGGTTTCGTTGACGCCGCCGAGATCACGTCCCACAGGTCGATGTCCAGCTCGTGACAGAACACGGCCATCTCGTTCACCAACGCGATGTTCACATGCCGATACGTGTTCTCCAACAGTTTCGCCATCTCGGCTTCACGCGTGCCACGGGTACGTACGACCGTGTCGACGAACTTGCCGTAAAACGCGGCCGCCGCGTCACCGCACCCCGGTGTCACACCGCCCACGACCTTCGGTGTGTTCGCGATACCGAACACGGGGTTGCCCGGGTCGACACGTTCGGGGGAAAACGCCAACCCGAAGTCGACCCCGGCGGTCAAACCGCTCGTTTCCAGGATCGGACGAACCAGTTCCTCGGTGGTGCCCGGATACGTCGTCGACTCCAGCACCACCAGCGTCTGCGGACGCACATGCTGCGCGACCGTGCGGGCTGCCGACTCGACCGCGGTCAGGTCGGGCCCGCCGTCGGGGGACAGCGGTGTAGGGACACAGATCACGATCGTGTTCGCACGACTGTGCACCGCAGGGTCGGTGGTCGCGGTGAAACCGTCGGCCAGCATCCGCGACACCTCGGTGTCGGTGATGTCGTCGATGTGGGATCGGCCGGAGTTCAATCCGTCGACGACGGATCGGCCGACGTCGAAACCGGCCACGGTCAAACCGCTACGGCTGGCTTCGGCGGCCAAGGGGAGACCGACGTAGCCCATACCGACCACGACGACGTCTATCGGGGTGCTGCTCATGTCCTGTCCTAGGGGGTGTCGGTGGTTCCGGCTCGCTTCACGGCCTGCGACGCGGTCTTCGGTCAACGGCCGGGGTCGAGCCGCCGCCGAAGCAGCCGCACGATCCTACCCGGGGTGATCACGGAAACCTCCATCATCGGCGTCGACGCCCGTGCCGACAAGCCCACTCGGCGCGGCGGTATATCGCGCCATGACGTGGCCCGCCACACCGGTACCGCCGCCGTGATCTCCGGCGCCGACGCACACTCCGGCAGAGACACCTCCAGACGCCACCGGCCCGGCGGTACCGCCACCGACGTTTCGAACCGCCCGGTCGGCGAACACGCAGTGGGCAGGATCACCTCCCGGTCGCCGCGACGGGCCACCACCCGTACCGCGTCACGGGCGAAACCGACGCCGGGGACCTCGCCGGTCAGCCGGACCGCGCCGCGCTGCGACGACGGTGTTAGGTGGACCGCGATCGGAGTGCGGCCTCGACGCATGCCGACGTCGAAACTCAGGTTCCCGTACGGCTTCGTGAAGTACGCCTCGAGGTGACGGATCGGGCCGCCGCCACGTGCCTGTACGAGCCTGACGGCGTCACTCAACGTGACCGTAGGGCCGCGGCTGCTGCCGACACGGGCGCGCCGTGTCACGCCGCGACACGTCACGTCGAGAAACACGTCCCACTGACCGACACCGATAAGGCCGTCAAGTCCGCGCGGGTCGACGTCGACGCGAAACCGTCGCCCGGCGGTGGTCTCGGTGGTCAGGGCGTGTTCGACAGCGCTGCCGCGTTCAACCAGAACGGCTTGTATCACGCCGTCGGGGTCGTCGAGTCGGTCGATGTCGACAGTGCCCGAGAACGCGAACACGTGGCTCGTCCATCGGGCGTCGTCGATCTCGTGCCGCACCGTCAACCGGTCGGTGACGTCGAAGAAGGCGTCGTCGACATCGCCACCGAAACCGGGGTAGGTCGCGTAGGCACGTCCGTCACGGGTGACGACGTCCCAAGGCCGGTCCTCCAACTGGAACCGCATCATCGCAATGGCCGCCTCGGCGTTACCGCGCCGGATCAGCTCCAGCCGCAACCGGTCCGCCGCCGGCAACCGTTCGTACACCGATGGGGCACACCACGTCCGCACGAAGCCGGCGAACTCGTCGAACGCGGCCCCACGTCGATCGAGGTCGGTCTCACGGTCGAGGTGTTCCAAAAACTCGCGTTGTTCGCTTTGAAAATGGCGCCGCAGCAAAAGGTCCCGTCTCCGACCGGGCGGCACCGCCTCCGGGATCAGCGAAAACATGGTCCGCAGCATCGGTAGCCGCCGTGTTGCGCCCCCCGCGCGTTGCGTGTTGTTGCCGCCGTCGTCACGCAACCGCGCGTAGTAGCAGTCGTAGGAGGCCAACACCGAAATCACCGTGGCGTTCAGGTACGCCTCGGCGACGAACGGTTGGTCTTGTCCGACCGGCAGGTTTTCGTCGAACCGCAGATGCAGACGATCGATCAACGCGCGGCGAAACAACTTCAACGGATTCAACGCCCAATAGACCCGGGAATCGAACACGGTGGTGCGCGGCTGGTCGCGTTGAAACATCGACTTGGGCACGACACGCCCGCCGACACCTATCATCTTGCCCAGAACGATGTCGGAATCGTTCGCGCGGGCCATCGCCAGCATCCGTTCCAACGTCTCTTCCCCCAGGTAGTCGTCGGCGTCGAGGAAGAACACGTATTCGCCGTGGGCGATCTCCAAGCCGCGGTTGCGAGGGGCAGCCGGGCCGCCCGAGTTCTCCTGGTGCAGGACTCGGACGTCGTCGGCCCGGTCGTCGAGATACTCCGCGGTGCCGTCGGTCGAACCGTCGTCGACGACGATCACCTCGTACCCGTCGGACGGCATCGACTGCGCCACAACGGAGTCGATACACCTGCGGATATACGGCATCGCGTTGTAGGCGGCCACGATCACGCTGATGTCTGGTCTGGACACTCTTGACTCCCGACGGTGGCGCTCAAGTGCCACCGCGTAGCGGTTGGAAGCGAGGGGTTGTTGCGCTAGGTTGAGCTCCTACCCGTTCAACTGGTACACGAAAGTGGTGTTACCGGTTTCCACGCGCTCCACCCCGGCACGGTTGAGCCCTCCAGGCGACTTTATAGAAGGGCTGCCCATGTTCGAGCGACTCCTTCGGCTGAAGGTGATCGTCCCCGCTCTCGCCGCGATGGTGGTTGTGACCGTCACGGCCCATGTCGTGTTCGGGGCGGTGGGGCTCGTCGCCGCGATTGCGTTGTGCCAGCTCATGATGTTCGGGGTTCTGATGATGGTCGGCCGCGGTCATCGGCTTCTGCTGCGCAGTAACCGGGAGCAACTGCAGCGGGCAAACCGGCGGCTGGTCGAGCTGGAGGCGGCTTCCGTCGCCCGGCACGAGGAGGTCGTCCGACAGCTGGGCGAGGTCGCCAAGAGCATCCGCAGTCAACGCCGACAGCGAGTGGAGGAACACCGGGAGGCCCAGGCGTGGCGCAAGGGGGTCGGGGCGCAGTTGAAGAGTTTGAAGGAACGCCAGGTCACGCCCGGCGACCTCGACGAGGCGATGCGGGAGCAGGCGGAGGAGACGGCCTCGGCCATTGTGGTCGGTGGGCGGAAACAATACGCGCAGCTGGACGCGTTGTCGGGTCTGTACTACGGATTGAAACCGCCGCAGGCGTTTCCGGGATTGGCGGGATGGGCGGCCTCACCGGACCTGTTGCGGTATCTGTTCAATCTGGTTCACGATGAACGTCGCACTTCCGTCATCGAATGCGGTAGCGGAGTAACCACGTTGGTCATGGCGTACGCGATGCGGGAACTTGGAACGGGCAAGGTCGTTGCGCTGGAACATCTTGAGCGTTTTGCAGACCGGACGCGTGAGCTGCTGGTCGACCACGGTGTTTCGGAGTGGGCAGAGGTTCGCCACGCACCGTTGACCGACGTGAAGCTGAACGAGCAGACCTGGCCGTGGTACGACCTTGACCGGGTCCCCGAAAGCCGGTTCGACCTCTTGGTCGTCGACGGCCCACCTGCCACGGTGGGGGAGAGTGCCAGGTTCCCGGCGGTCCCGGCACTCCTCGACCGATTGAAGTCGGATGCCGTTGTGGTGCTGGACGACCACGACCGACCCGAAGAGCGTGCGATCGGGAAACGCTGGCAGAAGGAACTTCTCGAGTGGAAGCCGCGTTACCTCAAACACGACAAGGGCACACTCGAGCTCCGCAGCCCGGAGGCGGAGGCGCGACGGTTACGAACCGTTGTGTTTGATCTCCCACTCCTGCCGAGCGGCATCGAGGTCACCGTCGGCGCCGATTCTGTCCATAAAGGCGCTGAAGCCGGGCTCGATGTCCTCCAAGTGCAACGTCATGTGCGGTCGGCTACCGAGAAACTCGGTCACGTTCGCCGTGACGGTGTCGACGTAGTCGCGACAGACATCGAGTCGACGGCTTTCGGGCCATTCCGACCCCCGAGGGATGACCCCATGCCGGTACGCCGACATGATTCCCGCTTTTTGCGGCCCATCCCACCGCTTGAGAAAGCTTGCCGCTGTTGCCTCCCGGTCGCGTAGAAGGTGAACGTACAGAACGTCCCGGTCGTCGTAGCGACTGCCGAGTCGGCCAAGAAACCAGCTGAGGCGGTTGTCGGCCTCGATATGGTCGTCGGGGTAGTCGAACCTGGCGTCGCCGATTTCGGCGGATCGGGTTTCATGGCCGGTCGAGTAGTTCGTGATGTACTGGCACGCCCGCGTGAAGGTGACGGTGCCGCACCGGCCGGTGCCCAGGACGAAAACGTTCATGAGAAGTGCCGGGTCCCCTCGTGATTGGAGTGGGCAGCGACGTTACCGGGTCGTCGCCATCGGGCTCGATACGTTGCCCGGGCCGCGCACGTGTGGACGGTTCGACGCGTTGTGCGACGTCTTCGAAGACTTGTGCGCCTGTTCACCGCCGCACCACTCGCTCGCACTCGAACCTCGTCGGCGACCAAACTGGGTACACCTTCGGCTGCTTCGCACGTTTGACAAACGCCGACGGACACGGCGATGGTGCTTCACATGCCGTGACGACGGTGACGATTGTGGTGATCGTCACGCAGGCTATGCCCGCCCGGGGTTCCAGGCCCGTGCGATTTCGTCGCGGGCCGTGGGCGGCCGGCGGTGGTGCGCCACCGAGACCTCGGCGAAGGCGTGGAGGGTGCCGACCCCGAAACGCAAACCCGGTAACGAACCCGCAGCCTTCGCGTGAGCCAGCGCCGATGGAGTCAGTCTGCCCACAATGGCCGGTGCTTCGTGGATCAGCTCGTCGTTCTCGATCGCCTCGACCATGAACCTCGCGTAGTCGATGCGGCGAGTACGGTTACTCGCCAGGATCGGGTCTCCGACGTGCCTGCTCCACACCGGAAGCCCTTCGGCGTCGCCTTCCTCCAGGTCGCTTCCGCGTACGACGGTCCAGCGCGTCCGGCTGTCGAAGATCCTTCGGCACGCCTCCACCTGGTCACCGATGTCGGCGAGACGGGCGAGTTTCGCGAGCCTTCCGACCGCCACCGCGGCTTTGATCTTCCAGCCGTACACGTCTTTGCCGTCGCGGGTGATGTGCCAACCGCAGGAGAACACCAGCCGAGCCGTTGGCGCGTAGTCCAGTACGGCCTGGGCCGTGCCGGAGGAGTAGTCGTTGACGCCCCACGGCACCAGCACGGTCAGGACCGCGTCGCAGCCTTCGACGGCCCGTTCGATGACCGCTCGGTCGTTGGTGGCGCCGCCGTGCACGGTGATCGACGAACCGAACTCGGCGAGTTTGTCGATGCTCTTTTCTCGGCACACGCCGGTGACCTCGTATCCGCGGTCCAGGGCGTGCTGAACCATGTAGCGCCCGAGTTTGCCCGAGGCGCCGACGATGCATACACGTTTGCCGGTACCCGGTTTCTCGTCTTTCATCGAACCCTCCTCACCTTTACGCTGTAAAGCTGACTTTACGGTGTAAAGTTGCTCGGTGCAAGCCGGTGCAACCACGAGGAGATCTCGGTGACCACAGACGCCCCCCGACGTGAGCCGCTCACCAAGGTGGTCGTGCTGCGCACCGCGGTCGAGTTGGCCGACGAGGTCGGTGATGTCCCCAGCACCCGGCAGTTGGCCGACCGCATCGGGGTCAAGGCGATGGCCCTCTACCACCATTTCCGCAATAAGGACGCTCTACTGGACGGCATGGTCGACCTCGTCTTCGCCGAGATCGACCTGCCCGCAGCCGACGTCGACTGGCAAACCGCGATGCGGCGCCGCTGCATATCGATGCGTGAAGCCCTGATGCGTCACCGCTGGGCCATCGGGCTCATGGATTCCCGGGCGAACCCCGGTTACGAGACCCTGCGTCACCACGACGCCGTTCTCGGATGTCTACGCGCCGGGGGTTTCACCGTCGCCGGCGCAGCCCACGCCTTCTCCGTCGTCGACGGCTATGTCTACGGGTTCGTGTTGCAAGAACTTGCCTTGCCGTTCCAGGCACCCGAGGAAGTCGAGGATGTGGCTGATGTGATCATGCGGGATCTTCCCCCGGAGTTCCCGCACCTGGCCGAGATGATCACCGAACACGCACTGCAACCCGGTTACTCCCATGCCGACGAATTCGGTATCGGATTGGACCTTGTTCTGGACGGTCTGCGCCATCACCGCGAAGCCTGGTAGGTCGATGTGGTCGGGCGCAAACGACCGTGCCGCCGGTGGTTACACCGACGGCACGGGGATGAGGCACAAGCAGGCGTAAAGTCGGCTGTGCTCCGAGGCGCCCGGTCGGGCCGCTGTCCTAAATGAACGCCTGCCAGGTGAGGACGCCGATGTGGCCGTCCTGCACCAGGTACTTCTTCTTCTGGAAGGCCTTGGCGGCCTTGACACTCACGGAACCGAAGTCGCCGTCGACGAGCAGGCCCGCCCCGTGGTGGTTCAGAGCGGTTTGAGCGGCGAGGGCTTTGTTGCCGCTGGCCCCACTCTTCACGTCCAGCACCAGACGCGCCCAGCTGATCGGTCCCACGACGCCGTCGGCGACGAGGCCCTTGGAGGTTTGGAAGCTGCGCACCGCGTTATGGGTGACGGTGCCGAAGTCGCCGTCGACCACGAGCGAGGAGTTGCCGTGAGCCTTCAACAGATACTGGATCACGCGCACCCGGGCACCGGTGTTGCCCTTCTTAAACGTTGTCCAGCCGCCACCGGTCCCGCTGATGGGACGGGAGCTGCCGAGCGTGACTCCCTGGTTGGCCATGTGCGTGTAGGGGTTGATCGGCGTACCGTTCCGGAGCACCTCGAAGTGAAGGTGCGGTCCGGTCGAGTTCCCGGTGGTGCCCATCGCGGCGATGTACTGGCCGGACGTGACGGTCTGACCGTTGGTGACACCGGCGCTGAGGATGTGACCGTAGTAGGTCCGGTAGCCGCCGCCGTGGTCGACGAGCACGGCGTTACCGGTGCGACCGGGCAGGAGGCCGGGTCGGGTGTCGCCGGGGTAGGAGTTGGTCCGGACGCCGACGACCTTGCCGCCCTTGGCGGTCCAGATCGCGGTTCCCTGACTGTTGGCCACATCGGTGCCGGAGTGTGTCGGACGGCTTGGTGGTTTGAAGCCGGAGGTGATGGTGCCGTAGGTCGGGTTGCTCCACGCGCCGGATGCCGATGCGGTGCCGACCGTGCCGACGGCGGCACCGACGCCGACCGCGGCGGCGGCGACGAAGAGGCTCCGCCGGGACAGCGACCTGTTTACAGGTGTATCGGGTTCTTGGGTCATGGTTGAAAGGCCTCTCTCGTGGGCATACGTCCGCGTGGCCGGCGCGGACTGAATCGACATGAGGTTAGCCGCAGCCTCCTGTTCGGGCAATACTGTTGTATCCATATGCCCCTATATGCATGTAACGTTCATTGGGTCCCGTTTCGTCCGTTCAAACGCTCGGCAATCGACGACCACCATGGGTACTCGCCCCGTGGCGTTCGGCCTGTGAACGTCGGCATGGCCGACTTTCCCGATGGTCCACCGTGGCCTCGACGTCGTTAGGGCCCAGCGACTTTCCGCTCGAGCGCGTCAAGTCACATCTCGTCAAATCCGTGCCGTGTCGTCCGTCCGTGCCGATCGTCGTCACCGTCGCCCTTCGGGGCTCACCGCGCGGACACGTCGTGATCACGACGATGATGTGTGGAAGGTCACGTGCGTCGGGTGCTTGATCCCCGAGTCGGCCACGGGGTGGCACCGAGCGAGACGGTTCGGGACGCCGGTGGAAACGGACTCGCCTCGAACCGAGGGTCGAGTGGCGTTTTGCAGCGCTGTGGACGGTCCCGTGTATGCGCCATCGGTATGTGGAGGCTTCTCCGCTTTGCGATTCATTCACCGGAACCCGGCCGCTCGTAACACACGACGTTCACCGGTGGATTTTTGAGACGCGCACAACTTTTCGTTGACATCGGCTTGAGCACGATTAGCGTCACCGGCATGTCAATGACCCGCCGAGTGCTTCAGTTGGCGATCGGACTGTGGCTGTTCGGCTTCAGCGTCGGGCTCATGGTGCTCGCCGACCTCGGCCTGCCGTCGTGGGACGTCTTGCACGAAGGCGTCTCTCAGGTCACGGGCATTCCGATGGGGTACGTCGTCATCCTCGTCAGCGCGCTCGTCATGGTGCTGTGGATACCGATCCGTCAGCGTCCGGGCGCGGGGACGGTGGCCAACCTGTTGGCCGTGGGATTGGCGTTGGAGGCGACGTTGGCACTGATGTCGGCGCCGGAGCACCTCGGGTGGCGCATCGCCTTCATGGTCGGCGGTGTCGTGCTCAACGGTATCGGCACCGGGCTCTACATCGGGGCGGGTTTCGGGCCGGGTCCTCGTGACGGACTCATGACCGGCCTGGCGAGGAAGGGCCGCTCCATTCGGGTTGTGCGCCTGAGTATCGAGTTGACGGTGCTTGTCATCGGGTGGCTTCTGGGCGGGACCGTCTGGATCGGCACGTTGTTGTACGCCTTGGCGATAGGGCCGCTCGCGCATGTGTTCATCCCGATGTTCACGCGTTCGAAGATCGACTGTTCCAAGACCGAGACCTAAATGACTTGCCATGTCGGTAAGTCATGAATAGACTTGCCGACATGGAAAACGACTCACAGCCCGATGCCGCGACCACCGACCTGCCCACCGCGGCCGAGGTGCGTGAGCTGCTCAACCTGCTAACCGCCGACGAAACCGCACTTTCTCAACGCGTCGTCACCCCACCCTGGTACCACCCCGTCCTCGGACTGGTTACCGGACTGTTCGCCTTCGCTCCCGCACTCCCGAACATCGCCTCCGTCACCGTTTACGCCCTCGGCATCGTGGCGATCGTCCTCCTCATCACCACCTATAACCGCCGTTACGGGGTCTCCGTCACCCGACCGGCCGGACCGCGCGGCAAACGTCTCCTACTCGTGCAGGTCGCCGTCGTCATCGCCGGCATGGTGACCGGCGTCGTCATCAAGTTCACCGGCATCGCCGTGTGGTGGGCAGCGATCCCCGCCGTCATCGTTTGCGGCACGACGATCGTGCTCGGCCGACGCTACGACGACGTCTTCCGCGCCGAAATCGCCGGTGGGGCTGGAGGAGAACGGTGAAAGCCACACCGACACCCGCATTCAACGATGTCGTCCACTCACCCGTGCGACTGCGTATCTGCGGCATCCTGCGTCACGTCTCCGAACTCGAGTTCTCCGTCGTGCGAGACATCCTCGAACTCAACGACGCGAACCTCTCCAAAAACCTAAAAATCCTCACCGAAGCCGAATACGTCGTCGTACGCAAGGAAAGCTCGCCTCGTCGCACCGACGCGCGTCGACTCACCTGGGTCGCGCTCACCGACCAGGGCCGAAACGCCCTCGAAGGGCACCTCGCCGCGTTGAACCACATCGCCGACGGTAGCCCGGTCGACTGACCGACGCCCCCGACCGGGGCCTGTGGCGCGGCAGTACACGAAATCCTCGGCAAGACGAGTCCGTAACGGCGCCTGCGGATCTGCGGAAACGTTGCGGGGGACCGACCAGAAGCCCGATCGTCCGACCCGCGCGGACGAGACGGCCTCCATGGTCGATCGAAGTTTGCCGCATTGTTGCCGGTACGGCGTTGATCGGTTCATTACCTGCTGGTAGAACGTGAAGGCACCCTTGTCAGCCCAAGTGCGTCGCGTAACCTGCGACCCACCTTCATCCCTTGAGAGTTTTCATGCCGGGTAGATCCCGTCTGGTTACAGGGGGCGCCGCGCTGTCTGCGGTCGCCCTCGGTGCCTTCGCCCTGTCCGCGGCGACTCCGGCGGTTGCAGAACCGTCCACCGGAGTCGTCCTCAACGAGGTGTACGGAGGAGGAGGCAACTCCGGCGCCACGTACACCAACGACTTCATAGAACTGGTCAACCGTAGCGACGAATCGATCGATCTGACCGGCTGGTCGGTCCAATATCATCCGCGGTCGGCATCGTCGGGCTCATGGCGTGTCACGCCGTTGGAAGGCTCGATCGAGCCGGGCCAGCTGTACCTGATCGCACAGGCACGCGGCAACGGCGGCACCGAGGAACTCCCCGACGCCGACGTCACCGGCGACATCCCGATGAGCGGCAACGACGGTACCGTCGCCCTCGTCGAATCCACCGAAGCCCTCACCTGCGGGACAGACTGCGCCGCCGACCCGGCCATCGTGGACCTGGTGGGTTACGGCACCGCCGAGATCGCCGAGGGCTCGCCGATCGCCGGAGCGTCCAACGTCTTCTCCGCGCAACGCACCGAAGCCGGTGACAGTGACGACAACTCCGCCGACTTCGTCGTCGACGAACCGACCCCCGGCGCCGACAACAGTGCCGGCGCACCCGCCCCCGAATGCCCGGCCGAGCCCGGCGACACCCGCATCCGCGACATCCAGGGCGACGCCTGGTTGTCTCCTCTGGACGATGAAAACGTCACGGACGTGCCCGGCATCGTGACAGCCACCGGACCGCAGGGCTTCTGGATGCAGGACCCCGAGCCCGACGACGATCCGTCCACCAGCGAAGGCGTTTACGTCTACCTGGGGAGCAACCCCACCGTGCAGCAGGGTGACGCCGTCACCGTCTCCGGTGAGATCAGCGACTACTACCAGCTGTCGTCAGGCGAAACGTTCCCCGAAACGGCGAACCTGTCGCTCACCGAGATCACCAACCCGACCGTGGCCGTGTGTTCCAGCGGCAACCCGATCCCCGTCGAGCACATCACCGGCGACGACATCCCCGACGTCTACGCACCCGACGCGCCCACCGGCAACGTCGAAGACCTCGGCCGTCTCGACCCCACCCGCTCGGCGATGGAGTTTTGGGAGGCACGTGAAGGAATGAACGTCGCCGTGACCGATGCACGCGTCATCGGCCCCGGCAACCAGTACGGCGAGATCTATTTGACCGTGAAACCGGACGAGTACGCCTCCGAGCGGGGCGGTGCCGTCAACACCGGTTACCAGAACACCCCGACCGGCCGCGTCACCGTCAGCCCCGTCAGCGGCGAGGTGCCGCCGGCCAATGTCGGCGACGTCATCGCCGGGGACACTGTCGGGCCGGTCGACTACATCCTTTACGGCGGTTACTCGATCGCCGCCACCGAGTTCGGTGACCACGTCGACAACGAGTTGGAACGGCAGACCGCCACACCTCACACCGAGGACCAGTTGGCCGTGGCCACCTACAACGTCGAGAATCTGACGGTCGGCGACTCCGACGAGAAGTTCGCCGAGCTGGCCGCCGGTGTCGTGGACGGGCTCGCCTCCCCCGACATCGTCACGCTCGAGGAGATCCAGGACGACAACGGCCGCGACGACGACGGCTTCGTCGACGCGACACAGACCCTCGACCGGCTCGTCGCCGAAATCGAGGCCGCGGGCGGTCCCGCCTACGAATGGCGCCAGATCAACCCTGAAGACAAGATGGACGGTGGCGCGCCGGGCGGCAACATCCGTGTCGCGTTCCTCTTCGACCCGCAGCGTGTCGAATTCGTCGACCGCCCCGGCGGCGACGCCACGACCGGTGTCACCGTCGAAACCGGCGACGACGGTGCACCCGAGCTGAGCATCTCCCCGGGTCGTATCGACCCCGGAAACGACGCCTGGTTCGAAAGCCGCAAACCGCTGGCCGGTGAATTCGTGTTCAACGGTGACAAGGTGTTCGTGGTGGTCAACCACTTCAACTCCAAGGGCGGCGACCAGAACGCCGACGGACGCTACCAGCCGCCGAACCGCGTCACCGAGGAACAACGCATCGCTCAGGCCGAAGTCGTCAACCGGTTCGTCGACGACGTGCTCGCCGTCGACCCGCAGGCGGGTGTCGTCATCGCCGGCGACATCAACGACTATCAGTTCAGCCCGGCGTTGGAGGCACTCACCGGCGGCGACGATCCGGTCCTGCTCGACCTGATCAACACGCTGCCCGAGACGGAGCGCTACACGTACGTGTTCAACGGCGTCTCGCAGGTCCTCGACCACATCCTCGTCACCCCGTCGCTGGCACCGGCCGCCGAATACGAGGTCGTGCACCTGAACGCCGAGTTCTCACACCAGGCCTCCGACCACGACCCGCAGGTCGTGCGTCTGGGCTTCGACGCACCGGCCTGCACCGACACCGTCAGCGGACTGCACATCGGTGCACTGTCGATCACCGACGGGGTCGTATGCCTCGACGGCGCGATTCAGGTCGGTTCGGTCACCGTCGCCGACGGTGCACGCCTGATCATCACCGACAGCACCGTGCTCGGGAAGGTCGAAGCCACAGACGCGAGCCTGGTCACCGTGACCACCGGCGTCCTCGTCGGCGGTGTGAACATCACCGGCGGATTCGGCCAGGTCGCAGTCACCGGATCGATCGTCACCGGACCGGTGAATCTGACCGACAACGTCGGCGGTGTCGTCTTCGCCGGCAACACCGTCATCGGGACGACCGACTGCTCCGGTAACGACCCGGCCCCCGTGGACAACGGGCAGGCCAACATCTGGATCGGCCCGACCAAGGGACAGTGCGGCAAGCTCTGACCCGTCGGTCCCACAACAAACGGGCGGCCCCTCTCGAATCGGGAGGGGCCGCCCGTCACGTGAACGGTTCGATTCCTACCGGGAACCAAGCACCGACGGCAGCGGTGTGTCATCGGCTGCCGGGCGACGCGCCGCCCGGCGACCCAACAGGGCACCACCGAGAAACACCAGCAACATGTGTGCGGTGAACACGCCGAACACCCACACGCCCAGGCCCGGGATCAACGCCGCCGCCAACACGATGCTGCGGCCCTCCCAACCGAGCCCGTACTCGCGTGAATCCAACGGCGACGCCGCCTTGTCCACCCGAGCCGCAAGGTCGTAGTGGTACAACGACAAGGCGAACAACAGTCCGTACAGCAACGGCATCGGTATCCCGGCGGCCAGCCCGCACGCGATCGCCAACCCGTACTCGCCTGCCCGCAACGCGCCCGGCACCAGCCAGTCAAACGGACCGCCGTGCCGGTGACCCGCCGTGGCCAGTGCGGTCAGGAACAGCACTGCAGCACTCAGGACGATCAACCGGTCGCCGGCGAGGTCCAACGCCGCCGACACCAGAGCCGCACCCACCGCGATGACACCGACCGCCAACACCGGCAGGGGCGGCAACGCCCACGGCGGCAACAATCCGCTCAACGGGCCGTCGTCACGATGCGTCGCCTTGTCCGGTCGCGCCAGGACGTCGACCTTCGCGGCCCACGACCGCAAAGTCCGGCCCGCAAGCGTGTAACCCAAAGCGATGAGCTGCCCCACCAGCAGCGCCGCCAACGCGACCCCGCCGTCGAAGAACGATGCTCCCAACGCCATCACCAACCAGCGTTCCCCAACCGGGAACACGATGGTCCGTTTGAACCAGTAGGCCGGAGAACGACGTGCAGCCGCGAATTGCGCGGACAGGTTGCCGAGTTTCCTACCCAGCCGGACCGCCGCCGACGACGGCGCCTTCTTCGCGCTCGACCCGGCGAACCCGTCATCGGCGTACAAGAGGGAACGCGTGGCTTTACGCAGGCTCGCCGCATCCTGCATCGTCCCGTACCAGGTGTCGGTCATGTGCCGCACCACCTGGACGCCGATCGCGGCGATCGCCAACGGCCACGCCCAACCGATCCCCGATGCCGCCGCGCCCCACGCGAGACCTCCGTACAGGAGGTACTCCTTGCCCCGGTCGGCGATCATGTCCAACCAGCCACCGAAGGCACTGAAACCGTGCGTGTAGCGGGCCAACTGTCCGTCGACGCAGTCGAACACGAAACTCGCGTACATCGCCACGGCGGCCCCGATCATCGCGCCGTGCACACCGGTGGCGAACAGTCCCGCCGCCACCACCGCCAACGCGATCGATATCCAGGTGACACCCACCGGAGTCAACCGCAAACGGTGACACAGAAGGACGAGCTTTCGCGAGTACGAGCTGATGCAGTAGGTCGCGAACAAGTCGTCGTCGGCCTTGACACACAGGTTCAACCGAACGGCGGTCTCGTCACAGTTTTCGATCTCCCGCCACAGCGACGCGGCCTGAGTCTCGTCGCCCACACGGCCGTACGGCGCGCCCGGCGCACCGTAGGCGGTGAGTTTCACACCCGAGCGCGTCAACGCCAGCAACGTCAGCGTCCACGCGTCGGTCGACCGGGTCAACTCCGTCAGGTCATCGGCTATCAGCTGCTTTACCGCGGCCCGCAACTCCGGGAGGTACGGCGTACTGATCTTCAAGACGCCGCAGGCGGCCCCATTGGGTTTACCGACGTGATGAAAACCCGTCGCCACCGACAGCACCAGGCCGCGATCACGAAACACCTTGGGCTCCAACGGGCCCGCGTTCTCGATCCCGCCGACGAGTGCACCCGACCGTTCCGTCGGGTCCGACAACACCGTCGACATCGCCGTGTCCGCGAGCAACGCGTCGGCGGTCAACAGAAGAACCGGGCCGTCCCCTTCGCAGGCCTGCGACAACAACTGCAGGTCGCCGTCCACGCTCGTGGACGTCGTTACCCGCACACCTTCCAACGGCAGCCCGGGCATGAACTCCGGACGACCGATCACGGTCACGTCGGTGACCCCGAAATCGGCCAACTGTCGACGCAGCCGCCCGAAGACGGTCGTGTCGGAATGCTGCGAGGGAAGGAGTGCTTCGGCGCCGGGAGTGGTCGCCAACAGCACCGCCCGCATCAGACCGGCACCTTCTGATCCTCGACGTGCTGGTAAGCGGCCAGAGCCTCCTCCACGGTGCCGTCAACCTGCAGTTCCCCGCGGTTGAGGTACAGGCCGCGAGTGCAGAACCGGGTGAGGTCGCGTTCGCTGTGAGAGACCAGGACCAACGTGCGGCCTTCGTCCAGCAGCGACCTGATCACCTTGTAACACTTCTTTTTGAAACGTTTGTCACCTACGGCCAAGGCCTCGTCGACCAGCAGAATCGGGTGCTCCAGCTGCGAGATCACCGAAAAGCCCAGACGTACCTTCATCCCGGAGGAGTAGTGACGGACCGGGGTGTCGATGTGGTCCTCCACCTCGGCGAACGCAACGATCTCGTCGAACTTCGCCTTCATCGTCTGACGACTCATGCCGTGCAGCGACGCCACCAGGTGCACGTTCTCCCTGCCGGTCAGGTCACCGGAGAACCCCGCGGACAGGGCGATCAACGGCGCCACCTTGCCCTGCCGGATCACACGGCCCTCGTCGGGCAACAAAACGCCCGCGATCAACCGCAGGAGGGTCGACTTTCCGGTTCCGTTGGAGCCGATGACTCCGACGGCTTCGCCGGGCTGGATCTGAAAACTCAGGTTACGCAACGGCCAGAAGTCATCGGCCTGCTGCACGGTACGTTTACCGCGGTGAATGAACATCTCGCGGAGGCGGGCCTTACGCCTGCGGCCGACGGTGAAACGGACGCCGAGGTTTTGAGCCTCGATGATGGGTTCTTGGTGCATCGCCTTCTCAAGTCGCTTCGTATCGGCCGGGAACTCGGCTCGACTTTACGCATTGAGCGTTGTCGAAAGCCAGATGGTGTGAGTTCATAATGCCACCTTCGCCACGCATGTGACACGGTGAACTGGGTGTCGCGGCGGCGACCAGCAGATTACGTTCCGGTGACGGTAGTGCGGTGTGCCCCATATCGGCTGATTGATAATGTCGGCCGTCCCCTGCTGACCTCAAGGAGACCAGTGGAACGCGTAACCCGGGCTCAGATCCTGTCCACCTACAAGGAACGTGACTCCTGGTGGACGGTGTTTCTCGTGGACCCGCTGGCCGGACGCCTGCTGTGGCTGGTTTCAGCGTGGCGATGGGTCACTCCCAACGTCCTCACCGTCGGAGCGTTCATCCTGGGTATCGCCTCGGCGGTACTGTTCTGGCTCGCAGGCCACTCCGACAACAGTTGGACCATGTTGGCGATCGGGGCACTCCTGTTTCACCTGAGCTTCACCTTCGACTGCATGGACGGCAAACTGGCCCGCCTGCGCGGCGGTGGTTCGCTGTTCGGTGGTTGGCTCGATTACATCCTCGACCGTGTCCGGGTCCTCGGGTGCACCCTCGCCCTGTTCGGCGGCCAGTACGTCGCCACCGGCAACGCGGTCTTTCTCTACCTGGGCACCGGCGTCGTTTTCTGCGACATGTTCCGTTACCTCAACGCCCTGTACCTGAAAGAGACCCGTCAGGGCATGCGCACCAAACTCGCCGCGGCCCAGGGCACCACCGTCGACCGGATGCAGCTGGAAGACGAGGCACAGCTCGTCTTGGAGGACGACTCGACCCGTAAGGACGATTCGGCGACCGTCGTCGACGTCCAACAGTCCTTCAAACAACGGTTCGGCTGGTTCACACGCATGCGCGACTTCCTCGTGCGGCACCGTGTCCGATCACACCTGTTCTCCGGTGTGGAGTTCCAGATGGCCGTGTTCATCGTCGCGCCCCTGTCCACCGCCGTCCTGGGCGTCACCGTCGCCTCCATCGTGTTGTTGCTGCTGGTCGAAGGCGCGGTGACCTACAAGCTGTATCTGTCGGCGGTGGACGTCGACCGTCAGCTGAGGACCTCGTGACACCGCCGGCCGTCGCCGTGCTGTTGGCAGGGGGGACGGGCACTCGTATGGGAACCGAAACCCCGAAACAGTTCTTGACGGTGGCGGGCAAGGCGCTTCTCGCGCACACCGTCGACGTGTTCGAAGCCTGCAAAGACATCGACCGCATTCGGGTGTATCTTCCCGCCGACCACATCGCGACCGCCGTGGACATCCTCAGCAGACAGGACTACCGCAAACTCGACCACGTGGGTGTCGGCGGCACCGACCGGGCCGGTTCGGTACGCAACGCCCTGGCCGATCTCGTCGACGAACCCGACGACCGCAAGATCCTCCTGCACGACGCCGTACGGCCCCTCGTCGACCCCGAAACGATCACGCGATGCGTCGAACTCCTGGACCGGGTATCGGCCCTGACGGTTGCCGTACCCAGCACCGACACCGTTCTGGACGTCGACTCCACCACCTCACCACCAACCGTGATCGATATCCCCGACCGGTCACGGATGTGGCGTTGCCAAACCCCACAGGGCTTCCGGCTGAACGTGTTGGCCCGTGCCCACGAGGCCGCCGCCGCCGACCCCGAGTTCACGCCCACCGACGACGGTGGCGTGGTCAGGCGTTACCTTCCGGAGATCCCCGTCGCGGTGATCGAAGGCGGGGAGTTCAATCTCAAGGTCACCCATCCGGTGGACCTGCGGTTCGCCGAGTCGCTGCTGCGGGACAGGACACTCTCATGCGCCAACTGATCACCAAACTCGCCTCGACGGCACTGCCGTACGGGCTTCCCGTCGCAGCCATCGCCGCGTTCCTGCTGGTGCCGGGCCCGTGGTTGGGTTACATCCTGACCGCCGCCACCCTGGCGTGGGGCGGGTGGCGATGGAGAGCCGACGGGCTCGGCGAGTTTCAGCTCGGCCGAGTCCTCGTCGTCGCCGCGCTGTTGATCAACATGGCCGACGCTCAGCCGGACGGTATCGGTGTCCCCGAAGCCGTCGCAGGTGTCCTTCTACTCGCCCTCATCGCGTTCGAACCACGGCTTCTTGTGGCACTGTCCACGCGTCGACTTGCCACGGCAAACCTCGGGGTACAACGTGGTCCGGCCGAAAAACTGGTCAATGCGCGTAGCGCGTACCTCCTGATATCGGCGCTGACCGTCGGGTTCTGGGGAACCGCCGTCACCGGTGTCACCCCGTGGATCATTGCCGTGGCCTGTGTCCTGGCGACCGCGTGCTGCGCGGGCAGCACGGTGGTGGCCTGGTACCTGCGTCGTCGTCACCCGCATTCCGGGGACCGCGGCGTCGTCGACGCGGTCGGTGACCACGCCCCACGATTCGCCGTTCACTTCGCCGCGCCCCCCGGTTCCGAATACCAGTTGTTGATGTGGCTGCCGTATTTCGACCGGATCGGTGACCCGTACGTCGTCATCCTCCGGGATAAGGCGTTCTTGCCGACGATGGCGGCGGCCACCAGCGCGCCGTGCATCGTCGCGCCCGGCATCACCGACGTTCAGACGATCTTCGTCGACGGCATCAAAGCCGTGTTCTACGTCAACAACAGCATGCAGAACACGCAGTGCGTACGGTTCGCCGAGTACACGCACGTGCAACTCATGCACGGTGACAGTGACAAACCGGCCAGCTATAACCCGATCAGTGCCATGTACGACCGGATTTTCGTTGCCGGGCAGGCCGGTATCGACCGGTATCACCGGCACGGCATCGATATCCCGACCGAAAAGTTCCGCATCGTCGGGCACCCGCAGGCCGCCCGAGTCGACGTGTCCATCCGGCCGCGGCCGGTCGACCGGCCGCCTGTCCTGCTGTATGCGCCCACATGGACGGGGTTGTCGTCGGATGCCAACTTCTGTTCCCTGCCCATCGCCGACCGCATCTGTCGAGCCGCCATCGACCGCGGCATGACCGTGATCGTTCGTCCGCATCCGTATACGCGACGCAACCCCGCCGCCGCCCGTCAACTCGACGCCGTCGAGCAGTTGCTGGCGGCTGACTCGGCGCAGACGGGTCGTTTGCACAAGTACGGCAGAACGACCTCGGATCAGATGAGTTTGGTCGACTGCATCAACGCCGCCGACGTCATGGTGTGCGACGTGTCCGGGGCGGCCTCGGACTGGTTGTTCTCGGAGAAACCGTTCGCGATCACCGATATGACGGGCGCCGGCGACGCGCTCGCCGCCGAGTTCCCGTTGGCGCAGGCCGCCTACCCGGTGGACCGTACCGGCGACAACATCGAGCAGGTTTTCATTCAACTGGTCAACACCGACCCGCTGGCGCACGCCCGACACAAGATGAAGCAGTACTACATGGGTGAGTTCAATCCGGCCGATTACGAGAACGCGTTTTTGGACGCCGCCCGCGACTGCTTCCGGTAAAGGCCCTTTGCGCAGGTACGTCGCCGGTCATGAGTGGGCGACCCACGACCGGCGACGGTCGAGATCGACGGTCGGCTGGGCGGGCTTCCCGTCGTGCTCGGCTCTTTCTTTAAACGTTCGCGCCGACGCAGTCGATTGAGATCCAGCCGACGGTGCCGGCCAACGATCCGGAGTCGAGCTGGACGTTCCAGGCGTTGCCGTAGCCTCCGGCGACGGTCAGCTGATCGCCCTGTCGGGCTACTCCCAGGTGACCGGAAAAACCGAAATCGTCGTAGTTCTCGTACACGCCGGTCATCCCGCAGACGACCTCACCGGAGAAGGGGGGTGCGGCTTGGGCGGGGAAGAGTAGGCCGACGGCGGCTGCCGCAGCCGTAGTGGTGCGCAGGAGTGTTTTCTTCACGGGCAGTTCCTTACCGAGTGTGAACGGTTGGGGGCGATGGAGTTAATTCTGGGGCTCTCATCGCGGTGTGTCAATGTGTCGATGCGCCTGGCGTGGTTGGTCACCACCGGATGGTCTTGGGGTGAATCGTCGGCGTGGAAAGAACCGCGGGCGTTCGATGGCGATATCGGCTGTTTTATCCCCGGGTAGGGAGTTGTCCACAGGCCTCGGCGGCGAGGGTGGACGGTAGGTGTGAAGTCGATTACAGTCCGAAGTGGGGAGGAGGAACGGAGGCCCCCACATATTGACGGCGATAAGTGGCTGAGTGACCGTTGAGTGCCACCTTGGAAGGCCGCGCGCGAACAGTTGATGAACGCATAGGGGTATTGTCGGATTCCGCGTGATAAACCCTGCCGTTGTGGCGGTGGAGCTCCTGGCGCGCGGCACTCGTGATCAGTTGCCGTGATGCACGGCCGATCGTATTCGTCGGCCGACCTGCGGCCGGACGCCTCACACCCGATGTACGGCAGACATCTGGAAGTCCCGCCAACGGTGGTGGGTCAGCAAACGTTCCAAGCCAAGGAGAGATCTTGTCGAGCAAGCCCACCGTCTACGTGGGGATGAGCGCCGACCTCGTCCATCCCGGCCATATCAACATTCTGCAGCGTGCCGCCGAGCTCGGTGACGTGACGATCGGTCTGCTGACCGACTCTGCGATCGCCAGCTATAAACGTCTTCCCCACATGACGTTCGATCAGCGTCGCGCGGTCGTGGAGAACATCAAAGGCGTCACGGCCGTGGTGCCGCAGGAGACTCTCGACTACGTCGCGAACCTTCGGGAGCTCAAGCCACGGTATGTGGTTCACGGTGACGACTGGAAAACCGGTGTCCAGGCGCAGACCCGGCAACGGGTCATCGATGCGCTGGCCGAGTGGGACGGCGAACTCGTCGAGGTTCCCTACACCGCCGGCATCTCCTCGACACAGCTGAACAAGTCGGTGAAGGAGGTCGGCACGACCCCCGACGTCCGACTGTCGCGACTGCGTCGCCTCATCGAAAACAAGCCCCTGGTGCGGATCCTCGAGTCCCACAGCGGCTTGACGGGCCTGATCATCGAGAACACCGCTGCTGAACACGACGGCCGCAAAGTCGAGTTCGACGGCATGTGGTCGTCGTCGTTGACGGACTCGACGGCACGCGGTAAGCCCGACATCGAGCTGGTCGACCTGAACTCGCGGCTGCAGACCATCAACGACATCTTCGAGGTCACGACCAAGCCGCTCATCTACGACGCCGACACCGGCGGCAAACCGGAGCACTTCTCGTACACGGTGCGATCCCTGGAACGTCTGGGCGCCTCGGCCGTCATCATCGAGGACAAGGAGGGTCTGAAACGCAACTCCCTGTTCGGCACCGGGGTCGCGCAAACCCAGTCCTCGATCGAGGACTTCGTGCACCGCATCCAGGTCGGCAAGAAGGCACAGATCACCAAGGACTTCATGATCATCGCCAGGATCGAAAGCCTGATCCTGGAGCAGGGCATGGAGGACGCCGTCACCCGGGCGAAGGCCTACATCGAGGGCGGCGCCGACGGCATCATGATCCATTCGCGTCAGAAGCAGCCCGACGAGGTCTTCGAATTCTGCGACCGGTTCGCAAAGTTCGAGAAGCGGGTTCCCCTGGTGGTCGTCCCCACCAGCTACAACACCGTGACCGAAGCGGAGTTCGCCAAGCGCGGCGTGAACATCGTCATCTATGCCAACCAGCTGATGCGCGCCTCCTACAAGGCCATGGCGAGCGTGGCGACGTCGATTTTGGAGAACGGCCGTTCCGCCGAGGTCGACTCTCAGATCGCCAACATCAAAGAGGCCCTGGCGATCATCCCGGAGAACGAATCGTGAGTGTCGATCCGAAGCGTTTCTGCGAGCACCTGAGCGCGCAGGGAGTGACCCTGTACACCGGTGTCCCCGACAGTCTGCTGAAGCAGCTGGGGAGCCACATCATGGCGACCCTCCCTCGCGAGCAACACGTCATCGCGGCCAACGAGGGTGGCGCGGTCGGTCTGGCCATCGGCCACTACCTGCGCACGAAGACACCGGCGGTCGTGTACTTGCAGAACTCCGGTTACGGCAACATCGTGAACCCGTTGCTGAGCCTGGCCGACTCCGACGTCTACGGCATTCCCATGCTCGTCGTGGTGGGCTGGCGTGGACAGCCGGGCGTAAAGGACGAGCCACAGCACGTCAAGCAGGGACGCGTCCAGCGTGAACTGGTCGAGGCGATGGATCTGCCGTGGTCGGTTCTGCCGCACGATCCCGATGAGGCCGAGAAGCTCGTTGAGGAGGCGCTGGCCGAGGCGGTGGCGAAGTCGAGCCCCTACGTCCTGCTGGTCGAGAAGGGCACGTTTTCGGATGCGGCGAAACTGCCGAAGGTCGAATCGTCGCTGCCGTCGCGCGAGGACGCCTTGATCGCGTTGACGAAGGCCGTCGGTAACGACGCCGCCGTCGTCGCGACGACGGGCATGCTCAGCCGTGAACTGTTCGAGTACCGCGCCGACAACGATTTGAACGGCGACCGCGACTTCTTGACCGTGGGAGGCATGGGCCACGCCAGTTCGATCGCGTTGGGTGTGGCCAAAGCCGACCACGACCGCGAGGTCTGGTGCTTCGACGGCGACGGTGCATTCCTCATGCACCTGGGCACGTTGGCGGTGATCGCCGACCACGCGCCGGGCAACTATTTCCACGTCGTGTTCAACAACGGTGTCCACGACAGTGTGGGGGGACAACCGACCTCGATCGACAAGGTCGACGTTCCGGCCGCAGCCAAGGCGCTGGGGTACCGCTACGCCGCGGCGACCGATGACCTGGAGTCGCTGCCGGCGCAGGTTGCCGCGCTGCGCGAGCACGGTGGCCCGGCACTGCTGGAGCTGAAGGTCAAACCCGGTAACCGGGCCGACATCGGCCGCCCGACCCGTACGCCCGCCGAGAGCAAGGCGGCGTTCATGGCGGCGTTGGACTGAATACCATCGTGATGTCGTGGCATGACGGCTTGTCCGTCCTGCCACGACATCCGTCGCATGTCACAAAGGAGCCTCATGTCCGTACTGCCCACCGACCGTGATGTCCGCTTCGGGGAGAATGCGGTCGCGAAACTGCCCGCCGTGGTTGCCGAGCTTGATGCGAAACGTGTCCTGCTGGTGTGTGGTCGGCATGCGTTCGAGGCATCGGGTGCGGCCGGGTGCCTGCCCGAACTGGTGAAGACGGCGGCGGTCAGGCGTTGGAGCGAATTCCGGGCCAACACCGACGCGCTGGACCTGATCGAAGGGCTGCGCCTGGTCGAGGAAGTGCAGCCCGACGTCGTGGTGGGAGTCGGTGGCGGGAGCGCCATGGACATGGCGAAATTGTTGTGCGCCTATCAGGGGGTGACCGACGAGGCGAAGCTGCACGAGCTGATCCGTGCCGGGGGGCCGGTGACGGACCGGTCCATGGGGCTCGTGTTGGCACCGACGACATCGGGCTCGGGTTCGGAGGCCACTCACTTTGCGGTCGTGTACATCGAGGAAGACAAGTTTTCGATCGCGGGGCCGGCGATGCTGCCCGACACGATGATTCTTGATCCGGCCTTGACGATGTCGGCGACGCCTTATCAGAAGGCCGCGTCCGGTATCGACGCGTTTGCTCAGGCGCTTGAGAGCCTCTGGTCGGTCGGTGGTGACGAGGCCAGTCGTGGCCATGCCGTCGCGGCGTTGGCGGAGTTGGTACCCGCGTTGCCGGAGTTCGTGCAGACGGGGTCGATCGAGTCGGCGACGCGTATGGCGGCCGGTGCCCACCTTGCGGGCCGCGCGATCGACGTGTCGAAGACGACCGCCGCACACGCGATGTCGTATGGAATCACGAAAACCTATGGCCTTCCGCACGGCCACGCCGTCGCTTTGACGCTTCAGTACTTCATCGAGGCACATGCCGCCGCGACGGAAGAGATGTTGCAGCCGGGGACTTCGGTGCAGCGGCATACCGACGCCGTGGCCGCGGTTCTGTCCGCGTTGGACGCCGACTCACCGGCTCAGGCGCGTCGACGCTTCGTCGAACTTGCAGAGGCCTGCGGTTTGTCGTTGGATCTTGTCGAGCACGGCATCACCGACCGCGCAAAGATGGCGGAGCTCACAGCACGGGTCAACGTGGAACGAATGGGCAACAATCCGGTTGTCTTCACGGCGGATTCCCTCACTGACCTGCTGTCCGTGGATCTGTAGCGCCACAAGCGTTCTTCCGAGTCGATATCGCGACGCCGACCGCCTCCGTTTAATCGCTTTCGTCCCTGTTGACCCTTGGCTAGCCTTCGGATGGTTCACGGGCGACGCCGGGGGCAACAGTGGTGAGTGGACGCTAAACGATGTTCGTTCCGTGTCAAAACCGTGTTTGTCTCGTGGACCGTTTTCCAGTGCCGTTGCGACGAGGAGAAGCACGTGAAGCGATTCAAGTTCATCGCGGTTATGTTGGGCCTGATCATGGGGGCCACGTTGAGTGGTCAGGCTGCCGCAGTCGAACCGATGCGGCATGACTGTACCGGTGACATGGGCTGGGGCCAGGTCTGTTTCGAATCCACCGGTGACCACCTGGTGGTGTACGACGACAAGGCCGACGGCTACCGGGTGATCGGTCACTGGTGGACCGATTACGGACGGGAAGAGGAGTGCCACAACGTCAGTGGCGCCGGCTCCATGCGTGACTGCAACTACAACATGAAGGAAGGCCGGACGATCTACTTCCGTGCCATTCTGTCCAACGGCTCGACCGGCCACATCGACTACAGCGACACGGTTGTGGCGATCATCTGA